>LRTP01000654.1 GCA_001550305.1 Streptomyces diastatochromogenes
CAAGCCACTCGGCTATCAGCTCAGCCGTCACATCCAGCATCATGCCCGGTCAACGACGGCACACGGACCCCGTCACAAGATCTCCGGCTGTAGTACCGGGACGCCCCATAGGAGCCGGTCCCCTCCGCCCCGGCCCGCCTCACAGCTCCCGACTTCCTGGCCCACTTCAGCAGAGCTCGGTACCCCGCCGCGGTGGCCGGGAACTCGTCGGTGGCAAGGACTGTCCCCATCACGGAGAGCACCGCAGCCACATGCACATCCCGGTGCGTGTCCACTCCCAAAACCACCTCCCCCGCGGATCACTCACCTCCCGCGATCGGCGCTCAGGATCTGCTTGATTCTGTTGCGCCGTCGAAGCCGGGCTTGCGCGACAGGCACTACCCACACGCCAGCATGGGCAGCCCCCAGTCACCATGGTCGTTGCCGTTGCCGTCGCCGCCGTCGCCGACCTTGAGGTCGATCACCTGGGCGCCACTGACGTCCACGTCGATCGGCACGGCAGCTTGTTTGCCGTGGATCGTCGGCGTGGTCACCAATGTCTTGCCGTCGGCCGTCACGGAGAACGTCACTGTTCCCGCGCCGCTGGTCTCGTCGTCCACACCGACCTCGGCCGTCAACCGCGAGCAGTTCCCTGCGAGATAGAGCTCGATGTCGCTGTCCGCGTTGGTGCCCAGGCCCTTGGCGTAGCTCGCGCCGGCGATGCTGATCGGACGGCCGTCGCCGGCTGCCTGCTCGCCGACGCTGGTGTCACGCTCGACCGGACCCCACCCGTTGGTGGACGAGAAGAACGGCAGGTCGCTCACTGCGTTCTTCCCGGCCGGTGGAGCAGGCGGTATCGCGCCGACGATGCGCTCGTCCGTGCCGGTGGCCTGCCGTCCGTTCTGCAGGTAGTGGACTGTCGCGGTGAGTGCCGAGGCGGACGGCAGGTTCCCCGTCTGCGGTTGGACCTTCCAGGTGAAGGTGGCCGACTGGCCGGGTTGCAGGCGCTCGACCGACGCGGGGCTCGCGGCGCTCACGTCCCAGCCGTCGGGCGCGGAGAGCGAGGCCGTCAGCCGGGCGGCGGACGGTTTGTCCTTCGGCACCCGCACCGTCGCCTCGGCCGTGAAAGCCCGTCCCGACTGGGCGGTGTCGGGCACGTCCAGGGTGACGTCCGCCCCCGGCCGCTTCGGCATCGCGTACGTGTGGGCGTCGTAGCGGGGGCTGTCGTTCTGCGCGACGTGCAGGGACGAGGCGTAGCTGCCGTAGTTGGTGAGCGACACCTTGCCGAGGCCGCCGGTGCTGCCGTCCAGGTTCCATACGGCAATGGCGATGCTGTTGCGGCCGTTCGGGTTCAGGATCCCGTTCGGCACCGGGAACGTGTGCTGCGGCCCGAGGTAGTTGACGTAGTTGCCGACCTGCCAGCCGTTCACGAAGATCGTGGCCCGGTACTTGCGTGACGGGTCGTCGGTGAACGTCAGCCCGAGCGACGTGTCCTGGCCGTGCGGCAGGTCCAGGGCGACGTCGGAGCGGTACCAGGAGACCCCGGGACGGGTGTCGGTCGTCGGAAGGGACGTCTTCTTCCACTTGCCGTCCGGGTAACCGGGCAGGGACCAGCCGGCCCGCTCGCCGTACAGACCGCCCGTCGAGAGCGGCCCGCGCACCGTGTCCTGCAGGTCCTCGCCGCCGCGTACGCCCTGCAGCCGCCAGGTGACGGCGGTCAGCGGTGCCCCAACGACGGAGGCGCTCGTCAGTCCTCGGGCTGTCTTGTTGCCGTTGGTCGAGTTGTAGTCCTCCTCGTGACCCATGTTCACGGTGAGCACGGAAATGACGTTGTCACCCTTGGACTTGAGCACACCGGCCGGGAAAGTGAAGGCGGCGCTGCCGGTGGTGGAGCTGCCCAGGAAGGTGCCGTTGAGCCAGGCGGAGAACGCCTGCGCCCCTCCGCCGGAGTCCGAGACCAGGCGGACGCCGGTCTCCTTGCCGGTGGCGTGGAAGCGGCCGCGATACCACGTGTTGCCGGTGTGGAAGCCGTAGTCGTCCGCGTAGAGCACCGGCGGCGCGTTGACGCCGGAGACGCTGTTGGTGGTCGTCTTGTCGGCCACCTGCCAGCTGGTGTCGTCGAATCCGGGGGCCGCTTCGGGCGACTCCTCGCTGTGCTTCCAGTTGGTGAGTGCCGGCAGGTGTACCGGGGCTGCCGTCGGGATCTTCCCGGTGAGGCTCCCCGTGCCGTCGGCCCCGGTGTCGACGATCCGGCCGTTCCAGGTGATGTGGTCGGCGGAGGTGAACACCTCGATGTTCTTGTCGTCGGCGTTGTCGCCGGTGAGTGCCAGGGTGCGGCCGCCATGCAGGCTGGTAGCCGTCCGCAGCAGGTGGCTGCCGCGCACGAGGACAGGGCCGGCCGCTGTGTCCTCACGCCAGAAGGTCTTGGCCGTGGCCTTGTCGCCGACGAGCAGTTCGAGCGGGCGCTGTCCGCTGCCGGTGATGCTGACGCGGATCAGGTCCTTGTGCGTGTAGTTCAGCCGAAGGTCGCCGGTGGTCGCGTCCCAGGTTGTCGTGACCGGGCCGCCGCTGGAGGTCACCGTCGGCTTGGAGGCATAGCGCAGCACGGTCTCGCCGTCGCTGCCCGCATCGCCGTAGAGCACGGCGACGTCCCGGTCACCGATGGTCGCGCTGGTCATGATCTCCGAGGTCGAGTACTGCAACTGCGAGTCGCCGAGCCGGTAGTTAGCCACGATCACGTGTGAGTCGCGTCCGTCGAGCGTGATCGCGGTGCCCGGCTGCTGGGGCACGACCGGGTAGGTCGGCTCCGCGGCGGCGGTACCCGTCGGCACGTCGATGGCGTCGATGGCCACGTAGTCATCGGTGGAGCCCGAGCTGTGACTGCCGTCGACGACGATCTTCAGGGTGTGCGCTCCGTCCGGCAGGCCGGTCTTCTGGAAGACCACTGCCTGGTTCTCGCTGCCGGAGTCGTCGACCGTCGCGACCTTGGTGCCGTCGAGGTAGACGTCGGCATTGCCGTGGTTGTTGGTCTTCGAGCCGATCCAGCGGATCGCGGTGCCGTCGAAGGGTACGGTGACCGAGTCACCGGCCTTGTTGGAGAAGGACTCGGTGTGCTTGTAGTCGCCGCCGGTGTAGCTCTGGTCGGCCACGTGCGACCACGAACCGGTGTACTGCAGCGCGGAGTCGGGGTCGTCCCAGGTGTAGGTGGTGTCGGCGGAGGGCTGGGCGTTGAAGTCCACCGCGATGTGGGTCTTGTCGACCGCGGTGGACGTGGAGTTGCCGTGCCGCAGGACGTGGAACTGCGTCCTTGTGTCGGGGTTCATCCGGGCGGTGTCGACGACCGCGGAGTCGTCGGGCGGTGTGGCCCTGATCGTCTCGGTCTTGGTCAGCGGTGCGACCGACTGTGTGAAGTACCCGATCAGCTTGTCCTCGTCGTACTTCGGGTCGAGCTGGCGGTTCTCGCGGATCGCGGCGCCGTAGTCGTAGGACGTGTAATTCTGCGGCATGCCCAGCCAGCCCCAGTTGGTGCCGCCGTAGGTCATGTAGAAGCTCTGCGCGGTGGCGCCGACGGCTATGTTCTGCTTGTAGAACACGTTGGCGAACTGGTCGTTGATCAGCTGGGCGCACTTGTCGTAGCCCGGCCCGCCCCAGGGGTCGAAGGCGCCGCCCTGGAACTCCGGCGAGTACAACGGCCTGCCGGCGGGGTGGTCGTAGCTGATGTCTGGAACGCCGTTCCACTTCGAGGGGTTCGAGCAGTCGAAGCCCTGCGGGTAGGAGTCGGGGCCGTCGACGTCCAGGGCGCCGGCACCGGAGTTGAAGGTGCCGTTGTTGTTGCCGGTCAGCGGCACGGTGATACCGTCGGCGCGGGCCTTGTCCTCCAGGTGCTGCATGTAGGAGCGGCCGGCGGCCGAGCCGTTGTAGTACTCGTTCTCGACCTGGTAGGCGATGACGGAGCCGGTCCCGTTGGTCAGTTGGTGGCGGGCGATGATCCGGTCGATCTGGGTCAGCCATTCGTCCGCGTACTTCAGGAACCGCGGATCGTCACTGCGGTTGTTCCCCGCCTTGGTGGTCAGCCAGCCGGGCAGGCCCCCGCTGTCGACCTCCGCGTTGATGTACGGCGCCGGGCGGGCGATGACGTAGAGCCCGGCCTCCTCGGCCATGTCGAGCAGCTTGTCGACGTCACGCACCCCGCTGAAGTCGTACACACCCGGCTTCGGCGAGTGGTATCCCCAGTCGAAGTACAACGACGTGGAGTTGAAGCCTGCGGCCTTCATCTTCTGGAAGATGTCGCGCCACAGGTCCGGGCTCGGGAGCCGGAAGTAGTGGAACTCGCCGGACCACAGGTAGGTCCGCTTGCCGTCGACGAGGAACGAGTAGCCGTCGATACTCACCGTGTGCGCCCGCGGACTGACGGCGGGCGCGGCGGCGGGCGCGCGTGCGCCGACG
>LRTP01000655.1 GCA_001550305.1 Streptomyces diastatochromogenes
AACCGAGCCGACCCGTGCGGTCGGCTCGGTTCGCCGCAGGAGATCGCCGAGACGGTCGCATTCCTGATGCCGGCGGAAGGGCGACATCACTGGCCGGCACATCACCGTCGCCAGCGGCAGCGGTCCGGCGCCCTGACGGTGGAGCGGTCGGTCGCAAGGCGGCGCACCGCACATGTCACGTCCTCCGTCCTCCCGGCCACACCAGATGGCCGCTGTCGCTGTGCGCGCCTGACCTTTCACCCGACAACCGAGCACGAGCGAGGCTTGATATGACGACAACTGCGGCTTTCGGCTGGGGCAGCAGCCACCTCAACACAACGCCGGCGGGAGAGGTGGATCTCGACCCTGCGGAGCGGCTCGCCGTCCAGCAGACGCTGGCACGCTACGCCTTCGCCCTGGATCACGGAGATCTGGTGACGTTGGCGGGCGTTCTGACCGAAGACGCCACCTGGACGGTCAACATCGCCGGTGAGGTCGAGCAGGGCCCCTTCGTCGGACGCGCGGCGATTCTCGACCTGGTGCGAGATGCAACGGAAGCGCAAACCGATCAGCGAAGGCACAACCTGATCAACATGGTCTTCCGCCGTGCGGACGCCGACACGGCAGTGGTGTGGGCCTACCTGATGCTGACGTCGAACGTGGGCGGGAGCGCGACCGTGATCGCCACGGGCTTCTACACGTTCACTCAGCAGCATGCCGAAGGCGAGTGGCGTATCGCGAAGGTGTTCGTCGGTCTGGACAACGCCGCGTGAAGCTCAGCGACTACTGAGGTATCGGTGCAGGGCAACTGTGATGTCGCCCAGCCGGACCTTGCGGAGCACGCCGGATCTCGCGGAGCGCCGTCCGGTCGGCAGTCCGCGGGCTTCCTTGGCGGCACGCGCGTCGGCGGCACGCGAAAGATGACCCCCTCCAAGGGGTCTGGCTCGTTGAGTCAGGCCGGGAGGAGTGGTGATCAGCGTGGAGGACTGGGCGGAGATCCGCCGACTTCACAGGGCCGAACAGATGCCGGTGCGGGCCATCGCGAGGAAGTTGGGGATCTCGAGGAGCGCCGTCCGCAGGGCGATTGCGGACGACGCGCCGCCGAAGTACCAGCGGGCACCGAAGGGTTCGCTCGTGGATGCGGTTGAGCCGCAGATCCGTGAACTGCTCGAGCAGTGGCCGGAGATGCCGGCGACGGTGATCCCTCAGCGGATCGGCTGGAACCGCGGCCTGACCGTGGTCAAGGACCGGATCCGGGATTTGCGGCCGGCCTATCGGGCCGCGGATCCGGCCTCGCGGACGGTCTATGAGCCGGGCGAGATGGGCCGGTGCGACCTGTGGTTCCCGCCCGCTCACATCCCGCTGGGCTTCGGCCAGGTCGGGCGGCCGCCGGTGCTGGTCATGGTCGCCGGCTACTCGCGGCGGATCACCGCGCGGATGCTGCCCTCCAGGTCGGGCAGCCCAGACAGTACAAAGGAAAGATCCACTCTCGCCCCTTCCCAGGGGCCCGGAAAGGAACTCCCGTCGGCTCACCTGTCTCGTACCACGACAACGACCCTGCGGAGAGCACCGCAACTCGCGCCACCCGACACCGCGTCCACCTCCCGAGCCCTGACCCCGGTGACCCTATCCGCCACCCGAAGGCCTCCTCAGCGTCACGGCCAAGGCCTCGTGCGTCACCAACCGGGGCCGGACCAGCCCGGCCTCCCGCGCCGCCGGGTCGTCACCGAGCTCCCGGCGCAGCACCGCTTCGTGTGGCTGCCACAGCCGGTAGAAGCGCCTCCACAGCGCCGGTTCGTCGGGCCGCTCGTCGATGTACTCCACCGTGAGCCCGGCCCGGCGCGCTCCAACGTTGCCTTATGGCGCTCAGGTTCCGAACGGGCGTCGCGGTGGTTCAAGTGCGAGCTGTGTCGGTTTTCCTAAGCTTCGAGGGCAGAGGGAACACCCGGGCTGTTCCTGGACGGGTAAACATCAAAGACGAGAAACTCATGAACCAAGAGAATTCCGGCCGCGTGGCCGTCATCGCAGGTACCGGCGCCGACATGGACAGCCCCAACGGGGTGATCGGCCGTGTGCGGATCGGGAGTGCCCAGTGCCGCCGGGTCAAGGTGATCGTTTGTCACCGGGTCACCTCGGTGTCCGTCAGCACCAGCAACGCCCGCACCAGCAGGGGCGCGTGGCGGGCCTCCATCCGGACAGCCGTGCTCCACTGGATCCCGCATGCTGCTGATCAGCCGGTTCCACTCCTTCCGCGCACTGAGCCCGGACGCGGCTGGGCGGCCCATAGGGCTGACGCGAAGACAGCCATCCTCACTTTTAGACCCCTTTAGCACATAAGCACAATCGGCTCCTTGATCGTCGAGGAGCCGATTTTCTGAAATCCGGTGGTCGGACAAGGCTGCCGTGGAAAGCGGAGACATGATGGGCAAGAGTCCTTATGACTATGTCGTGGTGGGAGCGGGGACAGCGGGATGCGTGATTGCCTCCCGGCTTTCGGAACGCCCCGGCGTGCGGGTGTTGCTGCTTGAGGCCGGAGCCCGGGACGCAACCGAGACGATGGCATCCCCTTGGGGCTTCCTGGGGTTCGACCCGTCATCCCTCTGGCTGGGCGCCTCGACCGTGCAGGCCGGTACAGGCAGGGTCGCTGACGTGTTGCGCGGCAAAGCGCTCGGTGGATCGTCGAGCATCAACGGCCTGTACCACCTGCGGGGGCACCGCTCCGGTTACGACGAATGGCCCGGCCTCGGTGCTCCAGGGTGGGGTTTCGACGAACTGCTGCCCTATTTCCGCCGCAGCGAGAGCACTCGCAGCCGTAATGCCTCCGTGCGGGGCACGGACGGGCCGGTCGTGGTCGCCCCGGTCCCGGAACCCCATCCCCTGGCCACGGCGGGCGTCGACGCCGCGGTGGAGGCTGGGTTCGCACGCGCCGATGACATCGGCAGCGGGCTGGAGACGGGGTTCGGGTGGAGTGACATGAATCTGCCCGGCGGCGCCCGCCAGAGCGCGGCCGACGCCTACATCCGTCCGTTCCTCGGCCGGCGGAACCTGGACGTCGTCACGGACGCGACCGTGCAGCGGCTGCGCACCACCGCGGGCCGCTGCACCGGCGTCGAGTACACCATCGGTGGGGAGCACCTGTCCGTCGATGGCGCCGAGGTCGTACTGACCGCGGGAGCCATCGGTTCCGCACACCTCCTGATGCTGTCAGGGATCGGCCCGGCACAACACCTTGAGGAACACGGTGTCGACGTCGTCGCCGACCTGCCGGGAGTGGGCTCCCATCTGCAGGACCATCCGATGGCGGGCGTGGTGTACGAGGCCCTCCGGCCCGTACCGTTCGTTCCTGCCAACCCGCCGGCTGAAATGATGGGCCTGCTGTACAGCGACCCCGCCGCGGCCCGGCCGGACCTTCAGGTCTACGTCGTCGCCGCACCGCTCCCGTCGGCGTGGGGTCAGCCGCCGGCCAACGGCTACTCCGTTGTTTTCTCCGCGATGGCTCCGCACAGCAGCGGCACCGTGCGCCTGGCGGACGCCAATCCCGGCAGCGCTCCCGTCGTCGACCCCGGCTACCTGAGCGACGACCGTGATCTGGAGATCATGCGCAAGGGCCTGGCCCTGGCACGCCGCATCGGGGAGGCCGACGCGTTCGCCGACTGGCGCAAGCAGGAAGCGGTGCCGGGCTCCGGGACGAGCGGCGAATCCGTGGACGAGTTCATCCGCAAGGCCACCGGCCCCTACTTCCACTTCACCGGCACCTGCCGCATGGGAACCGACGCCGTTGCCGTCGTCGACCCTGCGAACCTTCGCGTGCACGGAATAGCCGGACTGCGGGTCGCCGATGCCTCGGTGATGCCGTCCATCCCCTCGGCCAACACCAACGCGACCGTCTACGCCATCGCCGAACGGGCCGCCGAACTGATCGACTGAGCCTTCTTCAGCGCCCACGCCGCTTCCGCAACGCGCTCATCCCCGACGCCTGGACCGCCGGCAGCTGGTCGGAGTCTTCAACCAGCTGCCGGCACCCTGCTTGCCGAACTCAAAGCGGCCGGCGAGCTCGACGGGTCCAGAGCCGGTGTGGTCGGGTCCCGCCGTTCTATCTCCAACCTGTGTTGTTCCTAGAATGGCCGGGTGGAGGACATCGAGGCGATTGCGGCGTTGCAGGATCCGGTGCGGCGTCGTCTGTACGAGTACGTGGCGGCGCAGGGCCGCGAGGTAGGCCGCAACGAGGCTGCCGAGGCGGCCGGGGTGGCGCGCACGCTCGCTGCGCACCATCTGGACAGGCTGGCCGAGGCCGGGCTGCTGGAGAGCGGCAGCCGCCGCCCGACGGGCCGCTCGGGGCCGGGGGCGGGCCGTCCCGCCAAGGTGTATACGCGGGAGCGGGTCGAGCGGTCGGTTTCGCTGCCCGCCCGCGATTACCGCAC
>LRTP01000656.1 GCA_001550305.1 Streptomyces diastatochromogenes
CCGGTCAGGACCGTGCGCGGGGCCGCGTACGCGGCCGACCGGCTGGCCGGCGATGTGCTGTCCCCGCTGGTGCGAGCCCTGCCACCGGCCACGCCGGACGGCCTCGGTGACGGGATGTCCGAGGCCCTGATGACCCTGCAGAAGCACGCGCCGGAAGTCGTCCGGGCCGCCCGCGCCGCGGCCGAGGTGCAGGCCGAGGTGCACGGGCTGCCCCGGTCCACCTGGTTGCCGGCGGCCGACCGGGCCCGGGCCGGGCTCGCGCGGCAGATCGACCGCCTCGGTCCGGTGATGACCGACGCCTCCCTGGCGGCTCGCGTCCTGCCGCCCCTGCTCGGCACTCAAGGGGAACGGCGCTATTTCCTCGCGTTCCAGAACATCGCCGAGGCGCGCGGTACCGGGGGCGTTCCGGGGGCTTTCGCCGTGCTGTCGGCCGACCAAGGTCATCTGTCCTTCGAGCGCTTCGGCAACAACACCGAGATGGCCACGGCGAAGACGGACCTCGACCTGGGTGCCGACTTCACGGCCCGCTACCAGGGCAGCGAGCCCACCCGCGTGTGGGCCAACTCCAACATGAGCCCGCACTTCCCCTACGCGGCCCGCATCTGGGCCACGGCGTGGCGCGAACACACCGGCGAACGCGTGGACGGCGTGTTCGCCGTCGATCCCGCGACGCTGAGCCGTCTGCTGCGCGTCACCGGCCCGGCCCGCATGACGGGCGGTACCGAGCTCACCGCCGACAACGTCGTGGACCTCACCGAACGGGCCAGCTACGCGATGTACGGCGACGTCGCCCGGCGCAAGGCGTTCTTCGTCGAGGCGGCCCGCGCCGCCGCCGGGCCCCTGATCTCCGCGACCGGCGACATGCGCCGGCTGCCCGCCCTGCTCGTCGCCCTGAACGACGCCCAGCGGGACGGACGGCTGAAGGTGTGGAGCGCGCACGCGGCGGAGCAACGTCTCATCGAGCCGCGCTCCTACTCGGGCGCGCTCCCGGAGACTCCCGGCCCCTTCGCGGGGCTGGTGGTGAACAACGCGGCCGGCTCCAAACTGGACTACTACCTCGACCGGCGCCTGGTCTGGGAGGCGAACGGCTGCTCCTACGGCGACCGCCCGGTCACCGCGACCGTGACCCTGACCAACCGGGCCCCCGTCTCCGGGCTGCCCGGTTACGTCACCTTGCGGGAGGACTCCCCGCCCTACCGCACCCGGCCGGGCGACAACCGGCTCCTGGTGTCGTACTACGCGGGCGTCGGCGCCACCCTGACCGGCGCCACCCTGGACGGCCGCCCGGCACAGCTCGCGCCCGGCGTCGAACGCGGCCACTCCGTGTACACGCTGGACCTGGAGCTGCCCGCCCACTCCAGCCGCACGCTGGTGCTGCACCTGCTGGAGCCGCACGCGGACCGCGCCCCGGACCTTCTGCGGCAGTCACTGGTGACGCCCCTGCGAGCCACACTGAAACCGGGCGGTGCCTGCCGTGTCTGAGCGCCTGCGCCGCACCGGGGCGGTGCTCCTGGGGGTGCTGGTGCTCGCGTCGTGCGCGACGGGACAGGACGCCCCGGACGATCCGGCGGGCGGGGCCGCGGGTGGGCGGCGGGTCGCCGCGCGCCGGGTCGAGCACCTGCGGGTCAAGGTGCTCAAGACCTTTCCGCACGACCCGCGAGCGTTCACCCAGGGACTCGAGATGGCCGGCGACACGCTCTACGAAGGCACCGGCATCTCCGGCCGGTCCTCGGTACGGGCAGGGCCTTTGGGCAAGCGGCCCGCGGTCCGTACGGCGCTCCCGGCACCCTTGTTCGGTGAGGGCATCACCGTGCTCGGCCGAACCCTGTGGCAGCTCACCTGGCGGAACCGGACCGCCATCGAGCGCGACGCCAGGACACTCAAGGAACTGCGTCGCGTCCCGTACCCGGACGACGGCTGGGGCGTGTGCCTCGACCGGGCCCGGCACCGGCTGGTGACCAGCGACGGCTCGTCACGGCTGACGTTCCGTGACCCCGGGTCGCTCGCGAAGACGGGCGAGGTCGCCGTGACCGAAGGGGGCCGGCCGGTGACGGAGCTGAACGAGTTGGAGTGCGTCGGTGCCGCCGTGTACGCGAACGTGCTGTTCACCGACCGGATCGTGCGCATCGATCCCGTCACCGGAGCGGTGACGGCGAGCATCGACGCCTCGGGCCTGCTGCGCGACGACGAACTCGTCCCGGGGGCCGCGCTGAACGGTATCGCGGCGGTCCCCGGCACCCATCAGTTCCTGATCACCGGGAAGTTCTGGCCCAGAATGTTCCGTGTCACGCTGGCCCCTGCCTGACGGACGGGCCGCCCCGCAGACCTTGTCAGGACCCTCCCGGGGACCTCACGCCTCCCGGCCCGAGCCGCCTGCATATGCACGAGGCATACGGCTCTGCTCATCGGGTGAGAGTTGCCCGCAGCCCAGCGTCGCGCCCTGCCGTTCACCGGACAGCCGTTCACACTCGGATAGTCCTTTTTTGATGCTCTTGGAGGGCGAATGTGGCTGTTCGGGGAGACGATGCCCCACGTACCAGTGGCAAGATCTGCGCGGGCACAGGTCGTCCGGGAGCAGCCGCCGACCGGCCGCCGCACCGGCAAGCCCGTCTGGTACGCGCCGGTCGCCGTCATCGGCGACGTGACCTGCGCCGCCGTACCGGTGTATCTGGCCTTCGCGCTGGCCGGCGGCACGCATGCCGTGGCCTACGCGATGGTGGCGGGCGCGGCATGGCTGCTCGTGCGCGGCGCACGGGACCGCTACGGCGAGCGCCGTCTCGGTGAGCGCGACAACATCGGCCCCGCGGTGCAGGACTGGCTGGTGCTGATCGGACTGCTCGCGGTGGTACGGGCCGTGACGGGCGAGGAGTCCCCGTTCCTCCTTGCGCTGACCGCCCTGGTGCCCTGCGCCCCGACGAGCGCCGCCGTACGGAATCTGATCCACCGTCACCTGGTCGCCCGACGCCGCGACGGCCGGGCCGTCCGCAGGGCCCTGGTGATCGGGGAGGCCAACGCCGTCGACGGTCTGGTGAGCCACCTCGCGAAGCGGACCGACCACGAGTTCGTCGTCGTCGGGGTGTGCCCGATCGGCGACGAGGACCCGCACACACTGGCCCCGGTCGCCACCCGTATCGGCCGGCAGGCACCGCCGCACCCGTCGGCCGACTCCGCCCCGGTACTGGATGCGGCCCGGCGGCTCCACGCGGACGTGGTCCTGGTCGTGCCGGGACCGTACCTGAGCGGAACACGCCTGCGGAGGCTGTCGTGGGCCCTGCACGGCGAGGAGTGCCCGCTCGTGGTCGTACCGGGTCTGACCGAGGTCGCCGGGCGCCGGGTGGGCGTCCTCTCCGTGGCCGGGCTCACCATGCTGGCCGTGGCCCCGCCCCTGAGGCGGGGGGTCGCGACGCTGCTCAAGTCGGTGACGGACCGGCTGGGCGCGGCGCTGCTGATCGTGATGCTCGCCCCGGTGTTCGTGGCGGTGGCCCTCGCCGTACGGATGGACTCCCCGGGCCCCGCCGTGCACCGGCAGACGCGCATCGGACGCGACGGAAAACCGTTCACCATGGCCAAGTTCCGCACCATGGTCGTCGACGCGGAACGGCTGAGGCATCAGCTGACCGGGACCAACGAGCAGGACGGCCGCATGTTCAAGATCCGCCGTGATCCGCGGATCACCCGCGTCGGCCGGGTGCTGCGCCGCTCCTCCCTGGACGAACTGCCCCAGCTGTTCAACGTGGTGCGGGGACACATGTCCCTGGTCGGTCCACGACCGCCGCTGCCCGACGAGGCCGCCGGATACGACGAGGTGGAGCGGCGCCGACTGGCCGTCAAGCCGGGACTCACCGGCCTGTGGCAGGTCAGCGGCCGCTCGGACCTCTCCTGGGACGAGACGGTCGCCCTGGACCTCAGGTACGTGGACAACTGGTCCCCGTCGGGGGACCTCGAGGTGCTGTGCCGGACCGTGGGCGCTGTCGTGGCGGGCAGGGGCGCCTACTGAGCAACCGCCCGACCCGCCACCGCGCCCGACAGCTCCGACGACGTCCGCTGATGTCCCCCGCATCCACCAGCACCGGCGATCCCCCTGGAGGGCTCATGCCGCCCGGACCCCCCACCGACCGCTCACCCCGGGCCCGCTTCGGACCCGACCACCACGCCCCGGGGGACCGCCTCGGCTCGCCGCTGGAGGCCACGGACGTGCTCGCCCTGGCGGACCGGCTCTTCCGGTGGGCCGACGCCCGCGACTGGGCGGGCCCGGACCCGTACGACGGGCTGACCGGCCCGCTGGGGCGGCTGGCCGTGCACCGTGTGCTTCGGCAGGTGCTCCTGCAGACCGTCAAACGCAGCCGGATCGACCTGCGTCCGGTCCTGGGCATTCACCCGCTGCGCACCGCGACGGCCG
>LRTP01000657.1 GCA_001550305.1 Streptomyces diastatochromogenes
GACGCGCTCGCCGAGCCGCTGTCGGTGGCGCTGCACGCCGTCCGCCGGGCAGGTGCGGTGAAGGACCGGCATGTCCTGGTGACGGGGGCCGGGCCCATCGGCTGCCTCGTGGTGGCCGCCGCGAAGGCCGCGGGCGCGGCCCGGGTGACCGTGACGGACCTGCTGCCGCAGGCGTTGTCGTACGCCGTCGCGGCGGGCGCGGACGCGGTGGTACGGGCCGACGATCCCGCCGATCCCAGCTGGCCGACGGAGGTCGACGTGGCCGTCGAGGCGTCCGGGGTGGCCGCGGGCCTCGACACCTGCCTGCGTCTGGTGCGGCGTGGCGGGGTCGTCGTCCAGCTCGGCATGCTGCCGCCGGGCCAGAGCCCCTTCGCGGGGAACCTGGTGGTGAGCCGGGAGATCGAGCTGCGGGGCGCGTTCCGCTTCGACGAGGAGTTCGACGACGCGCTGGTCCTGCTCGCGGCCGAGCCGCGCTTCGACTCCCTGGTCAGCGCGGTGGTCCCGCTCGCTGCGGCGGAGTCGGCGTTCACCCTGGCCGCGGACCGCAGCCTTTCGTGCAAGGTGCTGCTGGACTTCGAGGTCGAGCAGGGCTAGTCGAGCAGGGCTAGGGGTGTGCCGGGGGCCGCGGACCCCCGGCAGACTCGGCCTAGGGCCGCCAGAGGGGATGCTCGCGCTCCGCCCACTCACGGCTCACCGAGCCCGTGCGCAGGCCGCGGCGGGCCTCCGGGTCGCCGAGGGCCATGCCGATGTGGCCCGCGAGGACGACACCGATCGTGAGCGCCAGCCAGTCGTGGACGAAGGTCGCCGAGGTGCGCCACATCAGAGGGGTGAGGTGGGTGAACCACATCAGCAGCCCCGTGGCGAGCATGACCAGGGTCGCGCCGGCGATCCAGGCGGCGTAGGTCTTCTGGCCCGCGTTGAACTTGGCCGCGGGTCGGGACGAAGGGCGCCGGTCCCGTCGTAGCGCCGCGCGCAGCCACGTACGGTCGTGCGGGCCCCAGCGGTTGAGGCGGCCCAGGTCCGCGCGGAAGGCGCGGGAGACCAGGCCCGCCAGGGCCGGTACCGGGAGCATCAGGCCCGCCCACTCGTGGATCCTGACCACCAGCTCACGGCGGCCGACGAGTTCGGCGAACATCGGCAGGTACAGGCACGCCGCCGTCGCCACGCAGATCCCCATCAGCAGGGCGGTCACGCGGTGCACCCAGCGCTCGGCGTGGCTGAAGCGCCGTACGCGCGGCGCGGGCGCGGCGAGGGTCGGGGTGTCGTCAACTCGTGGGTGCATCGTCGCGTCCGTTCGAGCGGCCGACCCACGCGTCCACGTCGTAGCCACGGTCCTCCCAGTACCCGGGACGGACGTCCTCGGTGACGGTGATGCCGGAGAGCCACTTGGCGGACTTGTAGAAGTACATGGGGGCGACGTAGAGGCGGACCGGGCCGCCGTGGTTGTGGCCGAGTGGCTTGTCCTGCATGCGGTGGGCCACCAGGATGTCGGGGCGCCGGGCCTGCTGGAGCGTGAGGCTCTCGGTGTACGCCCCGTCGAAGCAGGTGAAGCGGATCGCGCGGCCCTTGGTCTGGACCCCGGCGGCGTCCAGGAGATGGGACAGCCGTACGCCTTCGAAGGGGGTGCCGGGCACCCGCCAGCCCGTGACGCACTGGACGTCGTGCACGATCCGGGTCTGCGGCAGGGCCTTGAGGTCGGCCAGGGTGTAGCTGCGGGGGTGGTCGACCAGGCCGTCGATGGTGAGGCGGTAGTTCGACGCGTCCTTGTTCGGGACCGAGGAGGTCACCGAGTAGTAGCGGAAACCGCCGCCGTTGGGGAGCAGGCCGGTCAGCCCCGTGGGGTCGCCGGCGAAGAGGGACTCCAGGCCGCGCTGCAGGGTGGGCGCGGCCAGCACGCCGAAGGCGCCGAGTCCGAGCGTGCCGAGCAGGAGCCGGCGGCCGATGGGCGCGCCGGAGGCTTCCGGGTCCTCCGGCGGGCGTTCCCGGGGCCGGTCCGGTCCCCGCCGTGGGGACTGTTCAGGGTTCACACACCCATACGAGCACCCGCGACCCCCTTGAGGCCAGCGGCAGCGGGTGCTCGTCAGACTTCCGTAACCACTTCTCACACGCTTCTCAGAACAGGAGCCCCGGATCGGGGCTCCGGATCGAGGCGCCGGATCAGGGGGTGGACTCCGCCGCCTTGTCCAGCTGGAACGCCTCGTTGCCCAGGCCGATACGGGCGTGCGCCTCGGGTTTGCGGGAGCGCAGCACCAGGCCCTGCACCAGGCCGACGACCAGGGCGGCCGCGATCAGGGCGGGCAGCAGCCAGCTGAGCACGGAGTCGGGACCGGCGCCGACCAGGATGTCGAAGTCCTTGACCGTGTAGCCCGCGATCACCAGGAGGGCGACGGCCGCGATCGCCGAGGTGGCCAGGCGCCAGGCCTGGGCGCGGGCGGCGCCGCGGCGGGCGAAGAAGACGATCACGGAGAGCGAGGCCGCCGCCATCAGCAGGATGACGCCGAGCGCGCCGACGTTGCCGGCCCAGGTGAACAGGTGCAGCACGGGCGCGGTCGGGTCGCCGATGGGCTTGTCGTCGGTCACGGCGAACGCGATCAGCACGATCGCGGAGACGCCGGTCTGCAGCAGCGAGCCGGTGCCGGGCGCGCCGCTGGTGCCGGTGGTCCGGCCGAAGGCGGAGGGCAGCAGCCCTTCGCGGCCCATGGCGAAGGCGTACCGCGCGACGACGTTGTGGAAGCTGAGCAGCGCCGCGAACATGCCGGTCACGAAGAGGACGTGCAGGACGTCGGTGAAGGCGCCCCCGAGACGCGACTCGGTGAGGAAGAACAGCAGTCCGGCGCTCTGCTTCTGCGCCGCCCCGACGATCCCGGAGGGGCCCGCGGCGATGGTCAGCGCCCAGGAGCTGAGTGCGAAGAAGACGGCGACGAAGCCGATCGCCAGGAACATCACGCGCGGGACGAGGATGTGCGGGCGGCTGGTCTCCTCGGCGTACACCGGTGCCTGTTCGAAGCCGGTGAAGGCGGCGATGCAGAAGCACAGCGCGGTGCCGACGCCCGCCCCGGTGAGCGTGTCCGGGTTGAAGGCGTGCAGGGAGAGGCCCTCCTTGGCGGGGTCGGCGACGGCGGCGATGTCGAAGATGACGACGAGCGCCACCTCGACGACCAGGAGGACGCCGAGTACGAGCGCGTTGACGTCGATCTTCAGCCAGGAGAGCGCGCCGACGGCGAGGACGGCGATCAGCGCAGGTATCCACCAGGCGACGTCGACGTGGGCGTAGGTGGCGAACAGCCCGGAGACCTCGAAGCCGAAGACGCCGTAGATGCCGAACTGCAGGGCGCTGTAGGCGACGAGCGCGACCGCGGCGGCGCCGGCGCCGGCGGTGCCGCCGAGACCGCGGGCGACGTAGGCGTAGAAGGCGCCCGCGTTGTGGACGTGGCGGCTCATCTCGGCGTACCCGACGCTGAAGAGCACCAGCACCACGCCGAGGATGACGAAGAGCAGCGGCTGTCCGACGATGCCCATCACCGCGAATGTGGTGGGCATGACACCCGCGACCACCATGAGGGGGGCGGTCGCCGCGAGGACGGAGAGCAGCAGACCTCCCGTGCCGAGCCGGCCCGCGTGCAGGGCCCGGTCCTGGCCCTTGAAGGTGCTGATGGCGCCACCGGCCGTGGCGGGTCTACCCGTGTTCGAACTGCTCGAGGTGCTCGAACTGCCCGTCGTCATCGCGGGGCCGTCCTTTCGGGTTTCTCGACTTCTTGTGGGTGGGGTCACACCGTGCCGAGGGCGCTGTCGCGGGCGGCACGGAAGGCTTGGTACGGGTCGCGGTCCGGGTAGGACCACGGCTCCGGGGTGGCGTGCGGGCCGATGCGGTGGAACAGGGCGGCGGCCTCGGCGCCCCGGCCCTCGCAGAACTTGGCGTGGGCGAGGAAGTTGAGGTCGAGGTGGCGGCGGGGGTGGTCCTCGCGCTCCCACTCCAGCCACCAGTCGAAGGCGGCCTTCATCACCTGGCGGGCCCGGCGTCCGACCCAGTGCCCGGAGGCGGCGGGGTCGGTGGACTCGCTGCCGGCGCCGGCCAGCACGCGATAGCGCTCGGCGTGCGCGACGACGGGCAGCATCGCGAGCGGAGAGTCGGCGGGCGCCTGTTCGGCCGCCCAGTTGGCGAAGTCGTAGACCTCGTGGAGGGGGTCCTGGCCGGCCTCGGCGCGGCGCTCGGCGAGCCGGGCGACCATCAGGTGGTGGGCGTGATGGTGCTCGGGGTAGCGGTGGCGCACCTCGTCGAAGAGCCGGACCACGTCGCCCTCGCTGCCGCGCGCACGCTCCAGTATCAGCAGGCCGAGCCAGGGGGTCGGGTCGGCGGGCGCGAGCGCGGCGGCGGCGTCGCAGGCCTCACGG
>LRTP01000658.1 GCA_001550305.1 Streptomyces diastatochromogenes
CCCGCGGTCCGGCGGGCGGGGGGCCGGGCTCGGCGCCTCCTCCAGGATCACGTGGGCGTTCGTCCCGCCCATCCCGATGGAGTGCACCCCGGCCCGGCGCGGGCGGCCCTCCTCGGCGGCCCAGGGCAGCGCGCGGGTGGGCAGGACGAAGGGGCTCCCGGTCACGTCCAGGGCCGGGTTGGGGCGGGTGTGGTTCACCAGCGGCGGTATCTCCCCGTGGCGCAGCACCAGCACCGCCTTGATCAGCCCGGCCAGCCCGGCCGCGCTGTCCAGGTGGCCGATCGCCGACTTCGTGGAGCCCAGCGCGCAGAAGCCGGTGCGGTCGGTGTGCAGCCGGAACGCCTCGGTGAGGGCGGCGAACTCGATCGGGTCGCCCTTGAGCGTGCCGGTGCCGTGTGCCTCCAGGTAGCCGATGGAGTCGGCGGGCACCCCGGCCGCGCGCAGCGCGCCGAGCACGGCGTCGCGCTGGCCCGTGGAGCCCGGCGCGGCGAACCCGGCCCGGTCGGCGCCGTCGTTGGTGACGGCGGACCCGGCGATCACCGCGTACACGGTGTCGCCGTCGGCGAGCGCCCTCTCCAGCGGTTTGAGGACGACGGCGGCGACGCCGTTGCCGCCGACGGTGCCGTCCGCGTCGGCGTCGAAGGCGCGCACGGCCCCGGAGCGCGAGATCGTCGAGCCGCGTACGTGCCGGTGCCCGGTGACCTGGGGCACGTGCAGGGCGGCCGAGGCGACGACCATGAGGTCCGCGTCGCCGAAGTGCAGGGCCTGGCGGGCGAGATGGACGGACACCAGGGACGACGAGCAGGCCGTGGCCACGTTCAGGGCCGGGCCCGTCAGTGCGAGCCGGTGGGCCGCCCGAGGGGCCGCGAAATCGGGGTAGGTGCCGACCTGCGCCTGCTTCTGCCGCTGCCAGTCCCCCGAACCCGCCTCCTCCCGCAGGTTGTTGGCGAGGTAGCTGTGCAGGGAGTGGAGCCGGTAGCCGGTGCTCCCGCACACCCCGATCCGCACCCCGGCGCGCGGCTGTGCGTACCCCGCGTCCTCCAGGGCGTGGTGGGCGCACTCCAGGAAGAGGCGTTGCTGCGGATCGGTGACCGTGGCCTCGCGGGCGCTCATCCCGAAGAAGGCCGCGTCGAAGCCGTCGATGCCGGGCAGCGGGGCGCTCGCGGCCACGAAGTCGGGCGCGCCGTACTCCTCGGGGGCGAACCCGGCCGCCGCCAGCTCGGCGTCGCTGAACCGCCGTACGTGCGTCACGCCCGCCCGAATGTCCCGCCAGTACCCGTCGGGGGTGTCAGCCCCCGGAAACCTCAGCGCCATCCCGACGACTGCCGTACGCACCGCTCGTCCCCTCCTTGCCGGCGCCGTGGACCGCGTACAAACGGAGCAGATAGATCCCCGCGACGCCGATGGCGAGGCCGTGCGACCAGGCCACGACGGTGAACGCGGAGAACGATTCGAGGGCCGCCGACACCCCGATCATGCCGATCCCGAAGCCGAGGTTCTCGACCGTCGCCGTGAGCCCGAAGGCGTGGCCGCGCAGGGTCTCCGGCAGGGTCTGCAGATGCGAGGTGTACGACACCTCGGTGAGCCCGTCCGCGGCGCCCGCGACGAGGGCGATCAGCACGGTCGCCGCCATCGGGAACCCGGCGAAGCCGAGGATGAACGCGGAGGACATGACGATGGTGCCGAGGCCGAAGCCGAGCGCGCCGACGGCCCGTTGGGAGCGTTTGGCCCAGCGTTGGATGACCTGTTGCGCCAGGACGTTGCCCAGCGCCCAGAACAGCCAGAAGCGGCTGACGAACGCGGCCGGGTCGTCCGGGTGGAGCGTGCTGGAGTAGACGGGCAGGGCCGCGTTGTGCGAGGAGGAGCCGAGGGCGTCGACGGTGCGCAGACACATCATGAGGCCGAGGGCGGGCACGGTGGCCAGCGCCGTCATCGCGGCCCACACGCCGCGCTTCTCGCGGGGCTCGTCGGGCGCCCGCGGCGGCTCGGGGGCGCGTGCGATGCCCGGCAGCCACGCGACCGCCGCCGCGCACACCAGGAAGCTCGCCGCGTCCACCAGGAACGCGGCGGTGAAGCCGAGCCAGGGCACCACCACACCGGACGAGGCGAACCCGGCGACCATCGCCAGCGAACGGCCGCCCACCATCAACGAGTTGGCCCAGGCGCGCCGGTCCGCGCCGACCAGGTCGGGGATGGAGCTGCGCAGCGCGACCATGAACACCGTGCTGCACGCCCCGACGGCCGCGGACACCGTGAACAGCACGCCGGTGCGCAGTCCCCCGTCCGGCGTCACTACCAGCAGGAACATGACAACGGCTTGGGCGACATTGGCCCACAGCATGACCGGTTTGACCCCGAACCGGGCCTGCACGCGCCCCGCGACCGTCCCCGACAGGAACCCCGCGCCCAGCCGCACCGCCATGAACAGTCCGATGGCGAGCGCGCTGTGGGTGGTGGCGTAGACGAACAGGTTGAGCGCCACCATGTTCAGGAAGGTGCCGTACGAGGAGACGGAGTAGCCGGCGACCAGGACGCGGTAGCGCCCCTCGGCCGTCACCGGTGCCGCGCCACGAGCCGTCCCCGGACCGCCGCCCGCCGCCGTCCGCCGCGTGGCGGTGCGGCATCGGGGATGTTCACGACCCGGATCAGGTGACGCATGTTCCCTCTTTCCTCGGCGCGGACGGCACAGGTGTCCGGGGGCATCCTCCCCCTGTGGGGCGGAGGGGATTCCTCTGCCCCAAGACTCCTTGCCCCGGGGCTCCCTGAGACGGGACGTCCGCCGGGCCGCCGAAAGTTCCGGCCGACGAGCGCCCGCGCGGGAAGCGCGCCCGCAACCTACCCGGTCGGCAGCAACTTCTCGCGTCCGCGCGCCCGGTACTCGGCCAGCAGCCCCTCGATGTCCGGCGCGCGCAGTCTGCGGTACGCGGACTCCCCCGGTGGCCGCCACCACACCGGGTCGGCGCAGCGGAAGCCCTCGCGGCGCAGCCCCACCCGGTGGATCTTGTTGGTGGCGGTGACCGGCATCCGCGTCACGATCCGGACGAAACGGGGTGCCATCTTGGTCCCGAGGTCGGGCTGGGCGCGGAGGAACTCCGCGAAGGCCGACGGGTCGAAGCCGGCTCCCTCGCGCGGCGCGATCGCCGCCATCACCTGGTCCCCGGCCACCGGGTCGGGGACCGCGTACACCGCCACGGCGGCGGCGTCCTCGTGACGGGCGAGGATGTTCTCGATCATCGCGGCGGCGAGGTTCTCGCTGTCGACGCGCAGCCGGTCGTCCGCCCGCCCGGCGAAGTAGAGGAAGCCGTCGCTGTCGCGGTAGAAGAGGTCGCCGGTCCAGTACCAGCCGTCGCGCCTGCGGTCGGCGTCCGCGGCGGGATTGCGCCAGTACCCCTCGAAGGGGTTGGGTCCGCGGTTCACCAACTCCCCTATCGCCTTGTCCCCGTTGAGAAGCCTCCCGTCCTCGGCGAAGACGGCGGGCGGGCACTCGGCCCGGGTCCCCGGGTCGACCACCGCGAGGTCGTCGCGGGGTGCCGCCCGTCCGATCGCGCCCGCCGGGGCGCCGGGCGTCCGCTGGATGGCGGCGCCGCCCTCGGACGAGCCGTACCCCTCCACCAGCCGCACCCCGAAGCGTTCCTCGAAGGCCGCCGCGTCCACGGCCCCGGCCTCCGTCCCGAAGCCCATCCGCAGCGGGTTGTCGCGGTCGTCGCCACGGGCGGGCGTGGCCAACAGGTACTGCACCGCGCGGCCCACATAGGTGAAGTACGTCGCCCCGCAGGCCCGTACGTCCGCGAGGAACCCCGACGCCGAGAACCGCCGCCGCAGCGCGATCCCCGCGCCCGCCGCCAGGGCGGGCGCCCAGTCGGCGATCACCGCGTTGCCGTGGAACATCGGCATGCAGATGTAGTGCGTGTCGTCCGGGCGCACCCCGAACTGGTCGACGAGCGAGCGCCCGGCCGCGGCCAGCCGGCCCTGGGTGCAGATCGCGGCCTTGGGGGCGCCGGTCGAGCCGGAGGTGAAGTAGAGGAGGAGGCGGGCGTCCGCCGACACGGAGGGCGCCGCGTCCGGCGTCGCGCCCTCGTACGGCGCGAGGAGTTCCTCGTACGCCTCGGTGTCGGTGACCAGAACGCGTACGCCGGGCAGTTCGAGTCCGTCGAGGAGGGGCAGGTGGGTCCGCTCGGTGACCAGGACACGGCACTCGGTGTGCAGGATGTCGCGGGCCAGTTCGGGGCCGCGCCGGGTCGGGTTGATCCCGGCCACGGCGGCACCGGAGAGGGCCGCCGCGCTCAACCACAGCGGATACTCGGGGGTGTTGTCGAGCAGCGCCCCGACGTGCGGTGCGGCGCCGGGCGGCAGCAGGTCGGCGAGGAACGCCGCCCGCGCC
>LRTP01000066.1 GCA_001550305.1 Streptomyces diastatochromogenes
CAGCCGCCACAGCGCCGACGACCTCCGCGCCCACGCCCTGACCGAGATGAACCGGGCCGCCCAGGACATCGCCGACGCGCTGTACGGCACCTCGCACCCCCTGCCCGCCGCGCCGCCGCCCATCGCCGCCCTCGCATACACCGACGCCAAGCCCGAACTGGGGCCGTCCTTCCTCCAGGCGCTGGCCAGGGGCCTGGCCGTACTGACCGCGCTGGGCGGACAGCGCGGCGGACTCACCCTCGCCGAGGCCGCGGAGGCCGCCGGACTCTCGTATCAGAGCGCCCGGCGCAATCTTCTGACACTGAGTGAACTCTCCTACGTGGAACAGGACGAGCGCCGATTCCTCCCGGGCCCGCGCGTCCTGGAGCTCGGATACGCGCGACTGTCCACACTCACCCTCGCCGACATCGCCCGGCCGCATCTGGCCGATCTGGTGGCGCGGGTGCGGGAGTCCGCCTCGCTCGCGGTGCTCGACGGCGCCGAGGTGCGCTACGTCGCACGAGTGGCCACCGGGCAGATCACCAGCGCTCGCATCACCCCCGGTACCCGACTGCCCGCCTACGCCACCTCCATGGGGCGCGTCCTGCTCGCGGACCTGCCGCGGGCACAGTGGCCGGAGCGCATCCGATCCCTCCGCCCGCAGGCCCTGACCCCGCACACGCTCACCTCGCCCGAGGCGCTCACCGCGGCCTTCGACCAAGCTGCCCACGACGGATTCGCCCTGGTCGAGCAGGAGTTGGAGGCGGGGCTGCGCTCACTGGCCGTACCCGTCAGGGACCGCAGCGGGCGCGCCGTCGCGGCGCTGAACGTAGCGATGCACGCCGGCCCGGAGTCACCCGAACAGACCCGGGACAGCATGCTGTCCGCCCTGCGCGCGTGCGCCGCCCGTGTCGAAGCGGACCTGGCGCTCGCCAGTGCCCACGCTCCTGTGGAGACGGGTTGACACTCCGGACACTTCGGAGACAGGAACAGGTCACGTACGTCACCGCGCCCGTACTCGCTCACGTCCTTGCCGGTACCGGCCGCCGCAGCAGGTACACGGCCGCGGTCGAGACCAGGACGGCCATGCACGCGATGAACACCAGCCCCGCGCCCTCCAGGCCGATGTGAACCGCCAGGAGTCCCACACCGATCACCGGCACCGAGATACCCGCGTAGGCCACGACGAACAGTGTGGAGATCACCGCCGCGCGCACGTCCGCGGGAGACGCCTCGGCGACCGCGGACAGCGCCCCGCGAAACGCCAGCCCCTGCCCGCCCCCGCCGACGAGCGCGCTCAGCACCACCAGCGCCAGCAGGTCCCAGCGCAGCGCGCCCGCGAGCAGCGGCAGCC
>LRTP01000659.1 GCA_001550305.1 Streptomyces diastatochromogenes
CCCTTGCCGTTAGTTCGGGGCAGCTGCTGTCTGAGAAGCAGAAAGCTCAACCCGCGAGGGAAGAATCCCCCTGCTTCAGCTGGGGGAGAAGTCAACGATGCTCCTCGCTCCCGAGACGACCGCGCAGGCACAGACCAGCAGGATCGCTGTGAGTGAGTACCACCGGCCCCGCCGTGCGCGCGGGTCCGGCACCGAGTCGAAGTAGGGGCGCAAGTCGGCGATCCGGCCGGTGTCCAGCGGACCCAGTTTCACCAGCACGGCAGGGATGGGAGAGGATGCAGCAGCAGGCACGGGCCACCTCGTGATCATCGGGCTTAGACACCACAATGATCACGAAGCCCGTGCCTGCTCTGCTGTGCGCCCCAACCGGTCACAACCCGACCAGCCGCACGACCCCGGAACTTGCAACCGCCCTGGGTGCCGGTGAGGTCATGGTCTGGCGGTGGCGAAAGGGAAGGGCGGGGCGGCTGCGCTGGGGAAGGGCAAGGCAGGACGGACTGTGCTGGGGGCGGGGGAAGCCGGGTGGACCGTGCCGGGGGCGGGGGAAGCCGGGTAGACCGGGCTCGCCGGGCTGATGGGGGATGCGGGCAAGCCCGAGGGGACAGGCACGGCGGTGGCCGTGGGAGACGTAGATGGGGAGGAGCTTCGTGAGGTCGAGGGGTTGTCGGCGGGATTGACCGGGGTGGTCGGATGCCGTTGCGTTAGGACAAGCACTATGGAGGCAATGGCGGCGGCCAGGCCGAACAACACGACGGCGGTCCGGCGGGTCGGAAGGAAAGACCGGCCGGCCTCGGTGGGCGGGACGGCGGGCCGCAGGTCGTCCAGGCCAACGGAATCGGCCCGGGCCTGCAACGCGTCGCTCAGTCGCCGTTCGATCTGGCTGCGGCTCATCGGCGGATCTCCACGGTCACGCACCGTCGGAAGGGGGAGAGCGGGAGGCGCTCACTCATCGGGGGATCTCCAGTTGTCTGCGGAGAGCGTCCAGCGCCCTGCTGGCGGTCGACTTGACCGTCCCTCGGGAGACTCCGAGGGCGTCGGCGATCTCGGTCTCGGTGAGGTCGGACCAATACCGCAGGACCAGGACCTCGCGCTGCCGCTGGGTGAGGCGGTGTAGTGCGTCGATCACTTCTTGGTGGATCTCGGCGAGCAGCACCTTCTTGTCGGCCGACGCGGCGTGCCGTTCACGCTCGGGGATGTAAGCGCGTGCCGTCCGCCGGCGACGCAGAACCGACCGTGCGGTATTGACCACGCTGGTCCGCAGATATGCCTCGGGATCGTCCAGATCTGCCAGCCGACGGCCGTGGCGGCGCAGGAGCGCCGCGATGGCGTCCTGCACCACGTCCTCTGCCGTCGGAAGGTCATCCACCAGGAGCAGGGCCAAACGGACCAGCGCCAGGCGGCGGTGTTTGTAGAGGTCATTGAAGCCCGGCTCGTCCCCGGCGGCGGTTCCGCTGGGGGACACGACGTCAGGAGGTGCTCCCCAGGCACCCTGCCGACCTGTCGGTGAGCGCAGCGCGAACCAGTCCTGTGCTCGACGCATCCGGTCCGCGCCGACGCGGACCAGGATGTGTACCAGCGCCCACATGTCCCGCCGCCCCGAGACAGCCGTCAATGGGGCGGCTGGAATCGTCGCTATCCTCACGTGTCTCCTGGACGTCGTGGTACCCAGGCCCGAGCCGGGCAGCTTGCGTTCGTACCGTGTCGCTGAAACGACCCGGAATCGATCAGCGGGCGGCGACCGGGTAGGCCGGAGTGGCCGGAACGGGGTGGGCCGGAGTCGCCGGAGTGGCCGGAACGGGGTGAGCCGGAGTCGCCGGAACGGGGTGAGCCGGAGTCGCCGGCGTAGCCGGAACCGGCTTCGCGTGCCTAGGCGTAGCAGCGGGCTTCACGGACGGAGCGGCGGCGGCCCCCTGCGACGTGGCAGTGGCGGCGGTGGCGGGCTTGGCGTGCTTCCCGGTGGAAGCGGACGTCGCCGGGGAAGCCGAGTGCGCGTCCTGTGCGGCGTTGGAGTCGGTCGCGGGGGCGGCGGTGGTCGCGGCGTGGGCGGCGAAGGCCCCGCCGATTACCAGCGCGGCTCCAACGGCGGAGCTGCCCAGAGCAGTGCGAACCCGGCTCGGACGGAGGCTGCTGAGGGCGGCGTGACGTGCTGACATACTTGGTCCTCAAATCATCAGTGGTTGTGGATCGATAACCGTCCGTCATGGGTGGCTTCCCCTGCAGCGGCCTTGTACTGGAGGCTCCTCCACCCCGACAGACGTCCGAAGACCCCGGAGGTTGCGGGTCGGTCGATACGAATATCCGAGCGATCGAGTGACCTGCATCACTCAAGACCGCAGCAGCTACCTGTAGTTATGCGGGCACTGTCACGTTGTTGGGTGTGTGGATATCTGACGGCGTGCCAGGGTGTGATGTCGCTGGGTTTCGGGCCTGTGGTCAGACCGTGGCGGGTCGGCCGGGAGCGCCGGTGATCTGGTCCCAGATGGCGAAGCGGATGGTCATCTCGGCTCGGTGGTCGGGGGTGGTCATCAGGTGACGTCGGGGGCGGAAGTGGGGTGAGATGCCGCTGAACGCGGACAGGAACCGCTGGGCCCCGCCGACGCACCGAAAGCCTTTCATCGCGCGTTCGCGCTGCCGAGTGGGGGTCTGTCAAACGAGCGGCTCTGGCCCGTAGTCGGTGGTGACGCTGTGTGGTGGTCATGGAAGGAGAATCCGGTGGCGGAGCAGGGCGAACCCGGCGCGTCCGTGCATCTGTCTCATGATTCTCTTGGTGCGGGTGTTGACGCCTTCGGTGCGGCCGTTGTGGTAGGGCAGGGTGAGGCCGGCGTTCACGGCGGGCCGGTCGAGTTCGAGTCCGTTGGTGAAGCTGCGCAGGTGGGGCAGGGCTGCGGCGCGGGCGGTCGTGATCCACTCGGTGAGTTTCACGTCGTTGCCCTCGACCGGTTTCAGCAGGGTGGCGAAGCCGCTTACGAGATCGGCGAGTTGGGTCATCTCCGGGCATGCCGCGGCGACCTTCTCCAGCAGGGCCATTTCCTTCGGGCGCAGGTTTTCGGGGTCGGGGAGCAGGAGGCGGCCGACGTGGCGCGGGGTGGTGACGGGGCGGTCGCCTTCGGCGCGGCCTTGGTTGAGGTAGCGGACCAGCAGGTTGGCGCTGCCGGTGTAGCCCAGCTCTCGGATCTCGCCCAGCAGGTGGGTGGCCGGGACGGCAGGGTCGGCCTGGCGTCGTTCGCGGAGGTGGTCACGGTAGGGGTCGACGAGGGTGGGCCTGTAGGCGGGGGCGATGCGCAGGGCCTGTGGTTCGGGCATGCGGGCGTAGCGTTTGACGGTGTTCAGGGCCAGGTTGAGGCGGCGGGAACAGTCGAGCAGGCCGACGCCTTGGCCGAGGAGATCGTGGATCTTGTTCCAGCGTTCGCGGGTGGTCTGCTCGCGTACTCCGCCGGGGCGGGGCGGGTTGACGGTGGCCCAGCAGCTGGTGTGCGCGCGGACATCGAGCAGGACTTTGTCGCAGAGGTTTCGCCAGAGGTGCCAGCGGTCGCTGACCTGCACCGCGTCGGGCAGGGCGCGGCGGACGGCCTCGGCATAGGTGGCCGATCCGTCCCGGCAGACGATCTTCATACCGGTGTGATCGCGCAGCCACTTCTCCAGGGTGTCCGCGGTGCGGTCGGGGAGCACGTCGATCCGCTCGCCGGTCTCGGCGTTGGTCAGGATGGTGGCATACCGGTGACGTCGCTTGAGCGCGAAGTCATCCACGCCGATCACTCGCGGGACCGCCTGCCGGGACAGCGGCAGGCGCCACAGATGACGCAGCGCGGTACTGCGGGAAACGGGCACAGCCAGCAGGCCGGCCAGGCGTGAGGCCGCCCGGCCGCATAACTCCCGCGCCACCTGGGATATCTGCCAGGCCAGCCGCACCGTGCGGCGTTGATGGCGCTCCAGCAGTCCGGGAATCTGCTCGCGGAAGGTCTGCTGCCGGCAGCGCAGGACCGGACAGGCCAGCCGCCGTACGCGCAGGTCGACGACAACCTGGCGGCCGTCGACCGGCACGTCCGACACCGCCCGGCGGTGATACCCGTGCACCTTCGCCGTCGGCGTCCCGCACACCGGACCCGGCACTGCCACATCCCGGGTACGGGCTGTGACCACCACCGCGTCACCGCCGTCTGTCACGTCTTCGACGACCAGCGCCGACAGCCCGGAAAACACCGTCCCCACAAGGGAGTTGACATCCATCACAAGATCATGATCATGGACAGCTACTCGGCGTCACCACCGACTACAGGCCAGAGCCGGAGACCGTACAGTCCCCGACGAGGACTCATGAACGATCGAGGCTAAGATCCGATACGAGTCCCATGCCGCACGGATTGCCTCGTCCAGGGGACTTTGGATCAGTTCTTGCTGAGCTCCCAGAACCGGAATACCGTCGAGGAGTCAAGGCAGTACTCGAGGCCCTGGACGCCGTCGCGGACGACCGCGTACTGCTTGGCCTGCCACACCGGCAGGACGGGTATCTGCTGTGCCACGATGTCCTGGACCTGGCTGAACGCCGCGTCGGTGGCTATGCGGTCGCTCTCGGCGGCGGTGAGCGGTATCAGCCTGTCGGTGATGGTGCTGTTCGCGTAGTTGTTGTCCAGCACGTTGCCTTTGCCGAAGAAGGGAGCCGTGAAGTTGTCGGGGTCCGGGTAGTCCGGCACCCAGCCCTTGACGTAGACGCCGTACTTGCCCGCCGCGATGTCCTTTTCGTAGTGGTCGAAAGACACAGACTTCACATCGGCTTTGAACAGTCCGCTGGCGTTGAGCTGTGCGGCGATCACCTTTAGCTCCTGGCCGGTGGCCGGGCCGTAGCGGGACGGCGTCGACCAGAGGGTCAGCCTCACCTTGCCGGTGATCCCGTTGGCGCGCAGCGTGGCGGTGGCCTTGGCTGTGGAGGGGTGGGCACCGTAGGTGTCGAAGAAGGCCGAGGTATGGCTGGCGATACCGACCGGGATGATCGAGTACAGCGGGATGGCCGTGTCCCGGTAGACCTGCTTGATAAGGGCGTCGCGGTCGAGCAGGTAGGCCATGGCCCTGCGTACGGCCGGCTGTCCGGCCACCGGGTCGTCCATGTTGAAGACCAGGTGCTGGACCTCGGCGCTGTTGCCCTCGATGACCTTGACGCCTTTGCGGTCGTTCTGCAGGTCGAGGTCGGCGATGTCGGGTGCGGTCAAGCCGCGGTAGGCGACGTCGACCTTGCCGTCGAGCAGGGCTCTCTTCAGGGCGCCCTGCTCGCCGTGGAAAAATCTCAGCGTGACGCCGGAGTTTTTCACCTCGGCGGCGCCCTTGTATCGGTCGTTGACCGAGAAGACCGCCTTGCTCATGCTGAAGAGGTCCAGCTTGTAGCGGCCGGAGCCGACCGCCTTGCCGTCCGTACGCAGCCGGTTCTTTTCGTAATCCCGGTGGTCGACGATGGAGCCGGCGCCGGAAGCTATCTTGCTGGGGAAGGTGGCATCGGGGACCTTCAGTTTGAAAACGACGGTCTTGTCATTCGGCGTCTCGACGCTGTCGAGCGTAGTGAACATGATCGCCGGACCGGCCGCATCGTTGATGTTCAGGGTCCGGTCGAAGGAAAACTTGACGTCCTCCGCGGTGAGGGGGTCACCATTGCTGAACTGTAGGTCGTCCTTAAGAATGCACCGGTAGACCCGGGCGTGCCCGTCTGTGAAGGAACATGCCTCGGCAGCGTCCGGCTCTGGCTCCGTGCCTCCCTTGGGGAAGCTGAGAAGCGACTGGAAGACGTTGTTGAACAACAGCCATGAGCCTGGGTCGTAGCCGGAAGCCGGGTCTGAGGCCAACACGTCGTCGGACATTCCGACCACCACCTGGGAACCGCCGTCGGCCAGTCCACCGATTGCGGCTCCATACCCTGCCAACAGGCCGAAAGTCAGCCCCGCGGGGGCGAGCAGAGTCAGCCACTGTTTACGCATTTTCACTGGATGTGCCTCGTCTTTGGTTCTCGATATTCCATGGGCCGTCGATGTCTTGGTGCCTGGGGCGGGCCATCGCCGCATGAAAAATTCCCCCAACTCGAAAGGGTTCAGAAATCGCCAGGGGGTTGTGGCGAATCAGGGGGTAATTGCGACGTCCTTGCTCGGGTTGCAATTTTCCCCGCAGGGAAGAATCATGGCTACCCGAGTCGCGCGTCTGTCACGCTGCGGAAACGGAGTGAACCAGGACCGAGAGCACTCTAGTCGCGGGTAGCCGCGAGGAATGGGGTCCGCGCGTTCGCTGTCCAAACAGACAGCAGGGGTGCACTTTAGACCGACCGGCAATAGGCGACCGGAGGTGGCGAGGGCTGGCCGCGCTGTCATGTTGCCTGCTTGAACCCCTTCCAGGTGGCGGTGCAGGGTGGATTCATGACATGGACAGCACCACCGGTCGAGCGCACCAACACGGCAGCTGTAGTTCCTTGATCGGTAGGGCATCGCGGCTGGTCAGGTCGTTGCGGGGGTGGTGATGTTGTTCCATCTCCGGTGGGCTCCGGCGGCTTGGTGCTGGTGGTGGCGGCGCCAGGCGGACCAGTGCAGGTAGTGATCGCGGTCGTGTCGGGGGCGGGGCAGGGCGGTGATCCGCAGGAGTCGGAGCAGTTCGCGGCCGCTGGGCGGGACGAGTTCGCTGCCGGGGGTGGCGGCTGTGGTGGTGCGGGCGCGGGTGACGGCCAGGACGGCGGCGGCGAGCATGCTGATCAAAGTCCAGCGCATCCAGGAGTTCCAGCAGGTGGTCTGGCCTTGGTCGAGGCCGCAGACGCCCTTGGCGGTCTGGAAGTCCTCCTCGGCGCGCCACCTGCAGCACACCACATCCACAAGATCAGCCAGGGTCACGGGAGTGGCCGAGTGGGAGCGGTAGAAGGAGAGTTCACCGGTGTAGCGGTGACGGCGGACCAGGACGGCTGCGTGCCCGGGCCGGTGCCCGTCGGGGGTGTCGTCGGGGTGGATGCCGAGCATGGCCCAGTCGTAGTGGCGGTCGCCCTTGAGGCCGTGGCCGGTTCGCAGGCGCATCCAGTTCTTCTTCGGGACGCGGGCGGCGAGCTGGGTGACGGTCAGGCGGCCGACGGCGGTGTCCACGCGGTGGTCGGTGCGGACGGCCAGGGCGTAGTCGAAGCCGAGTGCGCGAGCCGTGCGGCGCAGTTCCTTGCCTCCGTAGACCTCGTCGCCGGCCAGCCAGTGGGCCTTGATGCCCAGGTCGCGGGCGCGGGCGGGCAGGGCGCCGGCCAGTTGCGGCTTGGTGGCGAACACGACGTCGTCGGGGACACCGGTGAGCAGGCGTCGTTCCTCGTCAGCGGCCCACTCGGCGCCGAGGTAGAGGGCCCGGTCGATCGGGGCGTGTCCGTGCCGGCTTGCGTAGGTGAGGTGGACGGCGACCTGGCACAGACCGATACCGCCCAGTGCTCCGGAGTATTGGCGGGCCGCGCCGACGCAGTCCGTGGAGGACTTCTCGTCTCCGGTTTCGTCCACGATCAGCACCGCGTCCGGATCGGCGAGTTCACCGGCGGCCCAGGTGGCGATCCGGTCCCGGGCCAGATCATGGTCGACGGCGGCACGGGAGAGCAGGTGCTGCAGCCGGTGCGGCCCGCGGTGGCCAAGGGCCTCGGCGAGCGTCCAGCAGTTCCGCGCGTGTCCAGCTCCATCAGCATCGCCTCGGTCATCTCCCGGACCACAGCGCGTGGTTCACGGCGCTCGAAGCAGTCCGCGATCTCCTCGGTCACCGCCCCCAACGCCGCCGTCCATGTCTGCTCGGCTATCGTGGCCTCTGCGGCCACCTGGTTCTGAAACGTCGTCACAAACGTTCATGATCAAGGTGGCCGTACTCATGCCCGCAGGCACCCCGCCATCCCGCTGACCAGCCTCAACTCACGAGGCAGCCACATCTACAGCTGCCGTGACAGCGTTCCATTACCTGTCCCACTTCGCGAGGGACCGGGTGATCAGATGGCCGCGCAAGAAGCACCCCCGGACTCCCTGGAGGGAATTGCGATGCCGCTACGGCGGCGGTCGATGGTGGCCAACTGGCGAGACCACGGAGCTGTTCAACCCGGCGGGAGTGCACACGACGCGCTACCGCTACCGAGGAGCAGTCATCCCCTCGCCCTGGCCACTGGCCGGATGAGGAATCACAAGGGACACAAGGGGACTTGTGGAGCGCCCGTTGCGTTGAGAGGCGCACGGCGGGTGCGGGAAGCGGTCCGGAGAAACGGGCTGGTCGAAAGACCGGAACCGCGCTCCGGTCCGACTTCACCAGGAACGCCGCGACGCCTACCGGCACGTGTCGAAGACGAGCGTCACGTATGGGCAGCAGTCCGCACAGCTCAAGGACATCCGCGGCTTCGACCCCGAGCGTCAGGGCCGCTGGTCTTTCTCATCCCAGCAGGCCACCCTGCGCCGGCTGAACAAGGCGTTCGCCGCGTTCTTCCGCCGGGTCAAGTCCGGTGAGACGCCCGGCTATCCGCGTTTTCGCGGGGGTGAACTGGTTCGACACGGTGGACTTCCCCAAGGACGGGGACGGCTGCCGCTGGGACTCCGCCCCGCACGATCGGGTGACCCGCGTCCGTTTCCAGGGTGTCGGGCATGTCAGGGTCAACCAGCACCGGCCCGTGGTCGGCAAGGTCAAGACCGTGTCCGTCAAGCGCGAGGGCAAGCGCTGGTACGTCGTCCTTACCGCCGGGCAGGAACAGCCCGGGCCGCTGCCCGAGACGGGCAGCGTGGTCGGCATCGACATGGGGATAGCCTCATTCCTCACCACCTCCAACGGTGAGCACGTCGCCAATCCCCGCCACGGCCGCAAGGCCGCTGCGAAGCTCGAAGCAGCGCAGCAGGCCCTGTCCCGTTTCCCGCGTGTGCGCCGCGACAAGCGCACCGCCAACCACCAGCGGGCCGTGGACAATGTTGCCAGGCTGCACCGCAAAGTCCGCCGCCAGCGGCTCGACCACGCCCACAGGGTCGCTGTCGACCTCGTGCGGGAGCACGACGTCATCGCGCACGAACACCTCAAGATCCGCAATATGGTCAAGGTCCCCGCGCCGAAGGCCGATCCTGACCAGCCGGGCAGCTTCCTGCCCAATGGTGCCGCCGCGAAGGCCGGGCTGAACCACTCGATCTCGGATGCCGGATGGGGGGGTGTTCCTGACGATCCTGCACGCCAAGGCTGCAAGTGCCGGACGGGAAGTGATCGCCGTGGACCCTCGCAACACCTCTCGGACCTGCCCCGAATGCGGGCACGTCGCAGCGGAGAACCGGCCCACCCAGGAGAAGTTCCACTGCGTCTCGTGCGGCCACACCGCGCACGCGGACACGGTGGGCGCCCAAAACGTTCTACGGGCCGGGCTGGTCCATCGCGACGCCAACCCGGCATAGCGACAAGCCCCCTCGTTTACGAGGGGGAGGAGTCACCGTCTTGATCTGGGACAATCTCAACACCCACCGGGCCGCCGGGATGCGCGAGTACGCCGCCGCCCACGACTGCCTCACCATCGTGCAACTTCCTTCCTATGCACCAGACTTGAATCCGGTGGAGGGCATCTGGTCCCTTTTACGGCGCGGCCCGCTGGCCAACGTCGCCTTCACCGACGAGGAACACCTCGAACAGACTCTCCGCCGCGGCCTGCGTCATATCCAGCTACGGCCCGACCTCATCGATGGCTGCCTTGCTGGCACTGGACTGACCCTCACCCACCTCCCGACAACAATCCGAGGAGGTCAGTAAGAACGGTTCAGCACTCGTCCGTGGCCTGGTTCTCGCTGCGATGTCGAACGGCGGTTGCTCATGTCGGCTCCGCCGGGGCAAGGACCCGCCGGCCGTGCAGCCCTACGGGATCGACACATCGTTCCGGACTCCTCGGGCAACAACGTCCGGCTCACGCAGGTGCTGGAGTTCGATGCGGAACGGCACTGACCTCAGGCAGCGCGGTGAGGCGTCGTACGCGGGACCGGGGTCCGTGCACGACGCCTCACCGGGGCAGGACATCAGCCCTTGACGGGGCCGCCGTTGATGGCGACGCGCTGGCCGTAGCGGGCGTAGGGGTAGTAGTCGTACGTCGCGTGGTGCTGGACGCACCGGTTGTCCCAGAAGACGAGCGTGCCCGGGGTCCAGCGGACGCGGCAGTGCAGGACCGGCCTGCGGGCGATGATGTCGAAGAGCATGTCGAGCAGGGCCCGGCTCTCGTCGGCGGAGAGCTGCGGGATGCGGCTGGTGTAGGCCTTGTTGACGTAGAGCAGTCTGCGGTCGGTCTCGGGGTGCCGGGCGACGAGCGGGTGTTCGCTCTTGGGGATGACGTAGTCCGCGGGCGGTGTGTATCCCGCCAGGGCCTGCGCGCCGTCGTGTAGCGCGGTCAGCGGGTCCAGCAGGGCGCGCATGGCAGGTGAGAGCATGTCGTAGGCGAGGTGCATGTTGGCGAAGAGGGTGTCGCCGCCGCATCCCGGCTCGGGTATCTCGGTGATGTAGAGCATTGACCCCAGTGACGGTTCGGCGTCGGCGGTACCGTCCGCGTGCCAGCCGTTGCCCGCCACGTCCGCCGCAGCCGACGTCGTGCGGATCTCCAGGATGTAGGGATCGCCCTCGGGCGGCGGCGGGTTGACGGGGCGCAGTTCGCCGAAGGCGGCGGCGAAGCGCTTGTGATGCTCGGCGGTGATCGTCTGATCGCGGAAGACGAGGACGTGGTAGTCGCGGAAGGCGGCCCGGATCTCTTCCAGTTGCTCTGCCGGGATCTCCTGCGATAGGTCGACGCCCGAGACTTCCGCCCCCAGAACAGGGGTGATCCGGTCGACGGTGAGGGTGCGGTAGGGGTAGGCGGGACGCGTGGTCACGGCTTCCAGTGCTTCGCGTTCGTATGACTCCATGTCATCCTCCAGAGAGCCGGGGTGCGGTTTACAGGTCGGTGGTCCCGCGGGTACCGGTACCCGGGGACGCCAGCGTCGCCCTGATGGTCTCGGCCACCGTGTCTACGTGGGGTGCCGCGACGATGCCGTAGTGGTCCGTGGGCAGATACCTGCGTACGGCGGACGGGGGCAGGCAGGTGTTCCACTGCCGGTCCGGCTCCTGAGGGTCCGCGGGAGTGGGCATGCCCGCCGTGGGGTGTTCGGCCAGCCACAGATACGTAGGGACGGAGGCGAGCGGTCGTACGCGATGTTCCCCGAGGCTGCGCAGGTTCGCGCGGCAGCAGCGGGCCAGCCTCTCGGCGTACGCCTGTGCGTGCTCGGTCGGCAACGAGGAGGCGCCGGTGCCGAGTTCGGCGGCGAACACCTTTTCCAGGTGAGCCTCGTCGTAGGCGGCGATCAGTGTTTGCGCCTGGGGCGGTGGCGGATCCAGAAGGTAGAGCGCTTCCAGCGGCCGGCCGGCCGACTCGGCGAGGCCCGCCATCTCCATGGCCACACGGGCGCCGTAGGACCATCCGGCGAGGTGAAGCCGGTGGTCCGGTCCGCCGAAGCGCTCACGTAGTTCCGCGTCGTAGTGTTGGGCCCGCTCGGCCAGTGACCATGCGGGCATCTCGGTGTCGCGGAGTGCCGGGTCGGCGATGAGGCACACTGTCGGCGCGGGTCCGAGGGCTGCCACCAGGGAGCGGTAGGCCTGGATGTCTCCGCCCACGGGGTGCACCAGGCACAGGACGGCCGAACCGGTTCCCTCCTGCCAGATGTCGAGGACGACCTGGGAGGTGCTTCCGGCAGCCTCGGTGGTGGGCTCGGCGGAGGTGAGGGCCGCCTCGATGTGTTTCAGGATCTCCGTGAGGCTGACGCGGTGGCTGAAGGAGGCCAGGTCGAACTCGACGCCGTAGTCGTCCTCGATCTGGATGATCAGGCTGATCAGGGTTAGCGAGTCGGCGCCCAGGTCGTAGAGGGAGTCCTCGGGGTCCAGTTCATCCACGCCCAGCAGGTCCTGGATCACCCGGGACATGGCGTCCGCTCGCGCTCCGGTATCGCCGGTGTCGGAGGATGCTTCCTCCTCCCCGTCCCCGGAGCCCGCAGACCGGCCCGCGATCCCGACAGGAGCGTAGAAGGCTCGGGAGACATCGATGCCGGTTGTAGACACGAGGAGTTGGGGTAGTTGCAGGGCCAGGGCATCCGCGAAGACCGCTTTGCCCTCCTCGACGGTCAGGCCGACCGCGAGGTGGGCCTGATGGCGACTGTCCGTGTCCAGGACCCGGGTCGCCATTCCGGTCTCGCGCCAGATGTCCCAGTCGATGCCGATCCGGACGGTCGTCTCCGTCTCGGTGGCCCGGTGGTGGGCGCAGGCGTCGAGGAGGCTCGCGCCGGCCGCGTAGTCGCTCTGGCCGACACCGCCGAGCAAGGAGGACATCGAGGAGCAGTAGACCGCGATCTCCGGGCGGAAGGCTCCGATCAGGTGCTCGACGACGAGCGCGCCCCTCTCGCGGACCGCGGCCGCGCCGCGCATCGCAGTGGCGTCACGTCGTACGAGCAGCCCGCCGTGTCCGAGACCGGCCGCATGGATGACGCCGTCCAGCCGTGACGTGTGCTCGGCGACGGCCGCCGCCACTTCGTGAACGGGCATGGTCGCGAGATCCGCCGGGACGAGGCCGATGCGGTTGGCCCATCCGTTCAACTCCTCGGGCAGCCGTGGGTTTCTCGACAGCAACAGGACCCGACCGCGGGTGTGTTCGAGCAGCCAGGCGGCGATGGCGCGGCCTATGCCGCCCGTGCCGCCGAGCACCAGGTGGACGGTGTCCGCTCCGGCCGGTACGAGGGACCGTGTCCCCTCCGGCTCCGGTACGGGTACGGTGCCCGGCCGCCACCAGTAACCCTGCCGCAGCGCGAGCTGGCGCGGAAGGGCCGGTCCGTCGGGATGACGGGCCTCACGTGTATCGGCGACGACCGAGGCCACGTGTCCGGCCCAGCGGGTGAGATCGCCGTCGGGGAGGTCGAGCCAGTGGCCGTTCAGGGCGGACTCCTGATGGGCGACCTCGACCGGCCCGGCGAGGAGCGCCAGTTCAGGTCTGTCCACCGCTCCCGTCACGGGCCGGGCGCCGTACGACAGCCACCACACACGTGGGGAGCCGTTTCGCCCGGTCAGCGCCTGGGCCAGGGCCGCCGTGCTGTCCAGGCAGGTGTGACGGGCGTGTTCCAGGGTGCCGGGACCGACCGGCCCTGTCACGTCGAGGGGCAGGGCGTGCACCCACTCCGTGTCGGCAGAGGCTGGGACGCCGTCCTCGGACAGCGCATCGAGCAGCCGGCGCAGAGACGCCGGATCGGCAGGGTCCGCTTCGTAGGCGTCCGGTCCTCTGCGGGCGAAGGTGCCGGCCGGGTGCACCCGTATCACTTGCGACGCCACGGATTTGAAGGGCGCGAGCGCTGTCCGCGGAGTGTTCTCGGAGGCTACGACGACCACGGCGGACGCGCGGCCGGCCGGCACGGTGGTGTCCGCGACGGCGGCACGGCGCAGCCGGACCCAGTGCGGCTGGTGCAGCCAGTTCTCCCGGGGCAGCCGCCGGGGTGTGGCGGCTGGGGCCTCGCGCGGCTCCTCGGGCAGTCGGTCGAAGTCGTATTCCGCGAGGGAGAAGGACGGGGGCGGGAAGTCCCAGGGCGCCGGAGCGGAGCCTGCCCCCCAGTCGACAGGGAGTCCGGCGGTCCAGTCCTCAGCGAGGTCGTGGGCCGTGCGACCGGCCGCGGAGACCGGTACGGCGTCCGGGTCCGCGGTACCGAGCGGCACCGCTCCTGTGGTCACCGCGCGCAGCCAGCGCACGGCCGCGGCGGCGTCCGTCACGGGTGCCGCGGCCCGCAGACGGCGAGCGACCCGTCCGGCCTGGAGATGACCCAGCACGAACCCGTGCTGCTCCGGGTGCAGTTGGAGGTAGTCGGCGATCCGAGCGGCGTCGTCGGCGAGGGCGTCCGCGCTGGAGGCCGACAGCACCAGGCACTCGGGTACCTCGCGGGTCGCCACCGGTCCGGGCACGGTGTCCTGCTCCACGATGACGTGGGCGTTGGTGCCGCCGATCCCGAAGCTGCTGACCGCGGCCACCCGTTCGTGTCCCTCGGGCCAGGGCGTGGCTTCGGCCGGGACGTAGAAGGGAGTGGGATCGGGGCCGATCTCCGGGTTGAAGGCACGGAAGTTGACGGTGGGTGGGACGCTCCCGTGGTGCACGGCGAGGACGGCGCGCACGAGGCCCGCCACACCGGCGGCGGCGCCCATGTGGCCGAGCTGGCTCTTGACGGAGCTCAGAGCGCAGCGGCCGGACTCGCTTACGTCGAACGCCTGTCGTAGCGCGGCCACTTCGATCGGGTCGCCCAGCCGGGTGCCGGTGCCGTGGGCCTCTACGTAGCCGAGGTCGGCGCCGGTGCGTCCGGCGCGGGACAGGGCGGTCCGGATCACCTCCCGCTGTCCGGCCAGGGACGGCGCTGTGTAACTCATCTTCGCCGCACCGTCGTTGTTGATCGCGGAGCCTGTGATGAGTGCGTAGACGGTGTCGCCGTCGTGCCGTGCCTGCCGCAGCGTTTTGAGGACCACGACGCCGGCGCCGCTCGCGCCGACCGTGCCGGTGGCGTCGTCGCTGAAGGGCCGGCAGTCGCCGTCCGCGGAGAAGATGTGCTGCGGGCGGTAGCGGTAGCCGCCGGTCAGCCCGGGGTCGATGAGTACTCCTCCGGCGAGCATCACGTCGGCTTCGCCCTGCCGGAGCAGTCCGGCGGCGAGGTGCACGGCGACCAGAGAGCTGGAGCAGGCGGTCTGGGCGCTGAAGGCGGGGCCGGTCAGCCCGAGGTGGTACGCCACCTTGGTGGCCAGGAAGTCCTTCTCATGGTGCAGGGCGAGCTGGAAGCCGTCCGGCAGTCGGTCGGGGTCTGCCTCGCGCAGCATGGACTGGAAGTAGGTGTTCTCCCCGGCGCCGGCCACCAGGCCCACCTGTGTGGCCGAGGTGTCCGCGACGCCGGCGTGTGCCAGGGCCTGCACGCAGGTCATCAGCAGGTGACGCTGCTGGGGGTCCATCAGGCGCGCTTCCTGAGGACTGATGCCGAAGTGGCCCGGGTCGAAGTCGAGCATGCCGTCGAGCGTGCTGTGCGCGCCGACGACTCCTTCCGGCGCGTCGATGCGGCGGATGCCGGTGCCGCCGGAGACCACCAGTTCCCAGAAGGCGGCCAGGTCCGGGGCGCCGGGCACCCGTACCGCCATGCCGACGACCGCGATCGGCTCGCCGGGTTCGGGGGTCGCGTCGTTCTCCGCGGCGGGAGGGGGGAGTGGCCGCGGGGCGGTGAGGTGGCGGGCCAGGGAGCGGACGGTGACGTGCTCGAACAGGTCCGCGACGCTGAAGCGTAAACCGAGTGCCGTGGTGCAGCGCAGGTGGAAGCGCATCAGGGTGAGACTGGAGGCACCCGCCTCGAAGAAGGTCTGGTCCGGTGCGATCACCGACCCGGTGACCTCCTCGAAGGCGGCGGTGAGGCGCTCCTCCTCGGCCGACAGGCCGGTGCGGGCGATCGCGGAACGACGTATCTCTTCCCCCGGTGCCCGGACGACCGCCTGCCGGTCCAGCTTGCCGCTGGGCGTGCGGGGCAGTCGCTCCAGCCTGCGGAAGCGGTCCACACGGACGTAGGAGGGCAGCAGGGCGGACAGATGCGCGGTCAGGTCGTCGGCGGACGGTGCCTCGCCACGGACCTCCAGGCCGGCCGTCAGCCGATCGCCGTCCCGTGTGACGACGGCGTTGACCACCGCCGGGTGGCGCAGCAGGGCCGCCTCGACGGAGCCGAGTTCCAGTCGGTGCCCGCTGAGTTTGATCTGCTGGTCGTCGCGGCCCGCGTAGTGCAGCAGGCCCTCGCGGTCGAAGAACGCCCGGTCCCCGCTGCGGTAGAACAGGCCCGCGCCGGGGAGTTCGACGAATCGGGCGCCGTCGGGCGCGGGTTGGTCGAGGTAGCAGCGGGTGGTCATGGTGCCGCCGATCAGCAGCTCGCCGGTGGACCCGGTCGGGACCGGGTCGCCCTGGGCGTCCACCACGCGCAGGTCGGCGCCGGCCACCGGGCGTCCGATGGCGGGCCGCTCGGGCCACTGCCCAGGATCTCCGTCCAGGCACAGGGCGCTGACCACATGTGTCTCGGTCGGCCCGTAGTGGTTGAACAGCCGCGCGCCGGGGAGCCCGGCGAACCAGCGCCGGATGCTGTCGGTGCACACCAGCTGTTCGCCCGCGGTGACCACTTCGCGCAGCCGGGAGGGATACCTGTTCAGGCGGACGGCGTACTCGGCGAGCAGGTGCAGGGCCACGTAGGGCATGAAGATCCGCTCGGCGCCCGCCGAGTCCAGCCGGTCCAGGAGCGCGGGCGCGTCCTGACGCCACTCGGGACGTATGAGCTGGAGGCTGCCACCTGTGCACAGCGTCCCGAAAATCTCCTGGAAGGACACGTCGAACGCCAGCATCGAAAACTGCTGGGTGACCGCGGGGGCGGTCAGGCCGCCGGGACCGGACTGCCACCTGATCAGGTCGCACAGTGTGCGGTCGTGGATCTGCACGCCCTTGGGGACACCGGTGGAGCCGGAGGTGAACAGCGTGTACAAGGGGCGTGTGCCGTCATGTGCCGGCGCGTCGACCGTGCGTCGGTCATACGCGTGCCCGTCGTGCGACGCACTCGTGCCGTCGCCCGTCCGCGGCGCCGGGTCCGCCGATACGACGAGATGGCGCACCACACCGTCCGGGAGCAGCGTCTCCAGCGTCGGCGAGCCGTCCTGCGTGGTCAGGACGCACAGCGGGTCGATCTGTTCCAGGACGCGGCGCAGCACGTCGGCCGGGTAGGAGGGGTCGAGGGGGACGGCGGTGACGTTCAGCCTTGCCAGTGCCAGCAGCGCCACCACGTGTTCGGCGGAGGGATCCAGGTACAGCGCCGCCCGGCAGGGGCTGCCGTCGGCCGGGATCGGGTAGCGGTCGGCCAGTTCCGTGGCGAGGGCTGCGGCACGGGCGTCGAGGGCCGCGTAGCTCAGGGTGCCGCCGTCGGCCGTGACGACGGCGGGGGCGTCCGGAGTGCGGGCGACCTGCTGTGCGAAGCCTTCGGCGATCGTGGTGAAGCCGGGTTCCGGGGCGGGTCCGCGCCCGTGCTCCGGCAGGGACCGCCGGTACGGCACGACGAGTTCACGGGCGGTGGAGCGGCCACCGGCCGCGAGCGCGTCCACGCCCCGCCGAAACAGCTCCGCCATCGCCTCGACGTCCTCGCCGGTGAACCGGTCTTCGGCGTACTCCCACAGCATGTCGAGTCCGTCCGCATGCTCGACCACGGAGACCGTCATCGGGCACTTGGCCTCGGGTGCGGCCCACCACAGGGGGCGCTGGGCGCAGCCGGGCAGCCGCAGCGCCCCGAAGTCGGTGTTCTCCAGGACGAACAGGAAGTCGAACGGTGTGCTGTCGCCGACGCCCTCCCAGCCGGTCAGGACGTCCGTGAGCGCCACGTCCTGGCGTTCCAGAACCTGCCGTGTGCCGGTCCTGGTGCGGGCGAGGTGTGAGGGCAGGTCCTCACCGGGCACGACGGTCAGGGGCAGCAGCACGGTGTTCGCCATCATGCCGGCGCTGTTCTCGAACTCGTGCACCGGGCGGCCCGCGACCGGGGCGGCGATGCGCGGGCGGACCAGGCCGGTCACGCCGTACAGGCACCAGGAGAACACGGTCAGCAGGACCTGGAACCGGGTCAGTCCGAACTCGGCGCTCAGTCGGTCCACTTGGGCCCGTCGAACGACGTCGAGCGACGTGTGCAGCAGGTGCGCCCGCGGTGCCGGACCCGCGTCCTGGACGGGCAACGGCTCCTGCGGCTCCTCCAAACCCTGGTAGAACGCGAGGAGTTCATCGCGCTGCACCTGGTAGGCCGGGCTCGCGAACCGGTCGCTCTGCCAGACGGCGAAGTCCAGCGGGGTCGGAGCTGGGGCCTCGGGCCGGCCGCTTCCGGCGTAGGCGGCCGACAGGTCGTGCAGCAGGACGCTCAACGACCAGCCGTCCACGGCGATGTGGTGCAGGTGCAGCAGGAGCGTGCCGCCGCCGTCACGCGGCAGCCAGCAGGCCCGGAGCATGCGGGGGACGGCGAGGTCGAAGGGCTCGGCGAAGAAGGCGTCGGCGAAGGCGTGCGCTTCTTCCTCGTCCCAGGCCTGCCGGTTGCCCGGCTCGTGCCAGGGGTCGTACGGCTCGCCGACGGTCTGCTCCAGGCCGTCCGGCCCGAGGCCGAAGCTCGTCCGCAGCGCCTCGTGGCATGTCACCAGGCTGCACAGCGCTCGCCGGAGGGCAGTGGTGTCGACGGGGCCGTCCACGCGGAAGGCCTGGTTGACGGAGTAGGCCCGGGAGCCCGGGGTGCGGCGTTGTACCAGCCACAGCCGCTGCTGTTCGCTGGTGGCGGGCGCCGAGCGGGCACCGGAGACCACCGGTGTCGGCAAGGCGCTCTCCTCGCCGGGACGGACCGTGGCGAGGGACCGGGCGACGGCGGCCAGGTCGCCGTGGAGGACGGTCGACTGGGTCAGCTCGTGGCCCCATCGCTGTCGTACGGCGAAGCAGAACCGGAGCGCCTTCAACGAGTCACCGCCGCTGGCGATCCACCGGTCACCGAGCCCGAGGCCGGTGGTGCCGATTATCTCCTCGGCCAGTTCGACGACCCGGCGCTCCGTCTCCGTCATGGCCGGTCCCCCGGAGCCGGGGGAGGTGGGCCGCCAGGGCCGTTCGGCCTGCCGCAGCAGGGCGGCCTGGTCGACCTTGCCGTTGGCGTTGAGCGGCAGCGCGGCCACGAGATGGATCTGGTGGGGGCGCATGTAGGCGGGCAGGTGGGCCGCCAGGTGGCTGTCGAACTCCTCGTAGGACAGTTCCTGACGGAGGACGACGAACGCCAGCAGTTCGTTCGGCCCCTCCTGGCCCGCGCGGCGCGTGCACACGTGGGCCCGCTGGACCGCCGGGTGGGTGAGAACGCGCCGTTCCACCTCGCCGGGCTCGATCCTGAAGCCACGGACCTTGACCTGACGGTCGGTTCGTCCGACGTACTCCACCAGGCCCTCGTTGTCGACCCGTACGAGGTCACCAGTGCGGTAGTACGGCTCCTCGCCGCCGTCGAGCCAGGCGAGACGCACGAAGCGCCGCTCGGTCTCCTCGGGAAGGTTGCGGTATCCGACGGCGAGTCCGGCTCCGCTCAACAGGAGTTCGGCGACCTCACCGGGCGCGGCGACCCGTTCCTGGCCCGGTACGACCAGGACGGCACCGGTCTGCGGCAAGGGTCGGCCGATCGGCACCACGGCCCCGTCGAAGTCCCGCGGGATCGGATGGCACAGGGCGAAGGTGCTGGCCTCCGTCGGTCCGTAGCCGTTGAACAGACGGGTGCCGCTGTCGGGGTTGTCACGGTACCAGCGGCGTATCATCCGGGCGTCGAGCTGCTCACCGCCCACCAGAACCTCGCCGGCCGCGGCGAAGCAGTCCGGCACGGCCGTGACCATCGCGTTGAACAGCGCGGCGGTGACGAAGAGGGTGTCCACCCGCTCGTGCCGCAGTGCCGCGGCGAGCCGCTCGGGAGTCCGTACGTCCCTGTCGCCCAGGACCACGCAGCAGCCACCGGTCAGCAGGGGCACCCAGACTTCGAAACTCAGCGCGTCGAACGCCGGATTGGCCAGGCAGGCATAGCGCAGACCGGGCTTGACGCGGATGTAGCCCGGTTGTGCCAGTCGCCGGACTCCGGCGTCACGGACCTCGACTCCCTTGGGCTGCCCCGTCGTTCCGGAGGTGTAGAACAGAAAGGACACCTCGCCGGGGGCGGACGGTGCCTCCACGGCGGCAGAGCCGTCCGGAAGTTCGGGCAGAAGGGTGTCCGCGGCGAGCGCCTTCATGTCATGCGGGAGCCCGGTGACGCTCTCGATCGTCTCGTACACCAGGGCGGCCGCAGCGGAGTCCCGGAGGATGAAGTGACGGCGTTCGGCGGGGCTCTGCGTGTCGAGGGGCACGACCTGCGCCCCCAGCCGCAGAATGCCCAGCATCACGCAGACCAGCCGCCACGACCGTGGCAGCGCCACCGCCACGGCCTGCCCCGCGGTGACGCCCTGGCGCCTCAGCTCCTGGGCGACGGCGGCGGCCGCCACGTTCAACGTCGCATAGTCGAGGCCGACTTCGCCGTCGACGACCGCCTCAGCGTGAGGTGTGCGAAGGGCTCGGCGGTGAATCTCAAGGGCTATCCCGGTCGGGTCACTCAAGTCCTCGGTCACGTCGATGGGGGACGTTTCGACGCGCGGTTTCATCGTGCCTCCGAGGTGCCTGAAGGTGTTGTGCGCTGCGTCTCGCCCTGGCCGGGGGCGGATGTCAGCCGGTGCAGTTCGGCGGTGAGGACGGCGGCGACGCGGGGCAACTCGTCGCTCTCCAACATGTCCCAGTGACCGCAGGCAACCGGCTCGACCACGAACTCACCGCTGACGCGATGCCGCCAGAACGCGCGTAGACGAGCGGCGGCATCATCGACGTCCGCGTCTTCGTCCTCCACGGCCACCGCCTGCATCAGCACGACACGGGCGGGCGATTCGGGTACAGCGTAGTCACGCGCCGTCTCGCGATGGTGGTTGTAGACGTTCAGGTACCGAACCACCTGGTCGTCGTCGATACCCGGGTACATGCCGTTGAAGCGCACCAGCTTCTCCCGGAACTCCTCCATGCCGACCGGCGCGATCGCGGCGCGCTGCTCGTCGTCCTGGGCACCGTGGGTGTCGAGGAGGACCACGCTCACCCTCTCGTGTCCGGCCGCCACCAGGCGGCGGCCCATCTCGTACGCGATCAGACCGCCGTAGGAGAGCCCGCACAGCACCAGTGCCTCGTCGGCGCGGGGACCGATGAGCCGCAGATACTCCTCGGCCATCGCCTCGACACCGGGCAGGGTGGACTCGCCGGGATTGATGCCGGGCGCCTGAAGCCCCACCACGCCGATGTCGTCGGCCAGTTCAGCGGACAGTGGCAGGTAGCAGAAGGCGGTGCCGCCGGCGGGGTGCACACACACCACACGCTGCCGGTCGCCGCCCGCACGGAATTCGACCAGGCTGCTGAGTTCCGCGGACTGCGCGGCATCGTCGCCGCCCCCGCGCACCCGCTCGGCGAGTGCCTCGATGGTGGGGTGCAGCATGACGTCCCGGACGGCCAGGGCGACGCCGAGTTCCTCCTGGACGGCAGACGCCATCTTGATCGCCGATATCGAAGTGCCGCCCAGCTCGAAGAAGTTGTCACCGATTCCGATGTCCGGGTGCAGCAGCACCCCGCGCCAGACCCGGTACAGCGCCATCTCCACATGGTCACGGGGCGCGGCCGTGTTGACCCGGCCCGCGCGGACTCCTGCCGCTGCGCGCAGCACTGCGGTCCGGTCCACCTTGCCGCTGCGGTTCAACGGCAGCCGCGGGAACTCGGCCACCACGACGGGGATCATGTAGTCCGGCAGACGGTCCTTGAGGGCCGCACGCCACTCGTACGACATCCGCGTGGCCCCGGCGTCACATCCCACGCCGGCGACCAGGTAGGGGCCACCGGGGGCGTCGCGATCGGCCAGGACGACGGCCTCCCGCACCCCGGGGACCGCCAGCAGCGCCGCCTCGACCTCGCCGGGTTCGATACGGAAGCCGCGCAGCTTGAGCTGGTCGTCGCGGCGGCCGACGTACTCGGCGTTGCCGTCAGGCAGCCAGCGCGCCAGGTCGCCGGTGCGGTAGAGGCGTTCACCGGGGACGAACGGGTCGGGCACGAAGAGTTCGTCGGTCAGGTCGGGGCGGTTCAGATATCCGCGGGCCAGGCTCGCTCCGCCGATGTAGACCTCTCCGGGCACTCCCACGGGTACCGGGCGCATGCGGTCGTCGAGCAGGTACAGGCGTGTGCCGCGCAGCGGCCGCCCGATGGGGCACGACCGCTCATACGGCTGTGGGTCGGTGTAGGCGGTGGAGTAGAGCGTGGCCTCGGTCGGGCCGTAGCCGAAGCAGATGCGCAAGCCGGGCAGCAGCTCACGCATGCGGTGCAGGGTGCTCTCAGGCAGGGACTCCACTCCGGTGAGGAGCTGACGCAGGCTCGATCCGGCCAAGCGTGTAACCGGATCCTCCCCGATCCACAGGACGTAGGACGGGGGCAGAAACGCCTGGGTGACCTTGCGATCGCGCATCCAGTCCAGCAACGCCCGCGGGTCACCACGGAGTTCGTCGGGAACCAGGTGGAGCACGGCGCCCGTGGTCAACGGGACGAGGAGTTCGTGCACCGACGCGTCGAAGCCGATGCTCGACCAGGCCGAGGACGCCTCGCCGGGAGCATCCCCCATGAGTTCACGCCAGTGGTCGAAGAGATTGACGACGCTGCCGTGCGTCACCGCCACGCCCTTGGGCCGGCCGGTCGACCCCGAGGTGTAGATGACGTAGGCGAGCCGAGCCGGGTCCGTGTCGACGGCCGGCGCCTCGTCGTGCGTCCCCTCCGTCTCCACCTTCGCCAACTCCTCCCACAGCTGTCCGTCGTCGTCCTCGGTGTCCCTCCGGTCGGTCAGCACGAGGACCGGTGCGGCGTCGCTCACCATGGCGGTGAGCCGCTCCGGGGGCTGACCGGGGTCGAGGGGCAGGTAGGCGGCTCCGGACTTGAGGATCCCGAGCACACCGACGACGAGTTCGGCCGTACGTCCGGCGTGCAGGCCCACCACACGATCGCGACCGGCACCGCGGGCGATCAGCGCATGGGCGAGACGGTTCGCCCGGCGGTCGAGTGTCGCGTAGTCCAGTTCCGCGTCATCGGCCACCACCGCACACTGCCCGGGTCGTTCGCGGACCTGCGCGGCGAAGCGCTCCAGCACGCCCGCCGATGCCGGGTCGACCACGGTGGGCCCTGTGCTGAAGGTGGCGAGGAGTGCCCGCTGCTCGTCCTCGTCGAGCAGCGTCAGGTCGGCGATCTCGGCATCGGGCTGCTCGGTCATCAGACGCAGCACGCGGAGGAATTGACGTATGCACCGTTCGATCGTCGCCCGGCCGTAGAGCGCCACCGCGTAGTCGATCTCCCCGGTGAGGTGCCGGCCCTCATCAGCGAGGGCCAGGACCACGTCGAACTTCGCGGGCACGTGGGCGGCATCCTCCCGCAACTCGGCCTCCAGACCCGGAAGTTCGAGTTCCTTCCGCATGGAGGGGACCCAGGCGAACATGGTCTGGAACAGGGCTGTGTAGGCGGGGCTCCGCGGTGGGTTGACCAGTTCGACGACTCGCTCGAAGGGGAGGTCGACGTGCTTGAGGGCGTCGCGGATCCGCTGGTTCACCCGCTTCAGGGCATCTTTGACACTGGGTGAGCCGGAGAGGTCCGCGCGCAGGGCGAGGGTGTTGACGAAGAAGCCGATCAGACCCTCGACATCGCCGCGTCGGCGGTTCGACGTGGGGGCGCCGACCACGATGTCGTCCTGCCCGGAGAGCAGGGACAGCAGTACGGACCAGCCGGTGAGGACGGTCGCGTAGAGGGAGACATCGTTGTCTAAAGCCAGCGCGCGCAGGGCCCGCGTCAGGTCCTCGTCGACGGTCACGGGCAACCGGTCGCCGTGGAAGTCCTGTTCGGGCGGCCGGGGCCGATCGGCAGGCAGGGAAATCACGGCCGGGGTGTCGGCCAGTGCGGTGGTCCAGTAGTCGGCGTGCGCGGCGGGCTCGTCCCCCGACATCCAGTCCCACTGCCAGCGGGTGTAGTCGCTGTACTGCCAGGTCAGTTCCGGCAGCGACGCGTCCTGCCCCTGCCGGAGCGCGGTGTACACCAGACCCAGCTCCCGCAGCAGCAGGGAGCGGGACCAGCCGTCGAAGATGATGTGATGAGCCGTCAGCAGCAGGACATGGTGTCCCGGTTCGAGCGCCACGAGGCAGCCGCGCGCCATGGGCTCTTCGCCCAGGCGGAACGGGGTGCCTTCCACTTCCTGCCGTGTCCGCGCGAACCGCTCGGCCGCGTCCGGTAGTCCGGTCAGATCCTCGAAGGTCACCGGGAACCCGATCCCCGGCGGATCGACGACCTGGAGCGCCGAGCCGCCGGAGGGCACCAGTCGCGTGCGCAGGGCCTCGTGCCGGGCCGCGAGCAGGTGCAGCGCCTTGATGAGCAGGTCCCGGTCCAGGGGCCCCCGAATGTCGAAGGGCATCGGTTCGTTGTAGGCGGCGCTGGCGTCGCCGTCCATGCGAGCCATGACCCACAGACGTTCCTGCGCCAGTGACAAAGGCGCGGACTTTGTCTCTTCGTCGGAATGATTAGTGACTGCGATTCGGGGTAAAGACACGGATTACCCTTCACGAGAAGAGGACGCGGTGGAAATCAGTTCCAGGTGTTCCCGGAGTATTAGTGGTTCATGCGATCCAGCGCGGGCATGCCCGGCATGTCACCTTCGCACGGCTTCAGGACGTCGTCCGGAATGTATGGGTTGCAATCAAAGTGCGATCCGAAAACAATGCCTACGGGTTTAGGCCCTTCGACGGGATTCCAGCTGGGGCGATCGGCTATCCAGACTGGTCAACGCCCTCGCTGCGCTGCTGTGCGAACAACACGGAGCGCGGGCCGTTCCGGATTTCGAACCGAACTTTCACGGACTCGGCGGCGCCTCGCGCAAGCTTCTGAAATCGCCATCTGTCTACCCAGACTCCATAAAGTTGCGCGAAGTGCATGCGGAGTAGCGGTCGCGGACGCTTCTGTTTATTCGGCCGCCCGTGCGGTGGCTCATTTCCGTTGATGCTAAATGTGCTCCAATTAGGTGGTCAACCGTGACCAACGTCACACCCAATCGGTGGCGGAACGTCGTTTGCGCTCGGCGTGCGACATTAAGGGGTTTTCCTGAAGATAGCGGAGCACATAAGGCCAATGGTTCACTTCGGTCGTGCCGCGACCTCCTCATCGGGGACGGCGTATCCAGAGACAGAAGGCCATCGCAAGGTCATGACCACGGAGTCGTCCTCGGCGAACCAGGAGTGCTCCACCCCCTGGCCCCAGACGACGTAGTCGCCCTGCCGCTCCAGCAGCACGCTGCGGCCGCGGAACTCCATACGGAAGCGTCCTGTGATGAGAACCAGCAGAGCTGTCCGCATCTCGCCTTGCACCCACTGCGCTCGTTGCTCACCGCGTGGATGGACACCCCATTTGACCTCGACGGTGTCACTGCGGCGGGGATCGCCCTGCTCCTTGAAGTGCCCGAGCAGCCATCCCCGGTTTCCTGTCGCGTCCCTGCCCGCATTGCCTACGTACACGCCGTCATCCATGAACCCGAACGTAGCGACCGAGGGTGCAGTGTCAGCCGCAGCGCGATCAACCGCGAGGCGATGGTCCTCACATGCCGAAGCCCCGGACGGGTTCACCCCGCCCGGGGGCCCTTCGCCCGGATCGGTCCGGGCACTGCGGGCCGGCCTCGTTCACCGCGACTCGTCAACCAACCAGTGCGCGGCCACCTCCGCTCCGTCGGTGCGGAGCCGGCTTCCCAGCGACTTCGCGCGCGCCCGGGTCTGGGGTGCCAGAGCAGTCTTGAGCGCGATGCCCAGAGATTCGACGGTCGTGGTCGGAGCGTCGAGGGCCGCACCGAGGTCCAATGCCGCCACCCGGCCGGCCCAGTACGGGTTGTCCGACAGTTGGAGAGGTATCACCACTTGCGGCGCGCCCGCCCGGGCCGCTGTCAGCGTCGTACCCGCGCCGCCGTGGTGGACCACAGCGGCCACCTTGCCGAACAGGTTCTGATGGTTGGCCTCGCCGATGGCGAAGCAGTCGTCCCCGTCGTCGACGAGATCCAGGTCGGCCCAACCGCGGGACACGAGCACGCGGTGCCCCTGTGCGCGGATCGCCTCGACGGCCATGCCGCCGATGCCTTCGGCCGGGGACATACTGCCGAAGCCCACATAGACCGGCGGGGTGCCCGCGTCCAGGAACCTCGCCAAGTCCGCCGGGAGGGGGCGTTCGTCCGCGAGGGTCCATGCGCCTGGTTGCACGACGTCGAGGCCTGGGGTCTGCCGCCACGATCCCAGGACCGGGTCCGCCGCCAACCATGGATGGTCGGTGAGGATGTGATCGCGCACGTTGTCCACCAGCGGCAGGCCGAGCGCTGCCCGGTGACTGTTGAGTGCCTCGCCGAACTGCGCGTTGACGTTCCGGGCGTCTAACTCCCACAGTGTCCGGTTGTCGGCGGCCTCAGGCTCCGGCCAGCCCGGCCGCGGTGGTGGTGCGTGGTGCGGCGACGGCAGGTGGACCGCCGCATAGCTCACGTACACGTAGGAGATACCCGCGGCCTCGGCCACGGATCGCGCGGCGACCTGCCCCAGACCTGCCGCCACTACTACGTCACATCCGTCGAACGCCGCAGGGAAGGCGTCGAACTGCGTCTCGACCAACTCGTTCCTGTAGCGGGCCAGGTCCGTCGCCGAGGGCAGGGTCTTCCCGCGCATCAACTCCCTGACAGGTGGCCCGACCGGCACCAGTTGCACTCCGATACGTGCGAGCCGCTTGGCGAACTCCTCGTCCGGCGGGGCGCACATCCTCACCGCCGCGCCGAGCGCCCGTAGCCGCACCGCGAGTGCCACCAGCGGTTCGACGTCGCCACGTGTCCCGTATGTAGACAACAGCACCCGCATTCAGCGTCCTCTTTCGTCGGGTCTTCCATGCGTTTCTGTCGTTTCCGCCCAGGCTCGGGGTGTTGGCCGGCGGCGGCGACACGTCGGTCGTCAGGAATGATCGGCAGCAGTGTAGGTTGCGTGTCGGCCAGGGTGGGCGATGGTCGACTCACATCATCGCGCTTGGTTGCGCTGGTCAACTCGGCTATGTCCCAGCAGACTTGTGCCTTCGGAAGGTACTGGGAACAGTCATCTCAGTGGCTACGGTGCGTGCCGCGTGGTGGGGCCGGAGGTTCAGCGTCGGCCGGTTCTGGGCAGTCTGTGCTCGGCGAGGTGTGCAAGTTCCCCCATCGTCCACACAACCGGAGTGCTACTCGATGCAGAGTTCGTCCACACCCTTACCTGATGTTTCGGTGATCCTGCCCTGTGCAGGATACGGAACACGTTTCGGGGCGCCCTACCCGAAGGAGTTGCACTGTCTGGCTCCTGGGGTCACCGTGCTGGACCGCAGCCTGGAAGCCGTCGTCGAACTCGCCAAGAGCGGACTCAATGTGCGCCTGGTCGTCGTGTTCGGAACACACAAGCTGGACACAGTAAGTTATCTCGTTCGCTATACCGACACCTTCCAGATGGTCTTCGTCTACCAGGACAAGTCGTTCGGACCTGGTCTCGACGGGGCGATCCGGTCCGCCCTGCCGATGACGCAGGGGCCGGTGGCCCTCGTCCTGCCCGACATCGTTGTCGCGGGGCCGGATACACCTGGCCAGCTCCTTGACGCCTTACGGCAGGTGGGGGTGGCGGGCTGGAGCGTAGTGGCCGCCGAGGAGCGGGATCACGACACGCTCCGGCAGATGGGCGCGTTGGCCGTGACCGAGGCGGGAGGCGTCCTGACCGTGGGGGCGGCCACCGACAAGCCTGCGGATCCCTCGGGATTCAACGCGTTCTGGGGCATGGTGGCCGTCACCGAGAGCGAGGCGCACAAGCTGCCCGACGTCGTGGGCATAGGAACGACCAACCCGTTGGCCGGTGCGGTAGCTCTCATGGTGGAGGGAATCGTCAACTACAACACGCCCGCGGGCTGACTTCTTGCGCGTCGACGCGATCGTGCGCGGTTGGCAATCCGCCGGGCAGAAAGCGGTCAACCGGTCCCACGCGAAGATCCGCGCACTCGTCGAACAGGCCATGGCCACCCTCAAGTCCTGGCGGCTCCTGCGCAAGCTGCGGTGCTCCACCACCCGCATCACTGCCCTTGTCCAAGCCGTCCTCGCCCTGCATTTGGCCAGCTCAGACCGAGGATGAAAAAGCCTCACTGGCGAAGATGACCGAACCGTTGGCTGTCGTGTGGTCGCGCCCGCTGCCCGGGGGAGCGAAGCCGTCCACGGTGACGGTCTCGCAGGACAGCGCGGGACGCTGGTTCGTCTCCCTGCTGTGCGACGACCCCGGCGTCAAGCCGCTCCCGGTCACCGGTCAGGCCGTCGGTGTCGATGTCGGCCTGGACCGCCTGCTGACCCTCTCCACCGGGGAGAAGATCACCAACCCCCGGCACGAGCGCCGGGACCGTGCCGCTCTGGCCAAGGCCCAGCGCAACCTTGCCCGCAAGGCCAGGGGTGAGGGCGCCAACCGCAGGAAAGCCCGGCTCAAGGCCGCGAAGATCCACGCCCGGATCGCCGACCGCCGCCGCGACGGCCTGCACAAGATCACCACTCGGCTCGTTCGTGAAAACCAAACGATCGTGATCGAGGATTTGACCGTGCGCAACATGGTCAAAAACCACCGGCTCGCCCGCGCCATCAGCGACGCGGCGTGGAGCGAGTTCCGGAGCATGCTGGAGTACAAGGCTGCCTGGTACGGGCGCGAGGTGATCGCCGTGGACCGGTGGTTCCCCTCCTCCAAACTGTGCTCCGCCTGCGGCACCCTGCAAGAGGCGATGCGGCTGAACGTCCGTACCTGGACGTGCGATTGCGGCACGACCCACGACCGGGACGTGAACGCGGCGCACAATCTTCTGGCCGCCGGGCTGGCGGTGACAGTCTGTGGAGCTGGCGTAAGACCTCAACGGAGTACTCCGGACAGGCAGTCGGCAACGAAGCAGAAACCCTCACGGCGCGAGCCGTAAGAATCCCCCTCCTTCAGGAAGGGGAGAAGTCAAGACTGTTCGCCCCTTCCCGCGATCCGGTTGACGCGCTCGACGGCCCGCTCGAAGTCGGTCGTCAGGTCGTCGAAGACGGCCTGGACACTGCGCTCGCTGTTCATCCGGCCGACTATCTGCCCGACCGGCGTCCCGAGCAGCGGTTCCACCTCGTACTTCTGGATCCGGGAGACCGCGTCGGCCACCAGCAGCCCCTGGAGCGGCATGGGGAGCGTGCCGGGGCCGTTCGGGTCGTCCCAGGCGTCGGTCCACTCGGTGCGCAGCTGGCGCGCGGGCTTGCCGGTCAGCGCGCGTGAGCGGACGGTGTCGCCGGACCCGGCGGCGAGCAGCTTGCGGGTCACGGCGGGCGCGTGCATGTCCGCTTCCGTGACGGTCAGCCACAGGGAGCCGAGCCACACCCCCTGGGCGCCGAGGCTGAAGGCGGCGGCCACCTGCTGTCCGCTGCCGATGCCGCCCGCCGCCAGCACGGGCAGCGGGTCGACGGCGTCGACGACTTCGGGGGTGAGCACCATCGAGGCGATCTCGCCGGTGTGGCCGCCCGCCTCGTAGCCCTGCGCGACGACGACGTCGATGCCCGCCTCGGCGTGTTTGCGCGCGTGCCGGGCGCTGCCCGCGAGGGCCGCGACGAGCACCCCGCGCTCGTGGGCGCGTGCGACGACGTCGGCGGGCGGTGAGCCCAGCGCGTTGGCGAGCAGTTTGATCGGGTAGTCGAAGGCGACGTCGAGCTGGGTGCGGGCGACCTGTTCCATCCAGCCGGTGATGCGCCAGCCGGACGCCTCGCCCTCGGCGAGTTCGGGCACGCCGTACTTGGCGAGGGTGTCCTTGACGTACTGCCGGTGCCCCTCCGGGATCATCGCCTCGACGTCGGCCTCCGTCACCCCCTCGACCTTCTTCGCGGGCATGACGACGTCCAGGCCGTACGGTTTGCCGTCGACGTTCGCCTCGATCCAGTCGAGGTCGCGTTTGAGGTCGTCGGGGGCGGTGTAGCGGACCGCGCCGAGCACACCGAATCCGCCCGCGCGACTGATGGCCGCGGCGACGGCGGGAAACGGCGTGAAGCCGAAAATGGCGTGCTCGACTCCCAGTTTCTTGCTCAGCTCCGTCTGCATGGCCGCAGAATGCCGCAGTCCTCCGGACGAGGGAAGGCCTTTTCTGATGCTCCGTCAGATTTCTGGTCAGTCCCTCGACGGGGTTCCGGGCCTCCCGCCGCGCCGGCGGCACACGGCCGAACGGCGGAGCTAGTCGTTCGCGCCCTCCAGTACGGCCATGGCCGCGTTGTGCCCGGGCACCCCGCTCACGCCGCCGCCGCGCACCGCGCCCGCCCCGCACAGCAGGACGTTCGCGTGCCGGGTCTCGACGCCCCAGCGGCCCGTGCCCTCCTGGGCGTACGGGAAAGCGAGGTCGCGGTGGAAGATGTTGCCGCCGGGCAGCCGCAGGTCGTGCTCCAGGTCGAGCGGGGTCTTCGCCTCGATGCAGGGGCGGCCGTCCGCGTCGGTGGCCAGGCAGTCGGCGAGCGGTTCGGCGAGGTGCGCCTCCAGCTGTGCCAGGGTCGACTTCAGCAGCTCCGCCCGTACGGCGTCGTTGTCCCGCTCGAACAGCCGGGCGGGTGTGTGGAGGCCGAAGAGGGTGAGGGTCTGATAGCCCTGGTCGACCAGGTCCTGGCCGAGGATGCTCGGGTCGGTGAGGGAGTGGCAGTAGATCTCGGAGGGCGGTGCGGTGGGCAGCTCGCCGGACGCGGCCTGCGCGTGGGCGGTCGCCAACTGCTCGTAGCCCTCGGCGATGTGGAAGGTGCCGGAGAACGCCTCGCGCGCGTCGACCGAGGTGTCGCGCAGCCTCGGCAGCCGCTTGAGCAGCATGTTGACCTTCAGCTGGGCGCCCTCGGCGGGGGTGGGCGGTTCGTCGCCCGTGAGGTGCGCGAGTTCCTGCGGCGAGGCGTTCACGAGGACGTGCCGGGCCGGGACGACGCCCTCGCCGTCCGCGGTGCGGTAGGTGACCTCGGCGGCCCGCCCGTCGGTCTCGATGCGCACCGCCTCGTGGCCGGTGGCGACCACCGCGCC
>LRTP01000660.1 GCA_001550305.1 Streptomyces diastatochromogenes
GCCGGTCCGTGGGCAGCGCGGGCGCGCCCGGCCCGTCCCCGAGGTGGGCGCGCCACCAGTCCAGGTCGTCCGCTCCCCCGGTCACCGCGATCGTGTCGAGCGTGCTCCCGGCGGCCCGCTCGAAGCGGGGCGCGCGTCCCTCCGCCGCCGCCCGGTAGAACTCCCCGAGGTCGGCGGCGACCAGCCCCGCGGAGTGGCCGTCGGTGACGAGGTGGTGCATGCCGAGGATCAGCGCGTGGTCGTCGTCGGCGAGCCGCAGCAGCCGGGGCGTGAACAGCGGCCCCACCGCGAGGTCGTACGCGCGGGTGCTCTCCTCCCGCAGGGCGGCCCTGATCACCTCGTCGGCGTCCCGGCCCCGGACGTCGACGACGATCAGGGCCGGACATGCCCGGTCCCGGTCCTCCCGTACGACCTGGAAGACCCCGTCTCCCCCGGCCACGAACGCAGTCCGCAGCCCGTCGTGGCGGCGGACCAGGCCGCCCACGGCGGTCCGCAGCGCCTCGACGTCCAGCGGACCCCGCAGCCGTACGCCCTGGATCTCGTTGTACGCGGCCGGGTTGGCGATCAGCGTGGCGGCGAGCCACAGGCGGCGCTGGGCCGGGGTCGCGGGAGCCCGCCGTTCTTCGGGCGTCTTCGGCTTCTTCGGCTGCGTCGGGGGCTCGTGGTAGCGGCGGCGCAGGACGTCCAGCTGCTCCAGGCCCGCCTTCATCTCCTCCGGCGGCAGTCCGAAGTCGACCAGGGCGGCGATCTCGTCGACGCCCGCGGCCCGCAGCGCGTCGACGGTGGCCGCGCAGGTGTCCGGCGAGCCGATGAGGGCCCGTTGGTCGCAGTAGCGGTCGTAGGCGCGGTCGAAGAGGTAGGCGAGGTCGGCCTCGCTCGCGTCGGCCACGTCCTCGGGGCGGCCCCCGAGGGCGCTCGCGGCGGAACGCATCTGGAGGGAGGAGCGCAGATAGCGGCTCATCGGCTCGCGCGCGGCGGCCCGGGCGGCGGCGTGGTCCTCGGCGAGGTGGGTGTGGAGCAGGACGGTGACGCGGCCCGCGTCGGGGTCGAGGCCGCTCTCTGCGCGCAGCCGACGGTAGTGGCGGATGTTCGCCGCGAGCTGCTCGACCGTCTGGTTCATGAGGTTGGTGACGATCCCGAGGTCGCGGCGGGCCGCCTCCTCGTACGAGGCACGCCGCCCGGACGTCGCCAGACACATCGGCGGCAGCTCCTGCACGGGCCGCGGATGCAGGCGTACGTCGATGGGGTGCCCTTCGCCGGTACGGCGCGCGACGCTCTCGCCCCGCCACAGCCGCCGTACGTCCTCCAGGTGCCGGAAGGCGATCTCGGTGCGGTCGGTGAAGCGGTCCGGGTGCAGGGCGAAGTCGCTCGCGTGCCAGCCGCTCGCGCAGCCGATGCCGACCCGGCCGCCGGAGAGGTTGTCGGCCACCGCCCACTCCTCGGCGATCCGCACGGGGTCGTGCAGCGGGAGGACCACCGAGCCCGCGTGCAGACGGATGCGGCGGGTCTCCCGGGCGAGCGCGGCGGCCAGGACGGACGGGTTGGGGAAGAGGCCGCCGAAGGAGTGGAAGTGGCGTTCGGGGAGCCAGAGCGTGCTGAAGTCGTGGGTGTCGGCGAAGCGTGCGGTCTCGATCAGCCGTTCGTAGGCCTGCGCGCTGTCCTCGCCGTCGGGGTGGTCGCCGAAGAAATAGACGCCGAAGTCGGGAGCGGGCCGCTCGGCGGCGTCGCCGTGGCCGTGCCGCCGGGGGCGGGGCGTCGTCGGGAAGTAGCCGCCCGCGCGCAGCTCCCGCAGTGAGTCCTTCACCGCGTCGGTGATCCGTTCGACGTCGGTGTCGGTGTGCGCGGTGGAGAGGTAGAAGGAGCGCCACTCCCAGACGTAGATCCCGCGCAGGAGGAGGTGGTGGTAGAGCAGCTCCATGTCGGCGCGGTGGGTGAAGCGGAACATGGACCCGAAGTGGGCCGTTTCCAGGGGGAATTCCTCGGCGCGGAAGAAGTCGTCGAGGTCGGCGGCGAGCGCGTCGGTGCGGGCGTTCAGCGTCTGCTGGAGCTCCGGGCCCCGCTCCTTGAGGTGGGTGAGGACGGCGCGGGCGGCGGCCATCGACAGGGGGTGCTGGATGTACGTGCCGCCGAAGAAGGTCGTGTCGCGCGTCGGGCGGCTGTCGTCCCCGTACCGCCAGAAGCCGCCGTCGATGCCGTCCATGAGGTCGGCGCGGCCCGCGATCGCGCCGATGGGATGACCGCTGCCGAGGGCCTTGCCGTAGGTGGCGAGGTCGGGGACGACGCCGTAGTGGTGCTGGGCGCCGCGGGGGTGGGGGCGCAGGCCGGTGAGCATCTCGTCGAAGAGGAGGACGATGGCGCGCCGGGCGGTCAGCTCCCGCAGCGCGCGCAGGAAGGCGACAGGGCGCAGGGCGGGGTTGCGGCACTGGACCGGTTCGACGAGGACCGCGGCGATGGTGTCGCCGAGTTCGTCGATGACGTCCAGGCTCTCCTGGCTGCCGTATTCGAGGACGAGGAGTTCGGACACCGCGCTCGCGGGGACGCCGCGCGAGACGGGGACGGCGTGGCGGCCGTCGGGGCCGGGACGGCCGAGGACCGAGTCGATGTGGCCGTGGTAGGAGCCGCGGAACATGACCACGCGGTCGCGTCCGGTGGCCGCGCGGGCGAGCCGCAGGGCGGCGGAGTTGGCCTCGCTGCCGGAGTTCGCGAACGCCACCCGCTCCATGCCGGTGAGCTCCGCGAGCAGTTCGGCGGCCACGCCCGTGTCCTCGGAGCGCGGTCCGAGGCGCAGTCCGTCGGCGAGGTGCCGGCGGACGGCCTCCGTCACCGGGGCGGGCTCGTGGCCGAGCAGCAGCGCGCCGAAGCCCATGGTGATGTCGGTGTAGTCGTTGCCGTCGACGTCCGTCAGCCGGGCGCCGTGCGCCGAGCGGGCCGCGATCGGGTACTGCATCTCCTTCGTCGCCCGCCGGAAGCCGACCACGGCCCGGCTGTCCGCCAGCACCGTTCGGTGCCGCTGCGCCAGCTCCTTCGACGTGCGGGTCCGCTCGGTGAAGCGGCGGACCAGGTCGTCGGCGTGGGCCCGCTGGGCCTCACTCGCACCGGTGCCCGACATGCCGGAGTCGGAGGGGAGGGTGACGTGGGGGCCGTGGTGGAGGGGCGGCTCGGCGGGTTGCTCGGCGGGAGCCTCGGCGGGTTGCCCGGCGGGAGCCTCGGTGCGGTGCCGGGCCGCCGTCAGGAGTTCGTCGAGCCGTCCGGAGACGGCGACGGTCCGGGCGACGGCCTCGGCGCTCGCCTGCGACGCGGGGCTGGTCCGCACCGTGGTCATCCTCCGACCTCCTCGCGGCCCTCGGCGAGCAGGGCCACGGCCTCGGAGAGCTGACCGAGCATCCTGGTCTGGGTCTCGGCGAGTTGGCGTATCTGGCGGGCGAGTTCCTCGACCTCGGCGCGGGTGGCGTAGACGGGTTCCTCGTCGGGGGTGACGTGCACGGGCTCGTCGTCCGGGGTGACGTGCACGGGCTCGTCGTCCGGGGTGACGCCCGCGGAGGCCGGTACCGCTCTCCGCCCCGTCCGCTCCGCTATCAACCGGGCCGCGAGCCGTGGGGTCCCCGCCTCCTCCAGGATCTCCCGCATACCGATCTCCACCCCGAACTCGGCCTCCAACTGTCGCACCATTCCTATGAGTTGGAGCGAGTCCGCGCCGAGCCCGACGAACGTACGCTCCGCGGTGATCTCCTCCGGCGCGTATCCGAGATGACGGGCGCTGAGCGCCAGCACCCGCGCCAGTACGGCCTGTTCGGTCATGCCGTCCTCCGTTTCGCGGTCGTCGGCCAAGGGGGTGGGCGGCGGTCCTGTCCAGTACGAGCGGTGCTGGAAGGGATACGGCGGCAGCGGGATCCGGCGGGCGTCGCTGCCGTCGACCAGGGCCGCCCAGTCGAGCCGGTGGCCCGCACAATGCAGCCGGGCCACGGCCGCCCAGAGGGTGCCGAGGCCACGGTCGCCGCGGCGCTGGGTGGGGACGGCGGCGGTGTCCGGCCGGGCACGCCGGACGAGCCCGGCGAGGGGCGCGTCGGGGCCGATCTCCAGATGGACCGGCCGCCCGGGTGTCCGCTCCAGCGTGCGCAGTACGGCGGCGAAGTCCACCGGCCGTCGGGTCCCCCGTACGAGGTGCTCGGCGTCCGGCAGCCAGCCCACCGGGTGCCGGACCCCGTCCGGACCGCTCACGAACTCGGTCCTGGTGGGCCGCAGCCGTACCTTTCCGCAGGCGTCCCGGAAGTCCGCCAGGACGGGGTCGAGCAGGGCGGTGTGGAACGCGCGGTCCACCGGCAGGGCCTCCGCGGGCGTGCCGCGTTCCGCGAGCCGGGCGCGGGCG
>LRTP01000661.1 GCA_001550305.1 Streptomyces diastatochromogenes
CGGTGCCCGGCGGACGGAGCCGTCCGTCCCGGGTCTCGGCGGGCGCCTGACACCCGTGCCGGGCCGTTCCGCCGCCCCGACGTCGCACGACGACTCCCCGCCGTACGCACTCCTGCGCGCCGCCGCCGAGTTCCTCACGCTCCGTCACACCGAGGAGCGCCTCGGCGACCCGGCCCGGCGCATCGCCGCCGCGCGGGCCGAGATCGCGGAGACCGGCACCTACCGCCACACCACCGAGGAACTCGCCTTCGGCGCCCGCGTCGCCTGGCGCAACGCCAACCGCTGCATCGGGCGCCTGTACTGGCGCTCCCTGTGCGTCCGTGACCGCAGGGACGTGCGGACGGCCGAGGACGTCGCCGAGGCCTCGGCCGACCATCTGCGGGAGGCCGCGAGCGAGGGCCGGATCAGGGCGCTCATCACCGTCTTCGCGCCCGACCGGCCGGGCCGCCCGGGGCCACGGATCTGGAACGAACAGCTCATCCGCTACGCCGGTTACGCCCGCCCGGACGGTGGCGTGACCGGCGATCCGCGCAACGCGGGCCTCACCGCGCTGGCCAGGCGGCTCGGCTGGCCCGGCGGCCCCGGCACCCCGTTCGACGTCCTGCCGCTGGTGGTCCAGGGCGCCGACGGCAAGCCCGACGAGCGACCCCGCTGGTTCACGCTGCCGCAGGACGCGGTGCTCGAAGTGGAGCTCGCCCACCCCGAGTACACCTGGTGGCGCTCGCTCGGACTGCGCTGGCACGCCGTGCCCGCGCTCGCCAACATGTGCCTGGAGATCGGCGGCATCTGCTATCCGGCGGCCCCGTTCAACGGCTGGTACATGGGCACCGAGATAGGCGCCCGCAACCTCGCCGACACCGACCGCTACAACCTCCTGCCCTACCTCGCCGACCGCCTGGGCCTCGACACCCGCACCGACCGCTCGCTGTGGAAGGACCGCGCGCTCGTCGAACTCAACCGCTCCGTCCTGCACTCCTTCGACCACGCGGGCGTCACCGTCACCGACCACCACACCGAGTCCCGGCGCTTCCTCACCCACCTCGGCCGCGAGGAGCGCAAGGGCCGCCGGGTCGGCGCGGACTGGTCGTGGATCGTGCCGCCCATCTCGGGCAGCGCCACCCCCGTCTTCCACCGCACCTACGAGACCGTGGAACGGCATCCGGCCTACGTCCACCACCCGGAGGCGCGCGCACGGGCGCTCGGGGAGGCGGGCGGACCCTTGGTCTAGACCGTTGGTCGCCGACTGCTACCGTCGGCCCCGGAGAGCGCGGGACCGAGAGGGGAACGGCAGTGGCAGACGGCGGCACGCGGGAACAGCGGGCGTTCATCGGCTCGTTCACGGCGGCGGGAGGCCCCGGCGTCCTCACCGCGGCCGTGGACCGCGGCAGCGGCGCGCTGACCCTCCTGAGCGCGGTGGACGGCGTACCCGATCCCTCGTACCTCGCCCTGTCGCCCGCCCACGACATGCTCTACGCGGTCAGCGAGACGGCCGACGGCGCGGTGGCCGCGTACCGCGTGGACGGCGACGAACCGAAGCCCGCCGGGCCGTTGGTCTCCGTCGGAGGCAGCGGCCCCACGCACCTCAGCGTGTTCGCGGGACACGTCCTGACCGCCAACTACGGCTCCGGCAGCGTCACCGCCCTGCCCGTACGCGACGACGGCACGCTCGTCGGCGCCGCCTCCAGCGTGCTCCAGCACAAGGGCCGCGGCCCGCACACCCGGCGCCAGCAGAGCCCGCACGCCCACCAGGTACAGCCCGACCCGAGCGGGCGCTGGGCCGTCAGCGTCGACCTCGGCACGGACTCCGTGCGGGTGTGCGCTCTGGACGGCGGCCGGCTCACGCTGCACCGCGAGATCGCGCTGCGCCCCGGCTCCGGGCCCCGCCACCTGGTCTTCCACCCCCGTGGCGAACACGCGTACGTGCTCAACGAACTCGCCCCCACGGTCACCGTCTGCCGCTGGAGCGCCCAGGAAGGCTCTCTGCGCCCCGTCGGGGAGACGCCGGTGCTCTCGGGGGTCCCGGACGGTGACGCGTACCCCTCGGGCATCGTGGTGTCGCCCGACGGGCGCTTCGTGTGGACCGCCACCCGCGGCCAGGACGTCGTCTCCGTGCTCACGCCCGACGCGGTGGGCGAAGGGCTGCGGCTGGTCGCGACGGTGCCCTGCGGCGGCACCTGGCCGCGCGCGCTGGCCCTCGACCCCTCGGGACGCTTCCTGTACGCCGCCAACGAGCGCTCGGGGGACGTGACCTGGTTCGCGGTCGACCCGGACACGGGGGTGCCGCGACGGGGCGGCTCGGTGGAGGTTCCGGCGGCGTCCTGCGTGGTCCTCGGCTGAGCCGCCCGGCGGTGCCCCGCTGCCGAGGCGCGAACCGCCTACGTACGAACTGCCTACGTACGAACTGCCTACGTACGAACTGCCTACGTACGAACTGCCTACGTACGGACTGCCGACGTACGAGCCGCAGACATGCGAGAGGGCCGACGAGAGAAGGGCCCGCTCCTGTGAGAGGAGCGGGCCCTTCGACGTGCGTGGGGTGGTGCCTGGGCGGTCAGCGGACCGGCGCGCCCTGCGGCTGCTGCGGGGCGATGCCCAGCGCCGTCGTGTACTTGGCCAGCGCGAGCTTGCCGATCGCCGGGTACGGGCCGAGCGCCTCGGCGGCGGAGCAGCCCGCCTCCTTGGCGGCCGCGTCCAGCAGACCGGCGTCGATCTCCGGTCCGATCAGGTACGGAGCCAGGGCGAGCTGCTGGGAACCCGAGCCGCGCAGCTGCTCGGCGGTGGCCGCGATCGCGCCCTCCTCGTCCAGCGCCGCCGCCATCACCGGCACGGCGAGCCGCGCGGCGAGCAGCATGCCGGTGATCCCGGCCGCCTGTACGGCCTCCTCGCCGCCCACGGAGGCGAGGATGATGCCGTCGGCGGCCGTGGCCACGGTGAACAGCCGGGCACGGTCGGCGCGCGCCAGACCCGCCTCGGACAGACGCACGTGCAGCGCCTCCGCGAGCAGCGGGTGGGGGCCGAGAACGTCGGTCAGGTCGGCCGCGATCCGGCTCTCCATGACGGCCTGGCGGACCCGGCGCAGCAACGCGTTGTCCGGGCCGGCGAGCAGGGGCACCACGACGGCGACGGGGCCGTCGGGCTGGGTCACGTCCGCACCGGCGGCACGGGCCTGCTCATAGCGGGCGGTGCGCTCCTCGGCGGCACGCGTGAGCACGGACTGCAGCGTGGGGAACTCGGCGTCGTCCCCGTCGAGGTACCCGATCCGGGCGTCGAGGCCGGGCAGCTCGGAGCGCGCGATGCTCACGACCTCCTCGGCGAGGCTGCGCGTGGCCGCGCTGGAGGTGCCCGGCACCGCGAGGACGAGCGCAGGCGCGCCCTCGGGAGCCGCCAGCGGCTCGGGTCGGCGGTGCCGCCCGGGCTGGCGAGGTCGCGGCATTCGTACTGGCAGGCCGGACGCGGGCCCAGTGGGGGAGCTCATGGCGACGCATGTTACTGGTTTCTTGGGCTCCCCTGTTCGGGGAGGGTGCAGGTGAGCGGTATCCGTCCCCTTTTGTCTGATGAGTTACGCGTGGATCAGAAATGATCGGTGTGGCTGGACTCGCCGGTGCTGTGGTGCTCCTGTGGCGACCGGTGCGGGAGTCAACTTCACTTGTCCGACAGGGTGGGTGAATCCCCCTTTCGGGGGACGGATGGCGAGGTTGTGCCCTTTTCGGTCATCACGTGAAGCATGTGTTCGTCGCGGGGGAGCGTGAGCCGGTCGCCCGCCAGGTCGACGGCGATACGTACGGCGCCGTCCAACGGAGTGCCCGCGGCCGGTACCTGCCGGGCGTGCGGCACCCGCTGCGTCAACTCCGCGCGCAGCGGTACGAGGAGGGGGTCGCCCATCTTGAACAGGCCCCCGGTGAGGGCGACCCGGTCCTCCCCGGTGTCCGGGCAGACGGCGGCCGCGGAGTCGGCCAGGTGCCGGGCGGCGGCGCGCAGCACATCGCGCGCGACGGGGTCGCCGACGGTGGACGCGGCGCACGCGGCCACTTCGGGCGCGAAGGAGGCGAGTACGGCGGGCCGGTCGGTGCGTGGATACAGCTTGCCCGGCAACCCGGCCACCGGCCCGAACATCTCCTCGGCCCGCGCCAGCAACTCCGCCGACCCGCCCGGGCGTCCGTCGAAGGCCCGCAGGGCCGCCTCTAGCCCGGCGCGGCCGATCCACGCCCCACCGCCGCAGTCGCCGAGCAGATGGCCCCAGCCGTCCGCCCTGCGCCAGCCGACCAGATCGGTGCCGACCGCGATCATCCCGGTGCCCGCGGCGATCACCGCGCCCGGCCGGGGGCCGAGCGCGCCCACGGCCG
>LRTP01000662.1 GCA_001550305.1 Streptomyces diastatochromogenes
GGGCGCACGGCAGGCGCGCTCCAGGGCGCGCACGGCCCCCTCGGAGCGCAGCGCCCCGACCAGCCCGCCCTCGTCGCGGGCCAGTTCCGCGAGCCCGTACAGCGCACTGCCGAAACGGTCCGCCACCACTCCGCGAGAGGCCTCCGACGCCGTCACACCGCCAGAGGCCTCCGATCCGTCGAGGACCGCGGGCGCGGCACACACTGCCGCCGCCAGCTCCCCGAAGCACTCGGCGAACCGCCGGCGCGCCCGTCGCCCGTGTACCACGCCGTCGTCCTCGGCCGTCCACAGCGGAGCCGTCCGCACCCGGCTGACCTGCGGCGGCAGCTGGATCCAGCCCTCGTCCTCCTGCCGCTCGCTGCGACTGAGCGCGTAGATGTCGAACTCGTGCTGCCCGAGCCCGCGTACGAGCCGGTCGCACCAGAGTCTGGCGTCACCGCTCACATACGGATAGCCACCCTCCGTAAGCAGTCCGATGCGCATCAGTGCACCCCCGATCTCCCTATGGGGAGCCGCCGTTGACCCGGCGGCTCGCAGCGGGAAGAACGTATGCGCACATGGCGGTGGCGCGACGGACGGTTGTCCATCGCGCCACCAAAAGGGGTGAACGGTCGTAACTTTCCCGTGCGGGTCGCGTTCTGTCGCGCTACGAGATCAACCAGTCACGTTGCATCACACCGCCGTCAGCTGCCTCCGGGCCGTCCGTCGCCGCGCCGCGACCTCCGGGTCCAGCGCCGGTACGGCGGCCAGCAGCTGCTTGGTGTACGGGTCGCGCGGCGACTCGTACACCTCGTCGGCGGGCCCGTACTCGACGATCCGGCCGCGTCGCATCACCGCGACCCGGTCGCTGACCTGGCGGACCACCGCGAGGTCGTGCGCCACGAACACGAGCGCGAGCCCGAGTTCCCGCTGCAGTTCGGCGAGCAGGGCGATCACCTGGGCCTGGGTGGTGACGTCGAGCGCGGAGACCGGTTCGTCGCAGACGATGACGCGTGGATCGGCGGCGAGCGCCCGGGCGATGCCGACGCGCTGGCGCTGTCCGCCGCTGAACTCGTGCGGGTAGCGGTCGTAGTGCGCTGCTTCGAGCCCCACACGCTCCAACAGTTCCCGTACGCGCCCCCGAATGCGCCCCTCGTCCCGTTCCCCCTGCGCGCGCAGCGGATCGGCGATCGACTCGCCCACGCTGCGGCGCGGGTTGAGGGAGGAGACGGGGTCCTGGAAGACCATCTGGACGTCTGGGCGCACGCCTCCGCCGGGCTTGATCTCCCCCGCCGTGGGCTCCAGCAGCCCCACGAGCATCCGTCCCAGGGTGGTCTTGCCGCTGCCGCTCTCGCCCACGATCCCGAGGGTCTCGCCCCGGTGGATCGTCAGCGACACGTCGTCGACGGCCGCGAACGCCTTCTTCCCACGTCCGAATTCGCGCCGCAGGCCGCTCGCCTCGAGAACGACCTCCTCCGTCACCGCGGAGGCGGTGCGCGGCGCGTCCACACGGGGCACCGCACCGAGGAGTTCCTGGGTGTACGCCTGCGCGGGCGCCCCCAGGACGGAACCGACGAGGCCGTGCTCGACGGCCCGCCCGTGCCGCATGACCAGGATCTCGTCGACGCTCTCGGCGGCGACGCCCACGTCGTGCGTGACGAGGAGCAGGCCCATTCCGGTCTCCTCGCGCAGGGTGTGCAGCAGGTCGAGGATCTGGGCCTGGACGGTCACGTCGAGGGCCGTGGTCGGCTCGTCGGCGATCAGCAGGTCGGGTTCGCAGGCCAGCGCCATCGCGATCAGCGCGCGCTGGCGCATGCCGCCGCTGAACTCGTGCGGGCGGGAGCGCGCCCGGCGCGCGGCGTCCGGGATGCCGACGCGGTCGAGCACCTCGACGGCACGCGCGCGTGCGGCACGCCGGGAGGCCTTCACGTGCCCCCGGTACACCTCGGCGATCTGGTCGCCGACCGCGTAGTACGGGTCGAGGGACGACAGGGGGTCCTGGAAGACCATGGCGGCCTTCCCGCCGCGCAGCCGCCGCAGTTCGGCGTCGGACGCCTCCTGTACGTCGATGCCGGCCACGCGCACCGAGCCGCCGACCTCGGCTCCCGTGCCGCGGTGCAGCCCCAGGAGGGCCGAGGCGACCGTGGACTTGCCCGAGCCGGACTCGCCGACCAGGCCCAGCGCGGCGCCCTTCGCCAGCCGGAAGGACAGGCCGTCGACGGCGCGCAGCGATCCGAACCCGACCGTCAGGTCGGTGACTTCCACCAAGCTCATACGAGCACCACCCGTCGGTCGGCCACCGCGTACAGCACGTCCGCGACGGCGTTGGCGATGACCACGAAGAAGCCGATGACCAGGACCATGCCGACGACCACCGGCAGGTCGACGACGTTCACCGCGTGCACCAGCTCCTGTCCGATGCCGGGAAGTCCGAAGAGCGTCTCGGTGAGCACCGCGCCGCCGACCGCCGAGCCGACGTTGTTGGCGTTCAGCGCGATGATCGGCGCGAACGCCCCGCGCAGCGCGTGCCGCCCGATGATCGACCGCTCGCCGACGCCGTACGCCCGGAAGGTCCGGATGTGGTCCTCGGCGAGGGTCTCCAGCATCGCGGCCCTGGTCAGCCGGGCGAACGCGGCGGCTTCGATGAGGGCGAGGGAGAGCCAGGGCAGCAGCAGGTTCCAGGCCCACTGTTCGGGGTCGTCGGTGAGGCCGACGTACTGCGGGAAGGGCAGCAGTTGCAGCTGGCCGCAGACGACGATCATGAGCACCAGGCCGATCACGAAGACCGGTGTGGCGACGCCCGCGAGGGTGATGCCGGTCAGCACGCGCTCGGTGAGCCGACCGCGCCGCCACGCGGAGAGGATGCCGGTGCCGACGCCGAGGATCAGCCACAGCAGCATCGCGCCGAACACCAGGGACAGGCTGACCGGCAGCTTCGCCAGGATCAGCTGGGTGACCTGGGTGTCACCCTGGTACGACTGGCCTAGGCAGGGCGCCGAGCAGTGCTCCACCGAGGTGCCGGTGGAGAAGTCCTGCCCGACGAGGATGCCCTGCAGGAAGTGCCAGTAGCGCACGTACAGCGGGTCGTCGAGCCTCAACTGCTGGGCGACCTGGTGCACTTGTTCCGGAGAGCAGCGCGGGCCGCAGGTGATCTGGGCGACGTTGCCGGGGGTGGCGTAGAAGACGACGTAGACGATCACCGAGATGGCGAGCAGGGTGATCACGGTGCCGACGGCGCGGCGCAGGACGAATCCTCCGAAGCCGCTCATGCCTTGCCCTCCTTATTGGCGCTCGCGTCCGCACTGGCGCTCGCGTCCATCGCGGCCTTCTTGGCGCTCGCGTCCGCCGCGCCCTTCTTGGAGTCCACGTCCGCCGCGGCCTTCTTGGAATCCGCGTCCGCCGTGGCCTTCTTGGAGTCCGCGTCCGCCTTGGCCTCCCGTTTGCGGCCCGTGCCGACGCGCAGGCGCGAGGCGGCGCGCGGGTCCAGGGCCGTGCGGACGCCGTCGCCGAGGACGGTCAGGGCCAGCACGGTCACCAAGAGCGCCCCGGCGGGCAGCAGCAGGTACTGCGGGGCCGCCTGGTACCAGACATTGGCGGCCGTGAGCATCTGCCCCCAGGACGGCGTCGGGGGCTTCACTCCGACGCCGAGGAAGGACAGCGCGGCCTCGGCGGAGATGTTCATCGGCACGAGGAGCGCGGCGTAGGTGATGACGGGGGCCGCCAGTCCGGGCAGGAGTTCGCGGCGGGCGATGCGCCACGTGTTCCAGCCGCTGAGCCGCGCGGCGGAGACGTAGTCCAGCCCCTTGAGGGTGAGGGTCTGGGCGCGCACGATCTTCGCGGTGTTGCCCCAGGCGATCAGGCCGATGACGAGCGCGACCAGCAAGGGCCGCGGGAAGCTGCTGGGCACGATCGCCAGCAGGGTCAGCGACATGATCATCAAGGGCATCGCGACGAAGATGTCGGTGATCCGGCTCAACAGTTGATCGATCCATCGGTTGCCGAGTGCGGCCGCGACGCCCACCACGACACCGACGAGGACCTGTACGACGGTCGCCCCCAGCGCGACTCCCAGCGAGACCCGGGCGCCGTACACGAGCCGGGCGAAGAGGTCGCGGCCGGTCTGCGGTTCGACGCCGAGCCAGTGGTCGCCGCTGACGCCACCGAACGAGCCCACGGGCACACCGCCGCGCGCCGAGTCGATGAGGGACGGGTGGTAGGTGGTCGGGTCCTGGCCCTCGATGGCCGTGAGCAGCGGGGCGGCGAGCGCGAACAGGACGAGCAGCGCGACGACGCCCGCCGCGACGAGGGCGGCGCGCTGCGTGCGCAGCCGCCGCCAGAACTGACGGGCCCCCGAGGCCCCCG
>LRTP01000663.1 GCA_001550305.1 Streptomyces diastatochromogenes
GCGGGCGGCCTGCGCCCCGCCCTGGAGGTGTCGACGGAGGGGCGGCGGGTCCTGCGCGCGGTGGTGTCGCGCCGGGCGCGCGGGCGGTCGTAAACCTGTTTCCCTGAGGGGTTCCTGTGACCGTCCTGGGGCTGGAGATGGGGGTCCTGGGCCGGTGTCGCGAAGGTGCCCGGGACGCGTGACGAATCCCGTCCGGAAGGCGCTCTTCCGAGTGTGAACGCAACGAGTGCGAACCCGATCCGGGCGACCAGGCCCTCCGCCGCGACCAAGCCCGTGCGCTGGGCCGCGGACACCGTCGCGACGATGCGCGAGGGCGCGCGGCTGCGCCTCGACTACTCGGCGCAGAGCCTGTGGCGCGTCGACCGGCTGATCGAGGAGATACGCCGGGAGGGGGCGCCGTACGCCGCCCTCCACACCGTGCTGCGCGGCTTCGGCGCGTACGCCGGTGAGGTCGTCGTCCGGCGCACCGGCGCCGAGTGGTGGGAGACGGGCGGCGAACACTGGCTGCGCACCCCCGACGGGCGCCTGTGGGACCCCATCGACGAGGCCCGCCGCTGCTACGCGGGCGACGGCTCGCTGCGGCTACTGTGCCGCGAGGCCGTGGGATAGGGGGAAGCGTGCCGAACGGCGGCGAGATTGCCGGTTCTTAAGGTACGCGACCGTTCCCAAACGGCGGTCTGCGGAGTGAACATGAGGACAACCGCCGGACCCGGGAGGCCTCGTGGCCGACAACCGCCGTTGGTGGGCGCTGGTCGTCATCGCGCTCGCCCAGTTGATGGTCGTCCTCGACATGACCATCGTGAACATCGCCCTGCCCTCCGCCCAGAGCGACCTGCACATGTCGGACGGCAACCGGCAGTGGGTCATCACCGCGTACACCCTCGCCTTCGGCGGACTGCTGCTGCTCGGCGGCCGGATCGCCGACCTCGCGGGTCGCCGACTCACCTTCATGATCGGCCTGTTGGGCTTCGCCGCCGCGTCCGCGCTGGGCGGCGCGGCCGCGAACTCCGGGATGCTGTTCGGGGCGCGCGCCCTCCAGGGCGTGTTCGCCGCACTGCTCGCTCCCGCCGCCCTGTCGCTGCTCACGACGACGTTCACCGACCCCGGGGAACGCGGCAAGGCGTTCGGCGTGTTCGGCGCGATCGTCGGCGCGGGCGCGGCGTTCGGGCTGCTCGCCGGCGGCTTCCTCACCCAGTACCTGGACTGGCGCTGGTGCCTGTACGTCAACGTGCCCATTGCCCTGGTCGCGTTCGCCGGCGCGCTGGCGGTGCTCAGCGGCGGCGGCCGCTACGAGGACGCCCGCCTCGACGTGCCGGGCGCGGTGCTCGGCTCCGCCGGAATGCTCTCGCTGGTCTACGGCTTCTCGGAGGCGGAGTCGAGGAGCTGGGGCGACGGACTGGTCCTTGGACTGCTGGCCGCCGGGGTCGTGCTGCTCGGCGTGTTCGGTCTCTGGCAGACCCGCGCCCGGGTGCCTCTGCTGCCGATGTCGGTGGTCAGGGACCGGCAGCGGGTCGGGGCGTTCCTCACCATCCTCTTCGTCACCATCGGGATGTTCGGGGTCTTCCTCTTCCTCACCTACTACATGCAGCGCGTGCTCGGGTACTCGCCGATGAAGACCGGACTCGCCTACCTCCCCATCACCGTCGGCATGATCACCGGCTCCACCCAGGTCGCGGCCCGCCTCCTGAACCGGGTCCCGCCGCGCGCCCTCATCGTCCCCGGGCTGCTGCTGGCCGCGGGCGCGCTGGCGATCATCGCGCAGGTCGGGGTGGCACCCGCGTACGCCTCGCACATCCTGCCCGGCATGCTGATGCTCGGCCTCGGCATGGGCACGGCGATGATGACCTCCATCTCGCTGGCCACGGTGAGCGTCGCGCCCCGGGACGCGGGCGCGGCCTCCGCCACCTTCAACACCGCTCAGCAGGTCGGCGGTTCGATCGGCACGGCGCTGCTCAACACGATCGCCGCGAGCGTGACGACCCGGTACGCGACCGCGCACGCGGCCCCCGGCGTCGACCGTCGCGCCCTCGCCTCCCGGGCCGCCGTGCACGGCTTCAACGTGGCCACCTGGTGGGCGATGGGAGCACTGCTGCTGGCCGCGCTGATCGCCGGGGTCGTGGTGAACGCGGACCGGATGCCGGCCCCGCAGGCGCGGCCGGCTCCGCTGCCCGAACCGGTGGAGACGGACGCCTGAGCCAGGACGTGTTCCGAGGGACGCCCGGGGTGCCTGACGAGCTGTGACATTTATGTGAGGCCCGACGCAGATGACCACGTGGGCGTCGACACGGCCGACCGTGTCGCACGGTGCGCATTCTGACCGACTCGGGGCGAACGAGGACAGCGTTGGGCCAGGGAGGGGAACCCCGCCGCGTACAGGCGTACGACGGTGAGCTCGGTGCGGCCGTGGCGCGGGCGCAGCAGGGGGACGAGGCGGCCTTCGCGCTGGCGTACCGGATCGTGCAGCCCGGACTGCTCGGGTACGTGCGCGGGATCGTCGGGGACGACGCGGAGGACGTGGCGTCCGACGCCTGGCTGGAAATCGCGCGGGACCTCGGGCGGTTCCAGGGGGACGGGGCGGGGTTCCGCGGCTGGACCGCGACCATCGCACGGCACCGCGCGCTCGACCATCTGCGGAGGCAGAAGGTACGGCCCAGGGCGACCGGGCTCGAGAACGACGTACTGGAACTGCCCGGCACCCACAGCACCCACGACCAGGCGCTGGAGAGCCTCTCCACGGAGCGCGCCCTGGAACTGGTCGCTCGGCTGCCCCGCGACCAGGCCGAGGCCGTACTGCTGCGGGTGGTCGTCGGCCTTGACGGTCCCGCCGCCGCCCGTGTCCTCGGCAAGCGCCCGGGCGCAGTCCGTACCGCCGCCCACCGTGGCCTCAAGCGCCTGGCGCGGCAGCTCGGCGCCGACGGGGAGCCCGGGGTGTGACGCCCAACGACCCCTGGGCGCCAAGGGATTCGGGACGAGCGTCAGGAAGCGGTCGGCCGAGGACGGGCAGGGGCGCACGGGGCGCGGACCCGGCGGCGCAACGACTCGCGACCGCGCGAGCAGCGCCGACCGGGGCGCGCGTTCAAGGAGAGTCAGAAGGCCGATGGCAACGGCCGGGGCCGCCACCCCCCACAGGAGAGGCCCCGACCGTCGCGCGGCACGGGCCGCGCGGCGACCCGTACTCTCTACAGCGCCGCGGCTGCGTTTTCTGTCACACCTCGCTGTGTCACCAGTTAGTTGCATCCTGTACGAACATGGACGGGGAGCGGTTTCAGGCCGTAACGTGCCATTCGCGCCGGGGTGCGGAGGACGGACAACCGCACCCATGAGGGGCCTAGGACCGCATCCACCAATCGAGGAACCACAACGGCGAGCAGCCCGGTCCGCGAAAGCGGCGCCGGCTTAGGCGGAGAAGGGCGCGCGGTGTTGGGGGACGACGCGGAGCTGACCGCCGCGGTGCTTGCGGCACAGGACGGGGACGAGACCGCGTTCCGGACTGTGTACCGCTCGGTGCACCCACGGCTGCTCGGATACGTACGGACGCTGGTCGGTGACCCGGACGCGGAGGACGTCACGTCCGAGGCCTGGCTGCAGATCGCCCGTGACCTGGAGAGGTTCAGCGGTGACGCGGACCGCTTCCGTGGCTGGGCCGCCCGGATCGCCCGCAACCGCGCCCTCGACCACATACGCATGCGCGGGCGCCGCCCCGCGATCGGCGGTGACGAGACGGAACTGACCGCGAAGGCGGGGGACTCCGACACCGCGGGCGAGGCGATCGAGGCGCTGGCCACCAACAGCACCCTCTCGCTGATCGCCCAACTCCCCCAGGACCAGGCGGAGGCCGTCGTACTGCGCGTGGTCGTCGGCCTCGACGCCAAGACCGCGGCCGAGACCCTCGGCAAGCGCCCCGGAGCCGTCCGCACCGCGGCGCACCGCGGTCTCAAGCGGCTTGCGGAGCTGCTCGGTGCGGATCCGGAATCCGCCGGCGGCCTCGGTGTCGTCCCCCCACAAAGAGAGTCACGAACAGAGTCGCGCACACGCGCGGTGACGTCCGCGGGTGTGACGCATACGCGTTCGCGGACGCAGAAGGACATGTGATGGCCGACGAGCAGGACAAGTGGCTGGACCGTGACGCCGCGGAGCGTCTGCTGCGTGGTGAGCCGCTGGAAGCCGTCGACGCCGACACCCAGGGCCGGGCCAAGCGGCTCGCCGACGTGCTCGGTGCACTGGCCCCCGAACCCGCGCCGACCAGTGCCGAACTCCCCGGCGAGGCTGTCGCGTTGGCCGCGTTCCAGCGGGCTCGCGCGGACCGGCACGGTGAGGTCGCCCAGCGCGGCGGACGGGTG
>LRTP01000664.1 GCA_001550305.1 Streptomyces diastatochromogenes
CGCCCGGGGGCACGCCCCCGGGCGCTACCGCGCGTATCTCCTCCAAAGACCCAGGAGAACCCACTGGCTGTCGGTCAGATCATCACGTCCCACGAGACGTGATGATCCACGATCGTGATCAACTTTCGCAACACACCCTCTAGCGGCGACCGAACGAGACCGTTCCGTGCTGGTGGCGCATGTGCGGGGGGACCAGGAAACGCGGGCGGTTGAACCAGATGATCATCAGCATCAGGGCAACGCTCAGCAGGACGCTCACGATCAGGGCGCCCAACACGACGCCCTCCCACACCGGCGCTGAGGACATGTCCGACGGGGTCGCCAGGACGGCGACCCCCGTCGCACCCAGGAGGTAGAAAAAGGCCGCCGTGACGCCGAAGGCTCGTTCCATGCCGGTCTTGAAGTCGTCCGGGAGAGGCACCAGGCGCATCCGGTGGGCAAACGAGAACCGTTCCCGCCAGCTCCGCCGGGCGAACCGGAGGAAAATGGTGCCCCCCACCGCGAAACACGCGATGCCGAGGATGTCGACGACGTTCATCGGCGCCTTACCAGTGGAAGATGTCCGATACCTTTTCGATGCCCTTGTTGAGGAGGTCGTCGCCGAAATAGGCGACGCCGACTCCGATCAGTGCGCCAGCCGCGACACCGACGGGTCCGGCCCGCACGCCCAGCTCCGCCCCTGTCTCGCCGCCGACCAACATACCTCCCAGCGCGCCACCGAACAGGACAGCGGGGACAGCAGCGGCCCCTTGGGCCCCGGCGCGGGCGGCCGGCGCCAGCGACACACCCACGCCCGCCGAGATGTCGGAGAGGTTGGCGATGGTGCATCCGGGGCCGCTGCAGTACGGCGACGCCTACCACGGAACGCCACCGCTCTGGGCCGCCGGCGCGGTGAGCGAGGAACTATGGCTGCCGCAGGGGTCGATGAGGACGTAGTCGCATCCGTTGCCGGGCGACGCCGTGGTCGGGGCGGCCGGGCCGTAGGGAGTGGAGCCCACGCCGCCGTCGGAGTTGATGGAACCGCCACCGCCGCACTGGTCCACCGCCGAGGCGCGGACCGGCGCCGCCTCCTCCATCGCGGCAGCCGCGATCTTGCGGGCGCGGGCCGGGTCGTGCGCCAGGCCCAGATACTCCCGGACCCCGGCCCGGTAACGCCCCGCAGCCGCTGCCACCACATTCCCCGGCAGCTCGGCCACGGCACGGACCCGGGCAACGACAGGCCCGGGAACCTGCTCCAGGTCAGGGAAGTAGCCCAACCGGGCAGAGGACTTCAGCAGCACCAGCAGTGTGAGCAGTGCCTCGGGGCGCTCACGGGTCCGCGACCGCGCCCATGCGATCTCGGCCTCATCCGGCGTGAAGAACTGCACCAGCTCGCGCTCGGAGACGATCCGCTTGAACCTCGGATACGCAGTCCGTTCCACCGACGCCACAACCACACCGCCAATCACATGATCAGCAGCACACTACCCGGCCAAGGAGCCTACGATTATGACGCACCGTCACAGAACAGTCGGTACCGGCCCAGTACTGAAGCTGCCGCGAAGTGACAAGTAGCTCTGTGTAATCGACACCTGCCGACGGGCTTCCTCGTGCGCCGCTACGTCATGGTTCGTCAGATGCTGTAGGCACCTGGCGGTACCCCGTTGGCAGTTCCGTACTCGGTGAGGGCCAGTACCCCTGTTCCGCGCATCGGGACGTCGGAGCCGATGGTCAGGGGGCTGAGGCCGATGGCCTGGGCGAGAGCCGGAGCCATATCGAACACCGCCCACTTCCATTCGTCTTCCTCGTCTTCCGAGGCGTGGGCCGCGTCCCAATCGGGAGACAGTCCCAGTTCGACGCGGCGCTCCCGCTCGTACGGCAGGGGGTTGCCGATGGTCAGCAGGTAGTCATCGCCGTCGCCGGTCTCGCTGTAGCGACGGATGACGACACCGTTCTCGGCGACGACCCACGCGGATCCGTCCCCCTGGGCGCCGTAGTAGTACGCCTGCGCTTGGCCGTAATGGGTGCTGAGTCTCTCGCAGGCCCCGAGTACTTCGTCTGCGCGTTCGTCGTCGATCGGGTCGCACCATCGGCCGGCCACGAAGGTCCAGCCGTCGAGCTCAGGGCTGACGAATACCCGGGCGAAGCACCCGGGGCCATCTGTCGGGCCGTCGTGGCCGTCAGCGTCAACGACATCGTTGGCCAGCGCGAAGGTGGCTGGTCGCGGCTGGGTCAGGCCGAGGAGATCCATGATTCCCTGCTGATCTCCGGTAGGGACTGCGATCCAGTGGATCCAGCAGCCCGACAGCGGCTCGGGGTGGTCGGCGAGAAGCTTGATACGGATCAGGCGTTCGACGGCTGCCCGGTCTCGGGCGGACAGGCCGTCCTCGCCGGCGATCTCTGCGAGGACGGTCAAGGCTGCAGCACGCAGCCGCCCGGGCCCCGCGCGGCGGATTTCCTGCAGCAACGGCACGATGGACTGGCCCCAGGAGGTCAGGACGTACCGAGCCCGACTTCCGGTCCGGACGTCTGGGTCGCTGAGGAGGGGAAGCAGAGCTTTCACGGCCCGGGGATCTCCTACCCCGTGCGACTGGATGCCGCCCACAGCGTTCCTTCGGACGGTTGCCTCAGGATGGGACAACGAGGCCAGGCGCAGGGCCAACTCATCCGGCTCAGCGCCGGACTTGGACTCCTGCTCCTTGCGCGTGTGGGCAGCCGTTTCGTCAGGAATGGCGATCTCCCTCATGGCGGGGTGTACGGGCCTGCGTCTGTGACAAGGCAATGCGGCGCCGTGCGAGATCGACATCGGTGATCTTCACGGTAAGGGCGTCGCCAACCTTGACGACGTCTCCGGGCGATTCATCCAGCTCGCTGGTGTGCACGAGCCCCTCGAAGCCGTCCTCTCGGTCTTCGATGCGCACGAAGACGCCGAACGGCACGATCTTGGTGACCGGCCCGGTGACCACCTGTCCTATCCGCTGCACTACCTGCGGCCACGGGTCTTCCTGCACTGCTCGGAGTGACAGCGGCACCCGTTCCCAGACCATGTCGACGTCGAGGACTTCGGCTGTGATCTCCTGACCGACGCTGACGACGTCGGACGGGTGGTTGAACGGACGCCAGGACAGTTCCGGAATATTGATCATCGCGGTGAAGCCGCCGATGTCCACGAAGGTGACGCCAAAGCTTGCGATGGTCGTCACCGTGCCCGTGACGACCTGGCCGCGCCGCAGGGTCTTCAGGAAGGCCCAGTCCCGGTCGCTTGGCGTCGGCTCAGTCTGCCAGCGTGCGCGGAGAACGCCGTCGCTGTCTGGCAATACAGCGGTGAACAGCGGGTGCCGCTCATCGGTGGTCAGGGATACGACGCCGGCAGCAGATGCGCGGGTGATCTGGGAGGTCACCGCCTCGAACTGGGTCTCGTCCACGACCGTGCTGGTGATCCGCCCGTCCTCGTCCTCCCAGATGATTTCTACCAACCCCTCCTCGGGCAGAGCGGCCATGGCCGCGTCGACGTCGGTGAGCAGGTCCGGCCAGACCGCCAACTGGGAGCGAGGGGTCAGCTGGGAGCGCACTGCCTCGATGTTGTCGCGGGTGAGGCGGTGCCATCGGGAGGCGTTGGCGGCGTAGGTCTCCTCCAGGAACGTGGCGCGGTGGGCGCTGACGGTCCAGTGCAGGCGGGCCCAGAAGTCGGCGTCGGCCGGGCGCTGCACCTGCTGTGGGTCGTCGGGGGCGAAGTCGTACGGCGATGCGTCAAGGCGTTCGGGGAACAGCCCGAGCGAGCGGGTGTGGGCCAGCGCCTCTTCGCAGGGCCGGCTGCTGCCGACGTAGAGGTACTGGTCCCAGCCGACGTGCACCGCGAACGCTCCCTCCGCCTCCAGGCGGCACCAGGCGCCGTTGTCGCGGAGCATAGCTCGGACGAGTTCCAGGCCGACCGAGATCGGCACCAGCACACCGTCGTGGAAACCGGCGAGGCCGGCCGGGAACAGGTCGGCCAGACCGTAGCCGTCGACCGGTGGCTCCAAGCCGAAGTGGGCGAAGCCTCCGATCTGCGGTTCGCGGATGGCCAGCTGGTCGACACCGGTCTCATCGGCGAAGGCGGCAACGGCCTGCAGGTAGGCGGCTTCGACCGGTCCGTGGTCACTGGTCGCGGGCTGGGCGCCGGTGTAGTGGCCGTGCTCATCGCGGTCGGCAGAGTCGTACTTGGTGACCTTGTAGGTGCCGAGAACCACGTCCGTGCTGGTCACGCGGCATGTTGGTACTCGCGGAGGATGCCGCCGAGGCGGTCGCGTCTGCGGACGTCGAGATGGACGAGTCGGTCGGATTCGAGTGGTTCCGGGAGCGGGCGCAGGGGTG
>LRTP01000665.1 GCA_001550305.1 Streptomyces diastatochromogenes
GTCCGCCCGCGGGCGCGGCCGACGCGGCCGCCGTCGGCTCCGGGCGGCCGATCCCCGGTACGACCGTGGTGATCGCCGACCCCGAGCGGCGGGAGGAGTTGCCGGAGGGGGAGGTAGGCGAGATCTGGGTGAGCGGCGCGGGCGTCGCCAAGGGCTACTGGCGCAATGCCCTCGCCACCCGTGAGACCTTCCGGGCCACGCTGAAGGACCGTCCGGACCGTTTCCTGCGGACCGGCGACCTCGGATTCCTGCGCGAGGGCGAGCTGTTCGTCACCGGCCGCCTCAAGGACCTGATGGTCATCGACGGACGCAACCACTACCCACAGGACCTGGAGCTGTCCGCCGAGATGTCCCACGGGGCGCTCCGGCCGGGCTGCACCGCCGCGTTCTCCGTGGACGGCGGCGTCGAGGGCGAGCAGCCCGTCATCGTCGCCGAGACGGCTCCGGACGCGGCGGCCGACTCCGAGCGGATCACCGAGGTGATCCGCAGCGCGATCGGCGAGGCCCACGGCCTCGCGGTGCGTGACGTCGTGCTGGTCCACCCCGGCACCATCCCCAAGACGTCCAGCGGGAAGATCCAGCGCCACGCCTCCCGGGCGGCCTACCTCGCCGACGCCCTCGCGGTCGTGGGCGCGTCCGCCGCGAGATGAGGTAGACGAGGTCACCCCCCTCGGCGCGGACACCCGCGCCGAGGGGGCACCCCGGTGTACCCGCCGTACACCAGGGGTTCCTCAGTCGCGCGCCGGTGCCTGCGCCGTCCACCCGTCGCCGTCCACGGTCGCCGTACCCGTCGTACGGAATCCGCCTGAACCCGAGTTCACGAGGACACCTTTCCCGATGCCTGCGAGCGAGTCCCCGAAGCAGTTCCCCGAGATGTCCCTCACGACCTCCGAGGACGCGACCTCCGAGGACGTGCGGGCCTGGCTGACGTCGGCCGTCGCCGAGGCGGCCGGGCTCGACCCACTGGCCGTCGACCCCGAGCGGCCGATCGCCGAATTCGGCCTGGGATCACGCCAGTTGGTGACCCTGGCCGCGGAGCTCTCCGGTCGGATCGGCCGCCCCGTGGAGCCGTCCCTCGTCTTCGACCACCCCACCGTCGCGGCGCTCGCCGCGGCGGTCCTCGACGACGGATCCGTCGGCGCGGCGGCGCCGGTGCCGGCGGACGCGCCCGTACGCGGCGACGAGGACATCGCCGTCATCTCCATGGGCTGCCGCTACCCCGGCGGCGCCGACGACCCCGAGGCGCTGTGGCGGCTGCTCGCCTCCGGCGAGGACGCCATCACCGAGGTGCCCGCGGGCCGTTGGGACACCCGGGGGCTCTACGACCCCGACCCGGAGGCCCCCGGCAAGGCGTACACCCTGCGCGGCGGCTTCCTCTCCGACATCGACCGTTTCGATGCGCACTTCTTCGGGATCTCACCGCGCGAGGCCGCGGCCATGGACCCCCAGCAGCGGCTGCTGCTCAGGACCGCCTGGGAGACCATCGAGCGCGCCGGGATCGTCCCGGACACCCTGAACGGCAGCTCCACGGGCGTCTACATCGGGCTGTACGACAGCGGCTACCAGGCCTCGGCCGCGCTCGGCCAGCTCGACGGGCACGTGGGCACCGGTTCGGCGTCCAGCGTGGCCTCCGGACGCATCGCCTACACCCTCGGCCTTCAGGGCCCGGCGGTCACCGTCGACACCGCCTGCTCCTCCTCCCTCGTCGCCCTGCACCTGGCCGCGCGGGCGCTGGCGAGCGGCGAGTGCGACCTCGCGCTGGCGGGCGGCGCGACGCTCCTCGTCACCCCGCGCGGACACGTCGAGTTCAGCCGGCTGCGCGGGCTGTCGCCGTCCGGGCGGTGCAGCCCGTTCTCGACCGACGCGGACGGCGTGGTGTGGGCCGAGGGCTGCGGTCTGGTGCTGCTCAAGCGGCTCGCGGACGCGCGCCGCGACGGCGACCGGGTCCTCGCCGTCGTCAAGGGGTCGGCCATCAACCAGGACGGCCGCAGCCAGGGCCTGAGCGCCCCGAGCGGCCCGGCGCAGGAACGGGTGGTGCGGGCCGCCCTCGACGCGGCCGGACTCCGCCCGGACGACCTGGACCACGTCGAGGCGCACGGCACGGGCACCCGGCTCGGGGACCCCATCGAGGGCCGGGCGCTCGCCGCCGTCTTCGGGCCGGGGCGCCCGGCCGACCGGCCGCTCGGTGTCGGCTCCCTCAAGTCCCAGATCGGTCACACCCAGGCCGCGGCGGGCATCGGCGGTGTCATCAAGACGGTCCTGGCCCTCGGCCACGAACTGCTCCCCGCCTCGCTGCACGCCGGCACCCCGACCGAGCACGTGGACTGGGTGGGCGGCGGCCTGCGGGTGCACAGCGCCGCCCGGGCATGGCCGCGGGGCGGCGACCGGGTGCGGCGGGCCGGGGTGAGCGCGTTCGGGATCAGCGGTACGAACGCGCACGTGGTGCTGGAGGAGGCGCCGCGGGACCTCGTACGGCCGGCCACCGGGACACCCCTGGCGGACCTCCCCGGCGCGACCCTCTTCCCGCTCTCCGCCCGTACCCTCCCCGCCCTCCGGGGCCAGGCCGCCCGCCTCCTCGAAGCGCTCGACGCACAGCCGCGGCCGACGCTGCCCGAGGTGGCCGCGACGCTGGCCCACCACCGCACGCACTTCGAGCACCGGGCCGTCGTGCGGGCGACCGACCGCGACGGCCTGCTGACCGCCCTGCGCGCACTCGCCGAGGACCCGACCGACACCGACACCGGTACTGGTACCGACACCGGTACTGGTACCGATACGGTCGTCGGACCCCAGCAGACCGTCCCCACCGGCAAGGTGGCGTTCGTCTTCCCCGGCCAGGGCTCCCAGTGGGCCGGTATGGCCCGCGACCTGCTCGACCGCGATCCGGTGTTCGCGGACGAACTCGACCGCTGCGACGCCGCCCTGCGCCCTTTCACCACCTGGTCGGTGGCGGCCGTCCTGCGTGGTGCCGAGGGCGCCCCGCCCCTGGACCGCGTGGACGTCGTGCAGCCGGTCCTGTTCGCCGTGATGGTGTCCCTGGCCGCGGTGTGGCGGGCCCGGGGTGTACGGCCGGACGCCGTGGTCGGGCACAGCCAGGGCGAGGTCGCCGCGGCCTGCGTCGCGGGCGCGCTCAGTCTGAACGACGCCGCCGCGGTGGTCGCCCTGCGCAGCCAGGCCCTGACCGGGCTGTCGGGCACCGGCACCATGGCCGTCGTCGCCCTCCCGCACGCCGAGGTCGAGAACCGCCTCGCCGACCTCGACGGACGCGTCTGCGTCGCCGCCGTGAACAGCGGCCGCTCGACGGTGATCGCCGGTGACGTCGAGCCCCTGGAAACCCTGCTCGCCGACCTCGACCGCGAGCAGGTCTTCGCCCGCCGCCTCGAGGTCGACTACGCCTCCCACAGCCCCGGGGTCGAGCCGGTCCGCGCGACGGTCCTCGACGAACTCGACGGCGTCACCACCTGCCCGACCTCCGTCGCCTGGTACTCCACCGTCACCGGCGAGCCGGTCACCGAGGAGCTGGAGGCCGACTACTGGTACACCAATCTGCGCGAACCCGTCCGCTTCGCACCCACCGTGGAGCGCATGGCTGCGGACGGCTACCGCTGCTTCGTCGAACTCGGTCCCCACCCCTCCCTCGTCACCGCCCTGCACACCGTCGCCGAGGACTCCGGCCACGACAACCTGGTCGCCGTCGGCTCGCTGCGCCGCGACGAGGACGGACCCGCCTGCCTGGACCGGGCCACCGCCGAACTCCACGTCCACGGACGGCGGATCGACTGGCGCCGGCTGGTCCCCGACACCGCCCCCGCCGACCTGCCGACGTACGCCTGGGATCCGCGGCGCCACTGGATCGAGCCCGAGTCCACGACCGGTGCCTCCGGCCTCTTCGACCGTGCCGCGCACCCCCTGCTCGGGATCCAGCTCCAGTCGCCGGACGAGACCCGCTGGACCTTCCGGGGCGAGTGGTCCGAGGACACCGCCGACTGGCTGCCCGACCACACCGTGTTCGGCCGGACCGTCGTCTCCGGCACCACCCTGATGGAACTCTGCCGCGCCGCGCTCGCCGTGGCCCGCCCGGACGACCCGGCCGACCTCACCGATCTGCTCCTCCTCAGCCCTCTCACCCTCCCCGACTCCGGCACGGTCGAGGTGTCCGTCGAGGTGGTCACCGCCGGTCCCGTACCGGAGATCACCGTGCACAGCCGCCCGCGCGCGCAAGAGGCCACGGGCTGGACCCTGCACGCCACCGTGTCCGCGTCCGCGCCCGCCGGGCCGACGGCGGATCGGCCCCCGGTGTGGCCGGAGGCCG
>LRTP01000666.1 GCA_001550305.1 Streptomyces diastatochromogenes
CGCCGAGCGCGAGCAGGGCCGTATCGCTGGTCCTGCTTACCGTCAGGCCGATGTGTTCTGCTGGTCGGACGGCTTGCGGTGGCGGCCGTGAGGGGTCGCCTCGTCGTCCCGGCCGGAGACCGGGCCGCGGTGCTTGCCGTGGCCTTCGTCCTGGACCGTCGCCTCGTGGGCGTCGGTGGCCGGCGGTTCCATGGTGCTGGTTTCGCTCATGTGGAAGTGTTCACCCCGTCAACAAGATCCTTCTTTGTAGCCGGGGGATTCTAACCGGTCGCTCACGCGGGAACGGGGGCGGGTGACCTGTTCTCGCCCCCGGGCCCCCCGTCGGCCCGGAAGGCCTCGTCCTCGGGTACCGGGCGGGCAAAGAGGGGCCGCCGCTTCACGGGGGACCGCCCGCTCAGCGGTGCCTGTTGGAGGGGGACCGGGCGCGCCGCGGGCCGTTCCGGCGGAGGGGGCGCCTCCGCCGTCACCGCGGCGGCGGGCGCCGTCACCTTCGCCACCCCGCACGGCACCGCCCCCGTCGTGTACGGCAGTTGGAGGACCCCCTCCCTGGTCCACAGGCCCGCGCCCGCCAACCAGCCCTCCGGGGCCGCGAGATGGTGGACCTGGCGTTCGAACGGCCGCCACACGCCCACCCAGCTGCCGGCTGGCCCGTCGATGCGCAGGGCCACCGCGCAGGCCTCCGGCGTCAGTACCTGCCCCGGCTGGATCGCGAACGGCGTCACCGCGCAGTCGGTGGCGCGCAGACAGTCGGGGAAGCGGATCGGCAGGGTGCTGCCGAGGACCCCCCAGCCGAGGCGGTCGTGGCCCGGGGACGGCGCGTCGGAGCGGACCAGCAGCAGTCCGCTGTCGGCGTCCGCGAGCAGCAGCCGGTCGTCGCTGTCCTCGGCGATCTGCAGCAGTGGCGTTACTTCACCGCCGCGCCCCAGGTCGACGACCACCGTCTTGGTGCGGCCGTCCTGGTGGCGGTCCAGGGCCAGCAGGCGCCCCGTGCCGTCCAGCCAGACCCCGCCCGAACAGTGGCCCGGCACCTCGGCCAGGTGCTCGGGCCCGAACACCCCGCCCGCCACCAGCCACACCGCCGTGGAGTCACGGCCCGCGGCGAGGGCATACGCATGCTCCCCGTCCGGCGCGGGCGGCAGCAGCCACAGCCGGGTGTCCTCGTCGTGGCACTCCACCGCGCCGAGGAGCAGTTCCCCGGTGCCGGGCCCGGTCGGGTACAGCAGCGAGAACCTGTGCCGCCCGTCCGCGACGCGGTGGATCAGCACCCGCCCGTCGGACATCGGCAGCACCTCGGTGCCGGGCTCCTCCGGCTGGTGGGACGGCAGCGGTACGGCGTAGGGCTCGGGGCCGTCCAGCGTCCAGCGCTCGGGGAACCAGCACTCGCCGTCGAGGGCGAGGCGGGCCCCGTAGGTTCCGTCCGCGGCGATCACACAGGTGGGGCGGGCGATCACATCCATGGGGCGGGCGATCGCATCCGCGGGGCGGGCGGTCGTATCCGTGGGGCGAGTGGCCCGCTCGTCCCCGGGTTCCGCCGCAGGCTCGGTGGCACAGGCCGTCATCGTTCGGTCACCTCCGGCGACGAAGCTAGTTTTCGCACGCACAGACGTGGGACCGGCGGGCGGGCGCTTCACACATAAGGGTGGCCGTGCCGCGATTCGCCTGAGGGAACGGCGATGCGTGTGCTGAACGGTGCGGGGAGAAGGGGGTGGGGCCCGGATCATCAAGGGCCGCCCGCGGCCCGGACCCCTGGTCGCGCACCCCGGGACCGGCCCGCGACCGGTGGGGCACCGGCCCAAGCCAGGTAGCCTTTTCCCCGTGCCCCGTCTGTCTGAAGTCATCGCCGCGCTCGACACCCTCTGGCCCCCCGAGAGGGCCGAGGGATGGGACGCGGTCGGCACCGTGTGCGGCGAGCCGGACCAGGAGATCACCCGCGTCCTGTTCGCCGTCGACCCCGTTCGGGAAATCGTCGACGAAGCGGTGAAGCTGGGCGCGAACCTGCTGGTCACCCACCATCCGCTCTATCTGCGCGGGACGACGACGGTCGCGGCCGACACCTTCAAGGGCCGGGTCGTGCACACCCTCATCAAGAACGACATCGCGCTGCACGTCGCCCACACCAACGCCGACCGCGCCGACCCGGGAGTCAGCGACGCCCTCGCCGGGGCGCTCGACCTGCGGGTCGTACGGCCGCTCGTGCCCGACCCCACCGACCCCGAGGGCCGTCGCGGCCTCGGCCGCGTCTGTGAGCTGGACCACCCGCTGACCGTCCGTGAACTCGCCGCGCGCGCCGCCGGGCGACTGCCCGCCACCGCGCAGGGCATCCGCGTCGCCGGTGACCCGGAGGCGGTCGTACGGACCGTCGCGGTCAGCGGCGGCTCCGGCGACAGTCTCTTCGACGACGTGCGCGCCGCCGGCGTCGACGCCTTCCTCACCGCGGACCTGCGCCACCACCCGGCGTCAGAGGCCCGCGCCCACAGTCCTCTCGCGCTGCTCGACGCGGCGCACTGGGCCACCGAGTGGCCCTGGTGCGAGCTGGCCGCCGCCCAGCTCGACGAGATCTCCGACCGCAAGGGATGGGGCCTGCGGGTCCACGTCTCCAAGACGGTCACCGACCCCTGGACCGCCCACGCGGCGTCCACCGAAACACCTAACGCAATGGGAGCCCCCAACTGAACGCCGCGCCCGCCGACCAGATCCGACTTCTCGACGTCCAGACCTTCGACGTACGCCTGCAGCAGCTCGCGCACAAGCGCAGGTCCCTTCCCGAGCACGCCGAGATCGAGTCGCTGAACAAGGACCTCACGCAGCTGCGCGACCTGCTCGTCGCCGCGCAGACCGAGGAGAGCGACTGCGCCCGCGAGCAGACCAAGGCCGAGCAGGACGTGGACCAGGTGCGCCAGCGCGCCCACCGCGACCAGCAGCGCCTGGACTCCGGTGCCGTCACCTCCCCCAAGGACCTGGAGAACCTCCAGCACGAGATCACCTCCCTCGCCAAGCGGCAGGGCGACCTGGAGGACGTCGTCCTCGAGGTCATGGAGCGCCGCGAGTCCGCGCAGGAGCGGGTCGCCGAGCTGACCGAGCGGACCTCCTCCGTGCAGTCGAAGATCGACGACGCGACCGGCCGTCGGGACGCCGCCTTCGAGTCCCTCGACGGCGAGATCGCCTCGGTGACGAAGGAGCGCGAGGTCGTCGCGGCCTCCGTCCCCGCCGACCTGCTGAAGCTCTACGACAAGCTGCGCCAGCAGCAGGGCGGCGTCGGCGCCGCGCGGCTCTACCAGCGCCGTTGCGAGGGCTGCCGCCTCGAGCTCAACATCACCGAGGTCAACGACGTGAAGGCGGCCTCCCCGGACACCGTGCTGCGCTGCGAGAACTGCCGCCGCATCCTGGTGCGTACGTCCGAGTCCGGTCTGTAAGGGGCGCGGGGCGTGCGGGAGTTCATCGTCGAGGCCGACGGCGGTTCCCGGGGCAACCCGGGACCCGCGGGGTACGGCGCCGTGGTCATCGACGCGGCCACGGGGGAGACGCTGGCGGAGCGTGCCGAGTACATCGGCATCGCCACCAACAACGTCGCCGAGTACCGGGGCCTGGTGGCGGGCCTGCGCGCCGCCCACGAACTGGATCCGGCCGCGCGCGTCCGGGTCCGGATGGACTCCAAGCTCGTCGTCGAGCAGATGTCCGGCCGCTGGAAGATCAAGCACCCGGACATGAAGCCGCTGGCCGCGGAGGCGGCCCGCGTCTTCCCGCCCGACCGGATCACCTACGAGTGGATGCCGCGCGAACAGAACAAGCACGCGGACCGACTGGCCAACGAGGCGATGGACGCGGGGCGGCGCGGCGAACAGTGGTCCCCGTCCGCATCGACGGCGGAACTGCTGACGCCGGGTTCCGCGGCGCCCCTTCAGGGGCGCGAGGAACCGGGCGACCAGCCCCCACAGTCCCGCACTCCGACGACTCCCGGCTCCGCCCCGTCACCCCGCGGCGAAGCCACGAAGTCCGAGGACGACGCACGGGCCGCCCGCAACGTGGCCACACCGGCCCCGTCGACCGGCTGGGGCGCGACCCCCGACATGGGCGCCCCCACCACCTTCGTGCTCCTGCGCCACGGCGAGACCCCCCTCACCCCCCAGAAGCGTTTCTCCGGCAGCGGCGGCACCGACCCGTCGCTCTCGGACGTGGGCCGGGAACAGGCCGAGCGCGTCGCCGCCGCGCTGGCCGCACGCGGCACCGTCCAGGCGATCGTGGCGTCGCCACTCACCCGTACCCGCCAGACCGCCGCCGCCGTCGCCGCCCGCCTGGGACTGGACGTCGCCATCGAGGACGGCCTGCGCGAGACGGACTTCGGCGCCTGGGAGGGCCTGACCTTCGCCGAGGTGCAGGAGCGGTACCCCGAGGACCTGAAGACCTGGCTCGCCTCCCCGAAGGCCGAACCGACCGGCGGCGGCGAGAGCTTCGCGGCGACCGCCCGCCGTATCGCCACCACCCGCGACAAGCTCATCGCCTCCTACGCGGGCCGCACCGTCCTGCTCGTCAGCCACGTCACCCCGATCAAGAGCCTCGTACGGCTCGCGATCGGTGCCCCGCCGGAGTCCCTGTACCGGATGGAGCTGTCCGCGGCCTCCCTGTCGGCGGTGGCGTACTACGCGGACGGCAACGCCAGCCTGCGCCTCTTCAACGACACCTCTCACCTGCGCTGAGCGACCCGGGCCCGTAGGTCATCCGCGCTGAGCGGCCCGGGCCCGCAGGTCACCCGCGCCGAGCGGCCCGGGCCCGCAGGATCTCGGCGGTCTCCCGGTCCGCCGGCAGGAACGCCTCCAGGTGGAGTTCGGCGAGCGTCACGTCGACCGCGGTCGCGAACGACGTCAGCGTGGTGAGCAGTCTCAACTCGCCCTCCGCGCACCGCAGTCGCAGCGGCACGGCGAACCCGAGATAGTCGGCGCCGGGCTCACTCGCCGGTACGTAGTCCGCCAACTCCTCGGCCAGGGAGGCGAGTCGGGGATCGGGACTGCGCACGGCACGGGCCCGCAGGTTCTCCACGATGTGCTGCCCCCACGCGTCCAGGTTCACCACCCGTGAGCCCATCCCGCGCGGATGCAGCGCGAGCCGCAGCACATTGACGGGCGGCGCGAGCAGCGCGGGGTCCGCGCCCTCGGTGAGCACGTCGAACGCCTCGTTCGCGGCGACGAGTTCACCCCGCGGACCCGCCACCACCGCCGGATACGGCAGATGCCCTTCGAGGATGCTGTCCAACGCCTCCCGTACGGGCTTCAGCGCGACCGCGTCGAGCGGTGACTCCGCGAACGCGGGCGCGTAACCGGCCGCCAGCAGCAGCGAGTTGCGCTCCCTCAGCGTCAGGCCGAGCGACTCGGCGAGCCGGATCACGATCTCCCTGCCGGGCACCGACCGACCGCGCTCGATGAAACTGACGTACCGCTGGGTCGTCCCCGCCCGCGAGGCGAGCTCCAGCTGACTGACCCGGCGGGCGGTGCGCCAGCGCAGCAGCTCCCGGGCGAAGGGCGGGGGTTCGCTCACCGAGGCGGCCGCGGTGCTGATGGTCATGGCTCAGTTGTACGTCACGGGTACGACAGTCCGGCCATACCTCACGGGGAATTGAGCGGCGTACCCCGTCCGAGCAGCATGGACGCATCCACGGAGCACACCCCAGGGAGCCGACATGCGCGCCTACCACCTCGAAACGCCCGGCACCGTCGACGGCATCGCCCCGCGTGAGACGGACCGCCCCGAGCCCGGCCCCCGCGACATCCTCGTCCGCGTCCGCGCCGTCTCCCTCAACAAGCGCGATCTGCTGATCCTGAACGGTACCTATCCGCTGAAGGCCGTGCCGGACGTGATCCCGCTGAGTGACGGAGCGGGCGAAGTCGTCGCGGTGGGCGCGGAGGTGACCCGGTTCGCGGTCGGGGACCGGGTGGCGAGCACGTACTTCCCGAAGTGGATCGACGGCAGGATCACCCCCGCGCGGATCGACCAGCCCGGCGCCACCCTGCCCGGCATGCTCACCGAGTACGCGCGCCTCGACGAGAACGCGGCGGTGCGGGTGCCCGACCACCTCGGCTGGGAGGAGGCCGCCTGCCTGCCCTGCGCGGGCGTCACGGCCTGGCACGCGCTGACCGGCGGGGAGGCGCTCGCCCCCGGGCAGACCGTGCTCACCCTCGGCACCGGCGCGCTGTCCCTCTTCGTGGTGCAGTTCGCCAAGACGCTGGGCGCCGAGGTCATCGCCACGACGTCCGGCGCCACCAAGGCCGACCGCCTCAAGGCACTCGGCGCGGACCACGTCGTCAACTACTCCGAGTACCCCGAATGGGGCACGGCTGTGCGGGAGTTGACCGGCGGACGCGGCGCCGACCTCGTCGTCGAGACCAACGGCCCCGACACCATCGAGCAGTCGATGCGCGCCGCCGCGCTCTACGGCCAGATCGTGCTCCTGACCACCGGCAACCCGCGCCGGCCCGGTATCGAGATCTCCAACGCGGTGTACGCGGCGAGTCTGGCGACGATCCGCCGGGTGTTCGTGGGCAGCCGGGCCCACTTCGAGTCCATGAACCGGGCCCTCACCCTGCACGGCACCCGCCCGGTCGTCGACCGGACCTTCGGCTTCGACGAGGTCCACGAGGCGTTCCGTTACTACGAGTCCGGCGTGGCCTTCGGCAAGGTCGTCATCCGCGTGGCCTGAGCGCGGCCGCCTCGCGCGCCAGGCTCTCCACCCGCCCCCAGTCCTTCGCGGCGATCGCGTCCTCGGGAAGCATCCATGTCCCGCCCACGCAGCCGACGTTGGGGAGGGCGAGGTAGTCCGGCGCGTAGGTGGGGCCGATGCCGCCCGTCGGGCAGAACCTGGCCTGCGGCAGCGGTCCGGCGAGCGACCTGAGGTACGCCGTGCCGCCCGCGGCCTGCGCCGGGAAGAACTTCATCTCCCGCACCCCGCGCTCCAGCAGCGCCACCACCTCCGAGGTCGTGGACACCCCCGGCAGGAACGGCACCCCGGACGCCTTCATGGCATCGAGCAGTACGTCGGTCCAGCCGGGGCTGACCAGGAAGCGGGCGCCCGCGGCCACGCTCTGCGTCACCTGCGTCGGCGTGATGACGGTGCCCGCGCCGACCACCGCGCCCGGCACCCCGTCCGCGATCGCCCGGATGGCGTCGAGCGCGCACGCCGTCCGCAGGGTCACCTCTATCGCGGGCAGCCCACCCGCGACGAGTGCCGTGGCCAGGGGTACGGCGTCCGCGACCTCGTTCACCACGACGACGGGTACCACGGGGGCGAGATCCAGCACGGAGGCGGCGGGAACCGAGGGCAGCGGTGAGCTCATGGGCTCATCGTGCCCTCGTCGTGCAGCATACGCAAAGATCGTTGCATATGCTGCAACGACCCCCGTTCCGGTGCACCGGGCCGCTCCAGTGCACCTCGTGCGGCTCTAGTGCACCTCGTCCACCAGCACATCCAGCGCCCAGGCCGTCCCCGCCCGCGCGGGCGCCTGCACCTCCACCTCGTACCCGAGGTCCCGCAAGGTCTCCACCAGCTCCGCCGGACCGGCGGGCGCGGCGCCCGCCGCCAGCAGACTCCGTACGATCCGCCCCTTCGTCGCCTTGTTGAAGTGGCTGACCACCTTCCGGGTGGGCGCGTGCAGCACCCGGACCGTCGCCGTCCGCCCGGCCACCTCGCCCTTCGGCTTCCACGCGCCCGTGTACGCCGAGGACCGCAGGTCGAGCACCAGCCCGTCGCCGGCCGCCTCGGGGAGCGCGGCGGCCATCGGCGTACGCCAGTGCGCGCCCAGCGCCCCGAGCCCCGGCAGCCTCACCCCCATCGAGCAGCGGTACGACGGGATCCTGTCCGTCACCCGGACCGCGCCCCACAGTCCGGAGAAGACCAGCAGCGAGCGGCTCGCGCGCCGCTTGGCCGCCGTGTCCAGCGAGGCCAGGTCCAGGGCGTCGTACAGCACGCCCGTGTAGATCTCCCCGGCCGGGCGTGCGCCCGCGCTGCGCAGCTGCGTGTTCTTGGCGATCTCGCCGCGCAGGCCCTCGCTCAGCCCGAGCACCTCGCGGGCCTTCTCCTCGTCGCCGGCGCACAGCTCGGCCAGCTCGTCGAGGACCGCCCGACGCGCCTCGGTGAGCCCGGGCAGGGACAGCGACTCCAGCTTCAGCGCGGTTCCCCGGCCGGAGGGTGCCTTGCCCTCGGAAGGCGGCAGCAGCACGAGCACGGTGGTGTTCTCCTAACAGTGGGTATGGCCCGGCGCCAGCCTAAGGGGTCCTCCCGGACGCCGAACGCGCTCGGGGCGCCGCCCGTGAGTCCGGACGCCCGGGGCGTCGCCCGGACCCCGAATGTGCTCGGGCGCCGCCCGGACGTCCACACGCTCGGGGTGCCGCCCACGGGCACGCGACCTACGCTCGACCCATGCCGTGCCGCCACATCCGCGCCACCTGCGTACCGGGGGCTCCTCTGCAGGCCGCCCTGTCCGCCCTGCGGACCGGTCTCGGTGTGCCCGGGAGCTTCCCGCCCGGCGTACTGGAGGAGGCCGCCCGGCCGCCCCGCCTGCCTCCCCACGACGCGACGGACATCCCCTTCCTCACCATCGACCCGCCGACGTCCTCCGACCTCGACCAGGCGATGCACCTGTCCCGCCGCGAGAACGGCCGCGGCTACCGCGTCCGGTACGCGATCGCCGACGTCGCCGCCTTCGTCACCCCCGGCGGCGCCCTGGACGCCGAGGCGCACCGCCGCGTGACGACCCTCTACTTCCCGGACGAGAAGGTCCCCCTCCATCCGACCCGGCTCTCCGAAGGCACCGCGAGCCTCCTGCCCGACCAGACCTGCCCGGCCGTGCTCTGGACGATCGACCTGGACGCGGACGGCCGCACGGAGAGCGTCGACGTACGCCGGGCCCTCGTCCGCAGCCGCGCCAAGCTCGACTACGCGCACGTACAGAAGTCGATCGACGACGGCACGGCGGAGGAACCGCTCGCCCTCCTCAAGGAGATCGGGACGCTGCGCGAGCGTCTGGAGGTGGAGCGCGGCGGGATCTCCCTCAACGTCCCCGAGCAGGAGATCGTCGAGAAGGACGGGACGTACGAACTCGGCTACCGCGCCCCGCTTCCCGCCGACGCCTGGAACGCGCAGATCTCCCTGCTCACCGGGATGGCGGCGGCCGACCTGATGCTCGCGCACGGCACCGGCGTCCTGCGCACGCTGCCCGCCGCCCCCGACGGCGCGGTCGGCCGCCTTCGCCGCACGGCCAGGGCCCTGCACATCGACTGGCCGCACCACGTCTCGTACGCGCAACTCGTCCGCTCCCTCGACCCGCACCTGCCGCGCCACGCGGCCTTCCTCCAGGAGTGCACGACGCTGCTGCGCGGCGCGGGCTACACGGTGTTCCGGGGCGGCGCCCTCCCGGACGTCACCTCGCACGCCGCCGTGGCCGCCCCCTACGCCCACTGCACGGCCCCCCTGCGCCGTCTCGTCGACCGCTACGCCTCGGAACTCTGCCTGGCCGCCGCCGCGGACGAACCGCCCCCCGACTGGGTCCTCACCGCCCTCGACTCCCTCCCCAAGGAGATGGCCGAGGGCTCCCGACGCGCGGGCACCGTGGAACGCGAGTGCGTCGACATCGTGGAGGCCGCGCTCCTCAAGGACCGGGTCGGGGACATCTTCGACGGGTGTGTGGTGGACGTGATGGAGCGTCAACCGACGGTCGGCACCGTCCAGTTGGAGTCTCCCGCGGTCGTCGCCCGCATCGAGGGCGGTACCGGGACGCTGCCGCTGGGGGAGCGGTTGCGGGTCCGCCTCACCCAGGCCGACCTGGGGACGGCGAAGGTGCGGTTCGCGCCCGCGTGAGGGCCCGTGCGAGTTCGTCGGGGTCGTCCGCGTGCAGCCGTACGAGACGGACGCGACGTTCCCGGCCGAGGAAGGTGAAGTGCGGTACAGGGACGGCCAGTTCGAGGGTCACGTCGGTCTGGGCGCCCACGGCGAGGTTCAGTTCGCCCTCGGCGGGCTCGTGCGTGGTGCGCAGCTCGCGGCGCACCACCGCGATGTCCGCCAGGGGGATCCGCAGATCCGCGTGCGCGCCGTCGCGGACGCGCAGGTGCGTGGCGTCGAGGACGTGCGGGCGCGTCACACCGGCCGCGTGTATGCCGACGACCATCAGCACGGTGTAGACGTCGAGGACGAGGACGACCGCGTGGACGGCCGGCCACCCGCGCAGCAGCACCGCCATCCCGGCCGTCTCGACGACGCACACGAAGGTGAGCCCCCACATCATTGCGCCCTGGCCCCGCGCGTGACCGAAGGGGCGGCCGTCGTCCGTGCCGTGCGTCCGCCGGGTCACCCACAGCAACAGGCTCGCGAACAGGCGCAGTTCATGCCGTACGAGGGCGCGCGCGATCCTCATCGCCCACGCTCCGTGAACATCCGCATCGCCCGCCGGATCGCCTCCGCCTGGGCCGGGGCGACGTCGGCGTACAGGGCGCGCAGAAAGCTGTCGTCGAGGCCGGGAGCGAGGTGGGTCTCCGGGAGCAGGGAGTCGGGCAGGCAGTCGGCGAGTGCCCGGGCCGCCTCGTCCACGCGCGGGTCGTCGGCGTCGTCGGCGTCGTAGGGGTCGGCGTCGGCGAGCGCGTCGAGGAGCGCGTACACCTCGTGCGCCCGTGCCACGGCGGCGGGCGTCTCGAAGGCGCTGCCCAGCGCCGCCATCAGCCGCTGCCGGCTCTCGGGCGAGGCCACGGTGTCGATCAGAGCGAGCACCTCGCGGTCCCTGGCGGCCATGGGGGACTCGGGGCCGTGCGCCATCCCGGTGAGCAGCGCGGCCAGTTCGGGAGAGACGGGGCCCTCGGCGGGCAGGTTCCCGTCCCGGTCCAGCAGGGCACGCAACCGCTCCCGCCGCTCTCGGATCGCCGCCTCCTGCCGGGCGAGATCGGCGTCGAGCTCCTCCAGTACTTCGGCGAGATCGCGCCCCGCGTCGTCCGCCAGCACGTCCCGCACCTCGGCGAGCCCCAGTCCCAGCTCGGTCAGCCGCCTGATCCGGGCGAGCACGACGGCGTGCCGCAGCGTGTATTCCCGGTAGCCGTTGGGGCGACGCTCGGGCTCCGGCAACAGCCCGAGATGGTGGTAATGCCGCACCGTCCGCGTGGTGACACCGACGGTGACGGCGAGTTCTCCGATCCGCATGCCCTCAGTAGAAACGTTGACGCTGCGGCAAGGTCAAGCGAGAAGATCCTTGGCGGCATGAAAACGCGGGCCGCCGGCGTTGCACCCCTGATGAGACGACCGGGGAGGCGGCCATGGGTGCACGACGTGAAGAGGCCCGCTGGACCCGGGCCACTCTCGGCCGTGACGGTCCGCCCCTCGACCTGCTGACCGCACACTTCGACCAGCACCGCTACGCTCCCCACGCCCACGACGAGTTCACCATCGGAGTCTGCGTCGGCGGCTCCGAGATCATCGACTACCGGGGCGGTCGCATCCACACCGGCCCCGGCTCGATCGTCGTCCTGGCTCCGGGCGAGATGCACACCGGCGGCCCGGCCGCTTCCGACGGCTACGCCTACCGGGCCCTGTACGCCGAGCCTTCCCTGCTCACCGAGGGAATTCTGGGCAGCCCCCCGCACTTCCGGGACCCCGTCCTCGACGACCCCGAACTGGCAGCCGCCCTGCGCACCGCCCACACCGACCTGAGCGCCTGCCCCGACTCGCTGGAGGCCGAGTCCCGCCTCCCCTGGCTGCTGGCCGCCCTCGCCCGTCGCCACTCCACGGCCCGCCCGGCGTGCGACACGGTCCCGGGAGCGGCCCACATGGCCCACGCCGTACGCGACCGCCTCGCCGACGAACTCCAGGCACCCCCGTCACTCGCCTCCCTCGCCACCGACCTCGGCCTCTCCCGCTACCAGCTCCTGCGCGCCTTCCGTACGACGATGGGGATACCGCCGTACGCCTGGCTGGCCCAGCACCGGGTGAACCGGGCCCGCGCCCTGCTGGAGAGCGGCCTGCGCCCCGCCGAGGTCGCCCCGCTCGTCGGCTTCGCGGACCAGGCGCACCTGACGCGCTGGTTCCGCAGGGTGCTCGGGGTGACCCCGGCGGCGTACCGGGCGAGCGTGTCGCCGACGGCGTAGCGCAACAGCGTTCAAGACACCTGACCGCCGGGCAGCCGAAACTCCCCCCATGACTGCACGCGGCTGGTTCCTGTTCTCCCTGATGGGAGTGGTCTGGGGCATCCCCTACCTGATGATCAAAGTGGCGGTGGACGGCGTGTCCCCGTCGACGGTGGTGTTCACGCGCTGCGCGGTGGGCGCGGCGCTGCTGCTCCCCTTCGCGATCCGCCAAGGGGGCCTTACTCGGACCGTACGAACGTACTGGCGCCCGATGCTGGCCTTCGCGTGCATCGAGATCATGGTCCCGTGGTGGACCCTCACGGACGCCGAGCGCCACCTGTCCAGCTCCACGGCGGGCCTGCTGATCGCGGGCGTACCGATCGTGGGCGTGGCCGCGGCCCGCCTCTTCGGCGACGCGGAGCACCTCGGCGCCCGCCGCTTGTTGGGCCTCGCCCTCGGCCTGTCCGGCGTCGCGGTCCTCACCGTCCCGCACCTGACCGGCGGCGACGCCCGCTCGCTGGCCGAGGTACTGCTGACGGTGATCGGGTACGCGACCGCCCCCGTCATAGCCGCCCGCCACCTCAAGAACGTCCCCTCGCTCCACCTCACGGCCGCCTGCCTGACCCTGGCGGCCCTGGTCTACGCCCCCGCGGCGGCCGTCACCCACCCCTCCGGGCTCCCCTCCCCGCAGATCCTGGCCGCCCTCGCCGCCCTCGGCGTCATCTGCACCGCGGTCGCCTTCGTTGCCTTCCTGGAACTGATCAAGGAGGCGGGCCCGACGCGGGCGACGGTGATCACGTACGTCAACCCGGCCGTCGCCGTCGCCGCGGGCGCCCTCTTCCTCGACGAACGCCTGACCCCGGGCGTCCTCGCCGCGTTCGCTCTCATCCTGGCCGGCTCTGTGCTCGCCACGGCCGGCCCGAGGCGCACCCCACGCCCGGTACCATGGTCCACACGGCAGACGAGCCGGGCGGACGGCCGCGTGGAGGTCCTTGTGGACCTTCCCGAGGAACGTCCGGGCTCCACAGGGCAAGGTGGTGGCTAACGGCCACCCGGGGTGACCCGCGGGACAGTGCCACAGAAAACAGACCGCCTTGGACCTCGGTCCTCGGTAAGGGTGAAACGGTGGTGTAAGAGACCACCAGCGCCTGAGGTGACTCAGGCGGCTAGGTAAACCCCACCTGGAGCAAGGTCAAAAGGAAACACCTCGGTGTTTCTGCGCGGACGATCGAGGGCTGCCCGCCCGAGTCCGCGGGTAGACCGCACGAGACCGGCGGCAACGCCGGTCCTAGATGGATGGCCGTCTCCCCGGCCGCCGCGAGGCGACCGGGCGACAGAACCCGGCGTACAGCCCGACTCGTCTGCCGCTCTTTATTTCCTCAGGTCAGAGGCCATGTTTTTTTCGCTGAACAAACTGGCTCATCGCAGAAGAGGGTGCAGTCGGGGTCTGAAGCCGCCGGTGTCGAGCAGGCTGCGGGTGATGTAGTTCGTCAGGTTGCGGAAGCCGAGGGCGGTGCCGGAGCTGTTCGAGTCGGCCGTTGATGGCCTCGGTCGGGCCGTTGGACGTGCCGGGTCGGTCGAAGTGGGCCGGCGCGTCAGCGGCGCGCTGGTTCAGTGTTCTGCCGAGTCGACTCAGCGAAGCGGGTCGGGTCGGCGATGAGCAACTGGTGGCCGGTCGCCAGGACGGCGTCGTTGACGGTGTTCCAGGACACCCCGAGCCCGGCGGTGATCCGGGCGATCGACATCCGGTCGATGACCACAATCTTCAGCGCCCACACCACCGCCTGCGTCGAGAGTTTCACCCTCGACGCGGCTGCCGCGGTCGGGTCTTGGCACCAGTCATCAGGGTCGACCACTCGACAGAGCAACATCGCGTGGTCGGGATGCAGTTGTTGGTCGACCACTTCCAAGCCGAGGTCATCCATCCGGCAGAACGTCGTCAGGTCAACAGGGCAGAAGGTGGCGTCACGCACGAGGCCAGGGCGCAACCGCGGTCTTCGGGGATCGGTGATCGTCCGGTGGCGTTCGGCCGATCAGGCGCGGTCGTGGAGAGTGATCTGGTAGCCGTCGGGGTCGGCGAAGGTGAAGGTCCGACCGAAGGGTCCGTCGATCGGTGCGGAGACGATGGTGTGACCGTCGGCGACGAGAGCATCGTGAATGGCCTGGACGTCTGTGGCGTGGAGCCAGATCGCGGCACCGATGCCGGGCTGAGCGACGGATGCGAGATCGGTGGCGGGAACGACGTCGCGGAGTGCGAACGCGATCGGCTTCGTCTCGAAGACGACGGCGTGCGGAGGTCCGGCCTGCGAGCGCACGAGGCCGAGGTACTGCTCGTAGAACGCCCGCGAAGCGTCGAGGTCGCGCGCTTGGAGCGAGATGAAGTCGGGGCCGGTGGCGGGCATGGTGATGCTCCTTCTTTTCGTGTCAGCTTTCTGACACGGGAAACCTATGTCAGAATGCTGACATGAATCAAGACGGTGTCGACCTGGAGACGTCACTGGGCTATCTGCTGAAAGAGGCGTCGAGCGTCCTCCGCGCAGCCATGGAGGAGGTGCTGCGGCCGCTCGGGATGAGCGTGACGCACTACTCCTGCCTCGAACTGCTGGCTCAACGACCGGGCTTGTCGAACTCCGAGCTCGCGCGGGGCGCGTTCGTGACACGGCAGACGATGAACGTGCTGCTCCAGGCCCTGGAACGAGAGGGCCACGTGACCCGGCCTGCGGAGGCACCCGTCGGGAAGGTTCTTCCCGCGCGGCTCACGCCTCGCGGCCGACAGAGCCTCGAGAAGGCGACCGTAGCGGTCCGGTCCGTCGAGGTCAGAATGCTGGCCGGCATGACCGAGACCGAGCAGTCAGGCGCGTTCCGGATCCTGCGGAGCATGATCCATTCCCTGCGCGAGGGCAACGACGGCGCATAGCTCGTTCCCCGGCGCACGTCTCGTCGCGCCCGGACAGGAGTGCTGCCGAGCGTGAAAATCCGTGCCGGCGACCTCGAAAACCGACAGACCCCGACTGCACCCTCTTCTGCGGTGAGCCCCATAACTTCTCTGCCCGACTGTCTCGACCGCCGATCGGCCCTGGTCGGACCCGTCATCCGGGTGTCGCGCGCGGCATGGGCGCGCAGGCGCGCGTCCAGGAGTTGCGTCCGAGTAGCGAGAGCGATGCGTGGATGTCAGCCCGTCCCACGACCAGCGCATCAGTCGGAATACACGAACTAGTGGGCCAGGAAAGGGAGTTCGATCGTAGGATGTGCCGCGAATGATCCCCGCCCCGGTTGAAGGACGTACACGAATCATGAGTGACCCTGTGACGACACCCGAGCCGGCGGAGCAGCAGAAGATCGATACGTCGGTGCCGCACTCCGCCCGTATCTGGAACTACTGGCTCGGCGGCAAGGACAACTACCCCGTCGACGAGGCGGCCGGTGACGCGTACACCGAGGTGTTTCCCGGGATCGTCACCATCGCTCGCTCCAGCCGTGCCTTCCTGCGTCGCAACATCGCGTATCTCGTCTCCGAGGCGGGTATCCGGCAGTTCCTGGACGTCGGCACCGGGCTTCCGACCGCGCAGAACACCCACGAGGTCGCCCAGGGGCTCGCTCCCGAGGCGCGGATCGTCTACGTCGACAACGATCCGATGGTGCTCGCCCACGCCCGCGCCCTGCTGTACTCCACCGAGGAGGGTGCGACCGCCTACATCGACGCCAACGTGACGGACCCGGACCGCATTCTTGAAGTCGCCGCCAAGACGCTGGACTTCGGTCGTCCCACCGCGCTCATCCTCAGCAACATCCTGGGTCATGTCGCCGACTACGATCAGGCGCGTTCCATCGTCACCCGGCTGATGAGCGCCCTGCCCTCGGGCAGTTACCTCTCCATCAACGACGGGTCGCGCGGCATCGACCCGGTCTTCGAGCAGGCCCAGGACGCCTACAACAACAGCGGCGCCGTTCCGTACAACCTGCGCTCCATTGATGAGATCACCGCGTTCTTCGACGGTCTGGAGCTTGTCGAGCCCGGTGTCGTCTCCGTGACGGAGTGGCGTCCGGAGCCTGGTTCGGGCGTCCGGAAGGTAGTCGCCGAGCACGGTGGACTTGCGCGTAAGCCGTAACGACGGGAGGGGCGCGGTCAGGCCGAGAGAGAACGGCAGGAAGAAAGGCACCAGACGGCGGCGCACGCGGAAGACACCGAGGACTCACGGGGCGGTTGGTGCTGGACGGGCCTCTGCGCCGCAATGGGCTACTCCACCACGCACAACCTTCCGGAAGGCCGCCGGTCTGAACAGACACACACCTACGCGAGCTACCGGGGGGTAGTCATGCGACGGATAGGTACCGCACTGGCCGCGATGATGCTGGCGGGCGGCGGTCTGTTGGCCGGCACGGTTCCGGCGGTGGCCGCGCCGACGGCCGTGGACTGCGCCGTGACGTGGGGGAGTCTGGACAAGACCGGTGACTCCGTTGCCTCCAGGCGACTGGTCGACGTGAGGGCCGGACAGCACGAGTGCTTCGACCGTCTGGTCCTCGACGCCCAGGGCACGGCGGCCGACCCCATCGGCTACACCGTCCGCTACGTCGACGTACTGCACCAGGACCCGAGCGACGTCGTGGTTCCGATCAAGGGCGGAGCCATCCTGGAGATCTCGCTGTTCTCCCCGCGCTACGACCCGGCGACCGGGCAGCCCTACCCGCCGCTTCCCTCCGTCGACGTCACCGGGTACCGGACCTTCCGGGAGTTCAAGTTCACAGGTGGCTCCGAGGGCTACACCCAGGCCGGACTGGGCGTCCGCGCCCGGCTGCCGTTCCGGGTCTTCCAGACGGCCAACCATCTCGTAGTGGACGTGGCTCACACCTGGTGATCCCGTACGGCCGGGGGTGCGCCCGGAAGAAGCAGCGGTCAGAGCGCGTCGACCCCGCTCACCTTCCAGCCGTCGGACGTAAGGGCCACCGTCATCCGCACCCGGTTCAGGTCCACGCGGGAGCCCGAGACCTGGGTGCTCGTGGTCACCTGGTTGACGAAGAGGAGGACCACGGCCCGGTCGGCCGAGGCCGAGATCACGGAGGCCGCCGGGGAGCCGCCGGTGGGCTGCGCCACCGTGGCCTTCACCACCCCGTGGTACTTCCTGGCCGTCGGCCCGACCACCGTCGTGGTGGTCTTCCGGTACTCGTCGCGGAAGTGCCCGGTGAGCCGGGCGCGGGCCGCGGCGAAGTCGCGGTCCAGGTGCCTGTAGTCGTACGACAGCACGACCGGCGCCGCCTGGCGTGCGGCCGCGAGTGCCTGACCGCGCGCCTGTTCGGCCCGCACGCCCTCCCGGTAGCGCCACCCGAGAACGGTGGCCGCGACCAGGCCCGCCAGGAGCAGGACACACAGGGCGGCGGTGAGCAGCCGCCGCCGACCGTGCCGCCCAGCCGTACCGGGGCCGGGCTCGCCCTCCTCCTGCGGTGCGTCCTCCTCGAAGCACTCCGGCGAGGGCTCGGGCGGGTCGTCCCAGCCGTCCTCATCGGGGGCCTCGATGAGCACGGTGCGGCCGGCGGCCGGTGCCTCGGGCCGTCCCGGTGCCACCTCGTCGGTGGACGCCGGGTCCGGTTCGAGGTGGCCGCGCTCCGCGCGCTTGGCCGCCGCGCGGGCGGCCGCGGTCATGGTGTGCCGGGTACCGGATCCGGCACCGGCACCGGAGCCGCGGCTTCGGGTGGTCGTCTTCGCCACGGTCTTACTCCTCATGTCCTCGTGTCCTCGTGTCCTCATGGGTCGTACGGCGGGGAGGGCGCGGTCAGCCGACGAACTCGACGTCGGAGGTCAGCCAGCGGCCGTTTCGGTGCACCAGGTCGAGCTGCAGGCGGTAGGTGCGCGCCTCGCCCTTGGGAGCGGCGGTGTTGGTCACCGTGCTGTCGGCGACCACCAGGACGCGGGCCGAGTGCTCGTCGGAGCGGACGATGCCCGCGTCGAGGATCTGGCCCTCGGACACGGACTCGTTCGCGGCGACGAGCTTGGTCAGCTGCTCGGTCTGCGCGGCGAACTGTTTCTTGAAGTCGCCGGTGGCGCCCTGGAGGACGTTCGCGCTGTCCCGGTCGTAGTGCCGGTAGTCGAGCGAGGTGAAGTTCAGCGCCGACTGGCGGGCCGCGGCCAGGATGTCCTGGCGCCGCTGCGCCCTGTCGTGCTGGTCGTAGAGCCCGAGGACCAGCCAGATCGTCAGCGCCGTCGTGAGGACGGTCGCCACGGCGAGCGCCACCGACGACGCCCTGCCCGACCACGCTCTGCCCGACACGGTCTTGCCCGACACGGTCACGTTCATGGTCCTGTTCATCGTCCCGCTCATGCCATCGGCCCTACCAGCAGCCATTGCCACGACTCCTTTCCGAACATCGCCTGTTGGCCGCCCGTCGAGCCGATCTCGACCGGTCTGCCGTCCGGGCCGGTCGCGGTGCCGGTCTCCGGGTCGTAAGGCGTGATGTACGGCGTCACGTACGCCGCCTGGTTCGCATCGCCGGAAGCGGCCGACGCGCCGGGGGCGTTCTGCGCGCCCCGTACCGACGTCTTGCTTCCGCGCGGGGCCGTGCAGCGTGCGTCGGTGTTCGCCTCGCGCGGGCTGGTGTCCGAGGGGTCGCGCCGTGCCGTGCCGTACCCCTGGGTGCACGGCGGCGGGTCGTCGGCGTTCACCACCAGGCCGAAGTGGGTGGTGCCGTCGCCCGGGACGACCGTGTAGCTGCCCGCGACCAGTGCCGGGAAGGTGACCAGGGACTGCTCCACGCCGGGCAGGTTGGCCAGCGTGACCTGGCCACCGCTGATCAGATTGGCCAGCAGGACCGACAGGCGCGGAGAGATGTTCTTCAGCAGCGAGTTCACCTGCTGCGCGGCCGGTGTCGCGTTGCCGATCAGCTTGCGCAGGTCTCCGTCGCTCGACTTCAGCTGTGCCGTGAGAGCCGCCAGGTCGTGCGCGAACGACTTGATGGACGAGCCCTGGTCGGACTGCGTCTTGAGGACCTTTCGCGAGTCCTCGATCAGCGAGATCGTCTGGGGGAGCGACTCGGAGGCCGACTCCACGAGCGCGTTGCCCGAGTCCACCAGTCGGCTCAGATTCGGGCCGGTGCCCGAGAAGGCCTTGCCCAACTCGTCCACGGTGACCCGTAGATCGTCCTTGCCGACCGAGTTCACCAGCCGGTCCAGGCTCAGGACCAGGTCCGTCGTGGGCAGTGGCACGCGCGTGCTGCCGCGCGGGATGGCGCTGCCGTCGAGGAGGTACGGGCCATGCGAAGTACGTGGCTGTAGATCCACGTATTGCTCGCCCACCGCCGAACGGTTCGCCACCACGGCGAGGGTGTCCGCCGGGATGCGTGGCGTGCCGTCCTTGATGTCGAGAGCGACCGAGACGCCGTCGGAGCCGGTCAGCCGCAGCGCGCCGACGCGACCCACCGGCACTCCGCGGTAGGTGACCTCGGCGCCGGGGAAGATGCCCCCTGAGTCGGCGAAGTCCGCTTGCACGGTGTAGCCGCGGCCCAGGACGTCGTCCACCAGACCGGTGTACTCGGCGCCGACGTACGACACCCCGACGGCGGTGACGGTGGCGAAGGCCAGGAGCTGGGCCTTGACTGTACGGGTGATCACGGCTGAACCCCCTTCAGCATCAGCTCCGCGAGCGCGAGGTCTATCCCCTCGGGCAGCCCGCGTTGGGTGGTGTAGCTGCTGGTGCACACCGGCGGGCACAGCGGCCCGCCCCCGCCCGAAGGGGCCGACGGCAGCGAGGGGGACGACGGCAGGCTCGGTGTGCTCGGCAGCGCCGTGGGCGTCGGCACGCTCGGCAGATCGGGGAGACCGGGGAGACCGGGGAGATTCGGTACGTCGGGAGTGCGGGGCTTGTGAGAATCGCCCTTGCCGCGGCCGGAGTTGCCGTCCGTCAGGTTTCCGTAGAGGTCGGACAGATCGAGGTCGGCCGTGATGTCGAGGTTGACGTAGTCCCCCTTGACGGCGTCCACCGCGTTGCGCGGGAACGGGTAAGTGGTCAGCAGCTCGAGTGAGTTGGGCAGATCGTCGCCCGCCTTGTTCAGCTGTTGCAGGATGGGCCGCAGCCGTTTGAGGTTCGCGACCGTGTCGTCGTGCGAGGCGTTGACCACCTTGGTGCCCGTCGTGCCCAGCTTCGACAGGGCGGTGAGCATCCTCGTCAGATCGCGGCGCTGGTCGGCCAGGACCTTCAGAGCAGGTGGCATCGTGTCGACGGCCCGGGCGATCGTCTTCTTCTCCTTGCCGAGCCGCCCGGCGAGCCGGTCGACGGCCTCGAGGGCGTGGACGATGTCCTTCCGCTGGTCGTCCAGGCCGCCGATGAAGGTGTTCAGTTCCTTGAGCAGCGATCTGACCCGGTTCTCCCGGCCGTCCAGGGCCTTGTTCAGCTCCACGGTGATCGTCTTGAGCTGGGCCACTCCGCCGCCGTTGAGCAGCGCGGAGAGCGCGGACAGCACCTCCTCGATCTCCGGGTTGCGGCCGCTGCGGGACAGCGGGATGCGGTCGCCGTCCCCGAGCCGGCCCATGGGGGCCGTGCCGGTCGGGGCGGAGAGCGCGACGTACTTCTCGCCGAGCATGCTGGTCTGCCGCAGCTCGGCGACCGCGTTGGCGGGCAGCTTCACCGAGTCGGCGACCCGCAGCCGTACGCGCGCGTGCCACCCGTCCAGTTCCACCTTCTCGACCGCGCCCACGGTGACGTTGTTGACCTTCACGGCCGACTGCGGCACCAGGTCGAGGACGTCGCGGAACTCGACGGTGACGTGGTAGGCGTGGCCGTCGGAGGCGGCTCCGCCGGGCAGCTGGACGTCGTACCAGCCGTTGAACTCGCAGCCGGACAGCAGCAGCGAGCCGACCGCGGCCCACGCGACCGCCCCGACCTTGCGCAGTGCGCTCATGCGCTCGCCCCCAGAATTCCGCCGAGCGTCCGGTCGACCGTGCCCGTCACCGCGGGGCCCTGAGGCACCTTCGGCAGGGAGTCGAAGAGGTCTTTGAGCTCCTTGCAGTCGGGGTTCCTGCCGCCTTCGTCGCCGGTCGTCCTCAGTACGGAGCACAGCAGTGAGGACGGATCCTGTGCCTGCTGCGCGTTGTTGCGGGTGTCGAGGGTGCCCGAGGACGGGTTGTAGGCGTTGTTCAGGTTCGACAAACCCGTGGGAGCGACCTCCAACAGTTCGGCCAGCGCGGCCCGTTGGGTGACGAGCACCTTGGTCACCTTGCTGAGGCCCCGCACGTTCGAGGTCAGCGACTTCTCGTTGTTCTTCACGAAGGCGGACACGTCGCCGAGCGCCGTCCCCAGGTTCTTGAGTGCGTCCGCGAGGTCCTTGCGCTCGCCCGCGAGCTGTCCGGCGACCTCGGCGAGGCTGGTGTTGAAGGACCGCACGTTCTTGTCGTCGGCGGCCAGCGCGGCCGTGAACACCTGCAGATTCCGCACCGTGCCGAACAGGTCCGTGCGGCCGTCGGACAGCGTGGTGACGGCCTGCGAGAGGTCTTCGACCGTCTGGTTGAGGTTCTCGCCCTGGCCGTCGAGGTTGTCCGCGCTCACCCCGAGCAGCCGCGACAGCGAGCCGTCCTTGTTGGCGCCCTGGGGGCCGAGCGCGTCGGCCGTCGTGTGCAGGCTGTCGAAGACGCGGTCCAGTTCGACCGGTACGGCCGTCCGCGTCTCGGGGATGACGGCGCCGTTCCGCAGTACCGGGCCCCTTCGGTACACCGGCAGCAGTTGTACGTAACGGTCGCTGACCACCGAGGAGTTGATGACAGCGGCCTTGGCGTCCGCCGGCACCTTGCGGCCCTCGTCGTACTTCAGCTCCACCCGCACCCGGTCGCCCTCCGGCGTGATCTTCTCGACCTCGCCGATCCGGACGCCGAGGACGCGGACGTCCGAGCCGGGGTAGATGCCGACGGTGCGCGGGAAGTACGCGGTGACGTGCACGGACTCGGAGCGCGGCCACAGCACGTAGGTGAGCGCGGCGACGAGGGCCAGTGCGGTGACCACGGCCACGCGCCTCTTCAGGTTCTTCACCGGGTGCCTCCCGTGCGCGGCACCACTGGAGCGGCGACCAGGTTCTGGACATAGCTGTCGAACCAGCGGCCGTTGCCGAGGGCGTTGCTGAAGACCCGGACGTAGGGCGCGAGCAGCTTGACGCTCCGGTCGAGGCTGGATTGGTTCCGTTCGAGCATCCGCACCACGGTGTTCAGGCCCTTGAGCGCGGGCCCGATCTCCTTGTCGTTGTCCTCGACCAGGCCGGAGAGCTCGATGCCGAGCGCGGCGGAGGTCTTCAGCAGCTTGTGGATCGCCTCGCGCCGCTTGCTGATCTCCTTGAACAGCTGGTCCCCGTCCTTGACCAGCGCGGTGAAGTCCTCGGAGTGCTGGGCCAGTACGCCCGTGACACCGTTCGCGTGGTCGAGGAGTTCTCCCAGCGCCTTGTCGCGCGAGGCGACCGTACGGGAGATCTTCGACAGGCCCTTGATTGATGCCCGTACCTCGGCGGGCGAGTCCTGGAACGTGGTGGAGATGGTGTCCAGGGCCTTCGCCAACCGGTCGGTGTCGACCTTCTCCGTCGTCGTGGTGAGATCGCTGAACGCCTGCACGACGTCGTACGCCGGAACCGTCCTCTTCAGCGGTATCTCGCTGCCGGGCTTCAGCTGTCCCGGTCCCTTGGGATGCAGCGCGAGGTACTTCGCGCCGAGGATCGTCTTGACCCGGATCGAGGCGCCGGTCTCGGTGCCGAACCCCGGATCGCCCTTGATCTCGAAGGTGACCCTGACGTGGTCGCCGTCCAGATCGACGTCCTTGACCTTGCCGACCTTGACGCCCGCGATCCGCACCTCGTCGCCGGGCTTGAGGCCGCCCGCCTCCGAGAAGGCCGCGCTGTACGTCTCGCCGCCGCCGATCAGCGGCAGGCTGTCGGCGTTGAACGCGGCCACGGTCAGCAGCGCGAGAATGATGAGGCCGACGGCTCCGATCACCACGGGGTTGCGCTCGCGGAACGGGGTCAGCCGCGGGCGGCGTATCCGTATGCGGGGCAGCTTGGGCGGGTCGATGCGGACTTTGACCAGGGGTTCGGGGCGGCGGGGGCGGGGTGCCCGGCGCGGCAGGAGCCGTATCTTCGGGAGCTTCGGCGGGTCGATGCGGACCTTGACCAGCGGCTCCGGGCGGCGCTCACGGGTCCTGCGCGGAAGGAAGTGCTTTGTCATGCGCCGCACCTCGCCCTCGCCACGTGCAGCTCGGGAGTGAGCACCTGCTTCGTCTTCGGCAGCACGATCCGGCCGTCGAAGTCGCAGAGGTAGAAGTTGAACCACGAGCCGTAGGACGCCGTCCCCGTCAGCTCGCCCAGCTTGTTCGGCAGCCGCTTCAGCACGCCCTCCACGGTGTTCTCGTTCTTGTTCAGCGTTCCGGTGAGATCGGTCAGCTCGGCGATGTCGTCCTTCAGGGGCGGACGCGCGTCCTTGAGCAGCCCCGAGGTGGCGTCCGTCAGATCGCCGATGCCCACCAGGGACTGCCCGATGGGCTTGCGGTCGGCGGACAGCCCCGAGATCACCCGGCGCAGTTGCTTGAGAAGCCCGGAGAAACGGGCGCCGCGCTTGTCCAGCGTCTCCAGCACGGTGTTCAGGTGGTCGACCACCGAGCCGATCAGCTTGTCGCGGCCGGCCAGCGTGGTGGTGAGCGAAGCCGTGTGCGCGAGCAGGCTGTTGACGGTGCCGCCCTCACCCTGGAGGGTCCGGATGATCTCGGTGGCGAGCTGGTTGACGTCCTGCGGGCTGAGCGCCGCGAACAGTGGCTTGAAGCCGTTCAGCAGTGCGTTGAGGTCCAGCGCGGGCTGGGTGCGCGACAGCGGGATCGTGGTGCCGGGCTTCAGCCGGGTGCCGTCTCCCGCGCCCTCGGTCAGGGCGACGTAACGCTGTCCGACCAGGTTCCGGTAGCGGATGACCGCGCCGGTGCTGTTCAGCAGCGGCCGGTCCTCACCGACAGTGAAGGTGACCTCCGCCAGCGTCCGGTCCTTGATCCGGATGCCCTCGACCTGGCCGACCCGCACCCCGGCCACCCGGATGTCGTCGCCCTTCTCCAGGCCCGTCACGTCGCTGAACACCGCGCGGTACGTGTGCTCGGGGGTGAGCGAGATGTTGACGATGGTGGCGGCGAGCAGGGCCGTCGCCAGGATCGTCACCAGGGCGAAGAGGCTGAACTTGATCAGCGGGGCGGCGGCCTGCCGGGCTCCTGACGTCCTCGTGGACCTCGTAGTCTTCGCGGTCTTCATGATCCTCGTGATCCTCATGCGACGCTCACCGCCGTCCCGCGCGCCATCGGTCCGAACAACAGCGTCGCGACCGGGGGTACCTCGTCGGCGGGCACGCCCATGACGGGCGCGACGAGCGAGCCGACTGCGCGCTGCTCGGCCCGGGTGGCGGAGACGCCGCCCGGGCCGGACGAACCGCCCTTCGCCGAACCGTCGTTGAGGTGAACCCCGGGCGCGGGCACCGGCGGATGGGGCAGGTCGCGGCAGTTGGGCCCCGACCGATCGTCGTAGCGCGGATACTCGCCGGGTTCGTACGCCCCCTGCGGGCGGACGACTTCGAGCGTGATGTGCATCCTGCCGCCCCGGAAAGCCTGCTCGGATGCCTGCTCCTCGCGCACCAGGCCGGCGAAGAGGCAGGGGTACTCGGGCGAGTAGCGGGCGAAGAGGTCGAGCGTGGGGCGGGAGACCCGGCCCAGGGTGATCAGCCGGTCGCCGTTCGCGTCGAGGAAGTCGTTCGCGGTGCCCGCGGCAGTGGCCGTCGTGGTGAGCGCAGACGCGAGCCGGTCCCGCTGATCGACCAGGGTGCGGCTGGTGGTGACGGTGTTGCGCAGGATCTCCATCAGGTCGGGGGCCGCGTCGCCGTACACCTCGGCGACATCGGCCAAGCGGGCGAAGTCCTCGGTGAGGGACGGCAGGTGCGGATCGAGCCGGTGCAGATAGTCCTCCACACGCGTGAGGTTGTCGCCGATCCGGTCGCCGCGCCCCTCGAGGGCGGTGGCGAAGGCGGAGAGCGTGGCGTTGAGCTTGCCGGGCTGCACGGTCCGCAGCAGCGGCAGCAGGTCGTTCATCAGCTGCTGGAGCTCGATGCCGACGCGGGTGCGGTCCTGGGTGATGACGTCCCCCGCGCGGATGGGCCTGGCCGAGGAGCGGGCGGGCGCGACCAGGTCGACGTACTTCTCGCCGAACAGGGTCTTGGGCAGCAGGCGTGCGCGCACGTCGGACGGGATGGACGCGACGTACTCCGGCTTGAGCGCGATGTCGAGCGTCGCCTTCGTCCCGTCGGCGTGGACCGCGCGCACCTCGCCGACCAGCAACCCGCGCAGCTTGACGTCGGCGCGGGGATCGAGCTGGTCGCCGATGCTGTCGGCCTCCAGCTCGATCCGTACGGCCGGGGTGAACACCTGTTGGTACACGGCGACGGACAGGGACAGCAGCAGCGCGAGCACAGCGAGGAACACGACGCCGTACAACCGCAGTCTCAGCACTCTCATACGGCTCACCCCGCAATCCGTACGGTCGTGCTGGCGCCCCAGATCGCGAGCGACAGGAAGAAGTCCAGGACGTTGATCGCGACGATCGAGGTGCGCACGGCGCGGCCCACGGCGACGCCGACGCCCGCCGGGCCGCCGCTCGCGTAGTAGCCGTAGAAGCAGTGCACCAGGATGATCAGAACGGCGAAGACGAGCACCTTCCCGAAGGACCACAGCACGTCGACCGGCGGCAGGTACTGCTGGAAGTAGTGGTCGTAGGTGCCCGCCGACTGCCCGTAGTAGCCGGTGGTGATGGTGCGGGCGGCAAAGTACGAGGACAGCAGCCCGACCACGTACAGCGGGATCACCGCGACGAAACCGGCGATCATCCGGGTGGTCACCAGGAACGGCAGCGAGGGCACGCCCATGACTTCGAGGGCGTCCGTCTCCTCGCTGATCCGCATCGCGCCCAGCTGCGCCGTGAACCCGGCCCCCACCGTCGCGGACAGCGCGAGCCCCGCCACCAGTGGCGCGATCTCCCGGGTGTTGAAGTACGCCGAGAGGAACGCCACGAAGTTCGAGGTGCCGAGCTGGTTGAGCGCGGCGTAGCCCTGGAGGCCCACCTCCGTGCCGGTGAAGAACGACAGGAAGGCGATGACGCCGACCGTGCCGCCCACGACGGCGAGGGCGCCGCGTCCGAAGCTCACCTCGGCGAGCAGCCGCAGGATCTCCTTCTTGTAGCGGCGTACGGTGCGGCCCGTCCACGCCAACGAGCGGCCGTAGAAGGACAACTGGCTGCCCAGTTCCTCCAGACGATTCAGCAGCGCCACGACTCAGCCCCTCTGCGGAACGACTTGGAAGTACACGGCGGTCATCACGAAGTTCGTCACGAACAGCAACATGAAGGTGATCACCACCGACTGGTTCACCGCGTCGCCCACGCCCTTCGGGCCGCCCTTCGCGTTGAGTCCCTTGTACGAGGCGACGATCGCGGCGATCGCGCCGAACACCAGCGCCTTGATCTCGGCCGCCCACAGGTCGGAGAGCTGGGCGAGCGTGGTGAAGGAGGCGAGATACGCGCCCGGCGTGCCGTTCTGCAGGACGACGTTGAAGAAGTAGCCGCCCGCGACGCCCACCACCGACACCAGGCCGTTGAGCAGCACCGCCACCACCATCGACGCCAGGACCCGCGGGACGACCAGCCGGTGGATGGGATCGATGCCCAGCACCTGCATCGCGTCGATCTCCTCGCGGATCTTCCGCGCCCCGAGATCCGCGCAGATCGCCGTACCGCCGGCGCCCGCGATCAGCAGCGCGGTGACGATCGGCGAGGCCTCCCGCAGCACCGCGAGGACCGAGGCCGCCCCGGAGAAGGACTGGGCGCCGAGCTGCCGGGTCAGGCTGCCGATCTGCAGCGCGATGACCGCGCCGAAGGGGATGGACACCAGGGCCGTCGGCAGGATGGTGACGCTCGCGACGAACCAGGCCTGCTGGATGAACTCCCGTGCCTGGAACGGCCGTCGGGGCATGGTCCGGACGACGTCCAGCGCCATCGCGAAGAGGTTCCCCGAGTGCCTCAGCGCCCCGGTGGGTGACAGTCTCATGCGCCGGTCACCGCCTTCCGGTGCAGCTCGGCCTCGCGTCTCGCGATCGCCTCCCAGCGGGCCGGACGGGCGATGCCGGGGCCCGGCATCAGGCGCGGCGTCATGTCGTTGCCGACGTGGCGGGGTTTCCGGTCCGCGTCGGCGAGCCGCGCCAGCTCCTGCTCGACCTGCGCGGCGTCCTTCTCCTCCGCCATCCCGATCGGCCCCTGCATCCGGCCGTTCAGGAACTGCCGTACGACGGGCTCGTCGCTGCTCAGCAGCTCCTCACGGGGCCCGAACATGACCAGCTCACGGCGGAACAACAGCCCGATGTTGTCCGGCACCTGGCGGGCCGAGGCGATGTCGTGCGTGACGATCAGGAACGTCGCGTTGATCTGCGCGTTGAGGTCGACGATGAGTTGGTTGAGGTACGCGACGCGCACCGGGTCGAGGCCCGAGTCCGGTTCGTCGAACAGGATGATCTCCGGATCGAGGACCAGCGCTCGTGCCAGCCCGGCCCGTTTGCGCATCCCGCCGGAGATCTCGCCGGGCAGCTTCCCCTCCGAACCGATCAGCCCGACCATGTCCATCTTCTCCAGCACGATGCGCCGGATCTGGCTCTCGGACTTGCGGGTGTGCTCGCGCAGCGGGAAAGCGATGTTGTCGTACAGGTTCATCGAGCCGAACAGCGCGCCGTCCTGGAACAACACCCCGAACAGCTTCCGCACCTCGTACAGCTCGTGCTCGCGCAGCTTGGTGACGTCCCGGCCCGCGACCTTCACGGAACCGCGGTCCGGCTTCAGCAGTCCGACGAGCGTCTTGAGGAACACCGACTTGCCCGTGCCCGAGGGGCCGAGCATGACCGAGACCTCCCCGGCGGGCAGCGTCAGCGAGACGTCCTGCCAGATGACCTGGTGACCGAAGGACTTGGTCAGCCCTTCCACACAGATCTCGACACCCATCCGGTCCACCCTTCGGCCGTGGAGCAGCTCCGACATCTGCTCTACGGGGAGGGGCCGGGCGTCCGTCGCGACGGAGGCGGATTTTTTTCGGGATTCTTGCGGCCGGGTTTCCGACGGCTCGACGGCCGCGCGTTTTCCGCTGGTTCTACGGCAGTCCTTTTGGCCGGCGGTTCTACGACAGCTTTCCGGCGGTTCTACGGCAGCGCGGTCGGGGTCGGTACGTCGACCGGGGCGGAGGACGTGGCGGGAGCCTCCGGGAGGGCCGGAGGCGTCGTCGGGACCGTGGACGTGGCCGGCAGATCGGGGAGGCCGGGCACGCTCGGCAGGTCGGACACGCCGGGGACGTCGGGGACGGACGGCACGGGTGACAGCGAGGCGTCCGGCAGCGGTGGCACCGACAGAGGCAGCAACGACCGGACGTCATCGCCGGGCGGCACCGTCGGCGTCGCCGCGTGGGACGCCGAGGCGGCCGACCGATAACGGGCGTTCGGGGCGGCCACCCGGCCGACGCCGTCAGGTCGGACGGTCTGCTTGGTCGCCTGGGCCATGCGGGACACGGAGGGTCGGGGAGCCGTGCCCTGCCTGGCCCCGTCGTGGACGTACGGCAACACGAACCCCGCCACCACCAGGGTCGCGGCCGTCGAGGTCACCGCCACGGCCTGCGCGTGTCCGCCCGCGCGTAGCTTGCCGCGCCCCCACAGGAACAGGGCGAGGCTCAGCGTTCCGGCCAGCGAGTTGCGCAGCGTGCGCCGGGCCCGGGCGAGCAGCGACTCGACGGTGCGATAACTCAGCCCCATGCGCACGGCGACCTGTCCGACGTCGAGGCCCTCGGACTTCAGCCGGAGCGCCTCGGCCTGGCGCCCGGGCAGCTCCCCGCTCCGCACGGCCAGCCACTTGGCCTCGGCCCGGTCGCACACCGCCTCCTCGACGGGCACCGGACCCGGCGCGGCGAGCGTCGGGCTGCGGTGTACCTCGGCCTCACGGTTGACCTGGCGATACCGATCGACGCACAGCCGCATGGTCACGGTCGTCAGCCAGCCGCCGAGGCGCTCGTCGTCCAGGTCGGGGCGCTCCGCGGCGCGCAGCATGGCCTCGTGGACCGCGTCCTCGGCGTCCTCCGGGCTCATCGACCTGCGCCGGGCCACCTTGAGCAGTTGCTCGCGGTGGCTCCACATGCGCTGCCAACGGTCGTGGGCCGCCTGTATTTCCGCAGGCATGTCCGGCATGTCCGTCGCCATGAGGGCCCCTTTGCGCTCACCCGCCGGTCCTGTGCCGTCCGGCGGGTGGTGACATTACCGCCCGGTAGTCGCGGTTGTGGAGGGGGCGGAGGTCGTCGAGTCCCCGCTGTTACTGGTCAGCGGACCGCCGCTGGGCAGCAGGTCGTCGCCGGGCAGTTCGATGTCCGTGCCGGGCGCGGGGAGTTGGGGCTTCTCCGTCGGAGTGGCCCCGCCCGCCGGACGGGACGTGCCGGGGGTCGGCGAGGGACGTGCGGACGGTGTCGGGGAGGGGACGGCGCTCGGCCGGGCGGACGGTGTCGGCGAGGGCTTCGGCGTGGACGGCGGCCGCGACGGCTCCGGGTGCGCCGAGGACTTCGCGGAGCTGTCCGGCACGACCCGGTACCCCTCCAGGAAGTACGCGTACCAGGCCCTGACCGTGCGCAGATACGCCTCCGAGTGGTTGTAGCCGAGGATCGCCCGGTCCAGCTCGGCCGGGTCGGAGAGGTCTCGTCCGCCCGCGCACAGGTAGCGCCCGGCGGCGAGCGCCGCATCGAAGACGTTCTCCGGGTCGGCCCGCCCGTCGCCGTTGCCGTCCGTGCCCCAGCGGGCCCAGGTCGACGGGATGAACTGCATCGGTCCGACCGCCCGGTCGTAGGCCGCGTCCCCGTCGTACGCACCGCCGTCGGTGTCCCGCACGACGGCGAAGGCGCCGCCGTCCAGCCGCGGCCCGAGGATGGGCGCCACGGTCGTACCGTCCGCCGTCACCCGACCGCCGCGCGCCTGCCCGGACTCCACCTGGCCGATCGCGTCCGGCAACTGCCACCGCAGCCGGCAGCCGGGC
>LRTP01000667.1 GCA_001550305.1 Streptomyces diastatochromogenes
GGCCACAACTGCTGCTCCGCGTCCGGCGGCACCCCGCCACCACCGGCCCCGCCCCTGCCCTGCCCGCCCGCGCCGTCGTCGTCGACCCACCGCTGGCGGTCCTCGTCCCACCGTTGCGCCACCTCGTCACCCCGTTCCCACTAGACCCGTCCCGCGCCGACCGCTATCCGGCCAGCTGCGCGATCACCTGCACCACGGCCGCCGTCGACGCCAGCCCCGCCACGGCCGCGGCGGCGGTGTCCAGACGCATCCGCAGCCGGCCGAGCCGCGCCGGGTCCGCCTGGCCCGTTCTCTCGATCTCCCCCTGCACCACGGCCAGTTCGCCGTCGAGGCCGGTCGTGTCGTCGGTCTCCGTGAGCAGCCGCAGATGATCGCGCAACGTGCGGACGGCCTCCAGGAGCGCCACGGTCGTCTCGTCGGCGCCGGCCGCGGGCGGCGCCTCGTGATAGTTCGCGGTGCCGTGGTCGCCGAAGTTCACCGCACTGCGCGTGATCCGGTCGACCCGCCCGCCCGAGCCCTCAGTCATCCCTGTTCCCCTCGTTGTACGACGCGCCCCCACTGCCCATGGAGACGGCGCTCTTGCTGATCCGGCCCACCGCGGTGCCACCGCTCATCTGCCCGATGAACTGGCCGCCCGCGGCCACGTTGAAGATGTTCTGCTCGAAGCTGCCCGTCTCACAGCCGCTGCGCCGCAGCGCCTCGCGCACCCCGCTCGCGATCCGGTCCTCGACGGTCTTGATGTAACGGCTGACGTCCATCTCCTGGAACAGCGACAGCCGGTCGGTGCTGCCCATCTCCCGCACGGACACCAACGGGGCGTCCGGCGGGGCCTGTTCGGGCCGGGCCAGCCAGGTGCGCAGGCACTGGACGAGGGTGCGCAGCATGGAGAACCCGGCCACCACGCCCGTCGCCGGGGCGGACAGCACCGTCCGCACCACCTCACGCCCCGTCGCGCCCTCCCCGGAGGCCGCGATGAAGTCGACGCGCCGGTACTCCTCGAAGATCGGCCCCAGCACGTGCGGCACGACTTCCAGGACCAGCATCCCGCCCTGCGTGTGGACGCGGACCAGCACCGAGACCACCACCTGCTCGTCCCAGGCGCCGACCCTGACCCGCAGGAAGTGACGGCGCGCCTCGCCGCCCTCGTCCACCGCCCCGTCCAGGTGCAGCCGGGCCGACGACGGCTCGTACACACCCTGGTTGCGGCCCACGCCGTACGGCAGGTAGACGAACTCCTCGACCTCCAGGTCCTTGAGCCGGTCCCGGCTGGTGCGCGCGGCGGACTCCCGCAGCGCCTCCAGCTTCGGTACGACCAGGTCGAGGATCTGCCGGTTGGTCAACTGCACCTGCGGGCGGTGCCCGTTCGCCGAACCGTCGCCGGTCTGCTCGGGCAGCTTGCCGTTCAGGCCGTCGAACGGCTTCTTGGCGGGGGTGATCTCCATCGCGAACGACCAGGGTTCGTACGGCTTTCCCGCGCCGACGAACGGCCGGTGGGCGTCGTAGAGCGCCACGGACGCGTGCTGCTCCCAGGTGACGGCCCGCGCGACCCGGAGCTGACGCTCGCTGCCCATGGGCAGCGCCACGGTCGTACGGGCGAAGGCGTCCCGGGACAGTTCGACGCTCATGACCGCGGCCACCTGGGAGCGGTGGGCACCGATCACGAAGGTGAGCAGGAGCGGGAAGATCACCAGAAAGGGGTCATGGAGCAACTGGGTGAACGCGTACACCCAGTAGGCGAGCTCCGCGGCCCGCGCCATGAAGGTGAGCCCCCAGGCGGTCGCCCTGCGCGGCAGCCGCAGCCGGGCGGACTCGTCCCGGCTCGCGGCGTACATGCTCATGCCCCACCCGGACGCGACCCGCGCGGACCACAGCAGAAAGCAGACGGCGGCGTAGAAGAACACCGCGAGGGCGCCGAACGCCTCGGCGAAGCCCTGGGGTCCCGCGGCCGCGACGCCGGTGGCCGCCCGGACCATCTCCACCAGGAAGAACACGACCCAGATGGCCAGCAGCCCGAGCCCGGTCAGCGCCTCCCTGCGGCGTGCGCGCAGCGCGTGCGCGAGCACGGCGACGACGTCGACACCGAGGGACGGTGCCGCGGGCCGCTCCTCGTGCCCTATGAGTTCGTCGATGACCCGTGCCCGGAACACGGTGTCCAGATGTACTCCGGCACACAACAGCCGTGTCGCCTCGCTGTGTGCGTACCGTCTCTCCGATTCCGTCACTGGGACCACCCCCGTGTGTCTCCCCCGGCCGCGCCCCAGCTCTCTTGAGCAGCCCTGCGCTCCCCTACCGGACCGTACGTCACGACGATAGCGAGAGTTACTCCCCGTGCACCCCCGCATACAGCGAGAAAGCACGTACGTTCGATGCGTACTTTCTGTACGCATGCGTCGGCCCCGCCCGGGGCACTTCCCGGGCGGGGCCGATGAGTTGCGAGTGACTCAGGTGAGCCGGGTACGTCAGATCAGACCGAGACCACGGACCGCGTCGCGCTCCTCCTCGAGCTCCTTGACGGAGGCGTCGATACGGGCGCGGGAGAACTCGTTGATGTCCAGGCCCTGGACGATCTCGTACTGGCCGTCCTTGGTGGTGACGGGGAAGGAGGAGATGATCCCCTCGGGCACGCCGTAGGAACCGTCCGACGGGATACCCATGGAGGTCCAGTCACCGTCGGCGGTGCCGTTGACCCAGGTGTACACGTGGTCGATCGCGGCGTTGGCGGCCGAGGCGGCGGAGGACGCGCCACGGGCCTCGATGATCGCGGCACCGCGCTTGGCGACGGTCGGGATGAAGTCCTCGGCGAGCCACTTCTCGTCGTTCACGACCTCGGCGGCGTTCTTGCCGGCGACCGTGGCGTGGAAGATGTCCGGGTACTGGGTGGCGGAGTGGTTGCCCCAGATGGTGAGCCGCTTGATGTCGGCGACCGTCGAGCCCGTCTTCTTCGCGAGCTGGGTCAGCGCGCGGTTGTGGTCGAGGCGGGTCATCGCGGTGAAGCGCTCGGCCGGTACGTCCGGGGCGGCGGCCTGGGCGATGAGGGCGTTGGTGTTGGCCGGGTTGCCGACGACGAGGACCTTGATGTCGTCCGCGGCGTTGTCGTTGATGGCCTTGCCCTGCGGCTTGAAGATGCCACCGTTGGCGGAGAGCAGGTCACCGCGCTCCATGCCCTTGGTACGGGGGCGGGCGCCGACGAGCAGCGCGACGTTCGTGCCGTCGAAGGCGACGTTCGGGTCGTCCGTGATGTCGATGCCGGCGAGCAGCGGGAAGGCGCAGTCGTCGAGCTCCATCGCGGTGCCCTCGGCGGCCTTCAGCGCCGGCGTGATCTCCAGGAGGCGCAGCTTGACCGGCACGTCCGCGCCGAGCAACTGGCCGGAGGCGATGCGGAAGAGCAGGGCGTAACCGATCTGGCCGGCCGCGCCGGTGACGGTGACGTTCACGGGAGTGCGGGTCATGGCGTTCTCCGTATGACAGCAGGCGGTGGGGCGTCCCTGCCCCGGGGTGCAGGATCGTCCCCTGCGTCCACCGCAATGATCGATCAAAGGAACCGATGATCGATCTCTCGGCGTCAAGAGAGATCCGCCGTCAGGCTATCGCGCATCCAGGATCCCGGACGGCCGGGTCCCGTGTGGCCCACCCCACAACCCCCCCGACGGGGCGGTCGTCGGTCCGGGAGAGGATGACACGACGACCGCCGTCGGGGTGACCGACCGCGGCCGGATCCCGTGGGGGTACGTTGCGCCTGCCCCAACGACGCCGGAACATTCCTGGGCTTCGACTTTCGAGGGTGGGTTTCTTCGGCTGCGGGTGAGCGGGGGTTGCTCGCGCGGTTCCCCGCGCCCCTGGGGACGGTGCTGCGCCCCGAAATTCCGGCCGCCTGTTGTCTTTTGGCCGAGGTTGGTGGGGGGGCTCTTGCTCGCGCGGCCCCTCGGGGGATTCCTCGACTGCGGGACAGTGGGGGCTGGGCGCGCAGTTCCCCGCGCCCCTAAAAGCCTCGGCTCGACCGGCGTTCGAGGACGCGACCGAAGGCCGAACCTCACCCACCCCCGTCCACCCACCCACCCCGGCCCGCATCACTCAGCCCGTCCGGCGCTTGAGGACGAGGCCGGAGGCCGATACCCCACCCACCCCGTCCACCCACCCCGGCCCGCATCACTCAGCCCGTCCGGCGTTTGAGGACGAGGCCGTTCAGGCCGATGCGGGGGTCCAGGGGGCGCAGCGCCCCTGGCGGGGTGGAAGGGGCGGAGCCC
>LRTP01000668.1 GCA_001550305.1 Streptomyces diastatochromogenes
CCGCGTACGCCGGACAGGGTGCCGAAGTAGTGGTCGAAGGACCGGTTCTCCTGCATCAGCATGACGACGTGCTCGATGTCGCGGAGCGAGCCGTGTTTCGGCGGCCCGGCCGCGACGGCCTTCTGGACGCTCGGCGGGAGGAGGGAGAGCGCCGCGGCGCCGCCCAGCGCACCCGCGGCCGAACCCAGGAGTCTACGACGTGTCAACCCTGTCATGAACACCCCTTCTTGAGGTTGCGTCAGCTCTCCGGCGTGCAGGTCGGTCCGCACGCGGACCGACCTGCTGGATCACTCTGCTCGGAGGCACCGGCGCTGGGGTGGAGGCGCACGGTGATCATGACGACATTGTGCGGTGAGGGGTTGGCCGGGCGATGACCGGCATGGACGCTGTCACAGGGAGACAGGGGTTCGCCGGACCGGCGCGGGCTGCTTCAGTCGGACGTCGGGCGCAGGATCAGGCAGACGAAGCCGAAGGCGTCCCGGTAGACACTCAGCCATTCGGTGCGGTGGGTGGTGGCTGCCGCCAGCGCCTGCGAACTGTCCGGATCGTCGGGGTGGTCCAAGGCCCATGAGGCCAGTGACCCCGTCCAGGCCCATTCGTAGTCGTCGAGCTCCCGGCTCGTGCTGATGTGCCCGTAGACGGGTGTCCAACCGCCGGAGATGACACCGTCCACGGTGGTCGGCAGGTCGGCGAGGTCGCCGAGCATCTCCACGGCGTCGGGGGAAGGCTCCTGTGACCAGAATCCGTCACCGACCAGGACGCGGCCGCCGGGAGCCAGGTGCTTGCGTGCCGCCTCGAGGGTGGCGAGCAGGCCGCCGAAGGCATGCGTGGCGCCGACACTGATCACCAGGTCGAACAAGTGTGGGGCCGCGAAGTCCGCGGCGTCCTCCTGGTGCAGGACGAGGCGCTCTTGCAGTCCGAGGGTGCGAGCGGCGCTCCGCGCATGCGCCAGCGCGCTCTCGGAGATGTCGACGCCCTCGGCCCGCAGTTGGGGATGCGCGGCCAGGGCGCGCAGGAGCCACTCCCCACCACCACAGCCGAGGTCGAGTACCCGCGCGCCATCTCGCGGGATGCCGCGTTCCAGCAGTCGGCGCACCGAGTCGTCGTCGAGCGGGGCCGCAATCGGATGATCCGCATGGGCAAGCGTGGAGATCTGTTCACGATTCACCGGCGGAGCCTGGCACGGACACAGGCCGCACGCACCTGCTTTTCCCGAGGGCGCAACAACCGAGCCGTCCACCCATAGGCCGCCGGCCGCTGACAATTGTAGGCTGGCGGCCGCCACCAAGACCGGTGAGCAGGGCCGGCCTTGATGTCACTCCGGAAGGGCGCCACTCACCGGCGCACCTCCCTCGCGACACCGACTCGTCAGCTTCACCCCAGCGCTCCCACAGAGGACCGGATGCCGACCACACGTAGAATTGTCAAGTACCTGACATCAGCGGCGGCGGTTCTCGCGCTGTTGACCACGGCGCCGACGGCGATGGCCACCGTTCCGGAGCCCGTCGCCGCCACGGCCCTCCCCCAGGCCACCGCCGCGGCGGCCGACACCTGGCAGCCGCCGTTGTCGACCCAGGGCCGGTACATCGTCGACGCCCGGGGAATCCGGTTCCGGCTGAAGTCGGCCAACTGGGACGGCGCACAGGGCTCATGGACCGGAAGCGGCAGCATCACCGACCCCGCCAACCACCACGCCGGCCAGGACTCCTACGGCATCCCCCTCGGCCTCGACCGTGCCCCGCTGCCCGAACTGCTCGCCGACTTCCACGAACTCGGCATCAACAGCATCCGGCTGCCGTTCTCCAACGAGATGATCCACGCGACAGCAACCGTGCCGGACGTGGCCGTCGCCGCCAATCCACAACTGCGCGGCCGGACGCCCCTGCAGATCTACGACGCCGTCGTGGCCGCCCTCACCCAGGACGGGTTCGCGGTCATCCTCAACAACCATACGAACACCTCCCGTTGGTGCTGCGGCATCGACGGCAACGAACGGTGGAACAGCAGCCAGTCCACCCAGCAGTGGACGGACGACTGGGTCTTCATGGCCCGCCGATACGCCACCGACTCCCGCGTCGTGGGCGCCGACCTCTACAACGAGGTACGCCGCGACATACTGGACGACCCCAACTGGGGCATGGGAGACGCCCACGACTGGTACGCGGCCGCCCAGCAAGCCGCCGACCGCATCCTCACCGAGGCCAACCCCAACCTCCTCATCGTCGTTGAGGGCATCAACTGGACCGGCGTACCCGTCGACGGGCTGCCGCACGACCGACCCACCCTCGCCCCCGTGCGCACGCTCTCGCACACCCTCGTGGAGGCCCACAAGCTGGTCTACTCCGCCCACTTCTACGGCTACACCGGCCCCCACCACAGCGGCGCCACCGGAATCGGCGAGACCCACGACGCCCGCTACCAGGACCTGACCCGCGACCAGCTCTACCAGGTCCTCGCCGACCAGGCCTTCTTCGTCACCACGGAAGGGCAGCACTACACCGCGCCGGTGTGGATCAGCGAATTCGGCATAGGCGCCAATGAGACGGGCACCGCGGCCCGCACCTGGTTCGGCAACATCACCGACTACTTCGCCGACCACGACGCCGACTTCGCCTACTGGCCCCTGGTCGGCTGGGAGGGCCACGACGACTGGGCCCTGCTGCGCTACGACACCGCCGGGCGACGGTACGGCATCCTCGACCAGGGCGACTGGCGCGCCACCGCCTGGAGCCACCTCATGACCGCTCCCACACGAACCGGGTCCATCCCACCGGTCTCTGTCTGGCACATGCTCACCACCGACCACGGCGACCAAGTGCAGTCTGTGCGGGTACGGGCCGGCGGCGACTGGGATTCGGGGGCCTACAAGGCCGCCTGCCCCGACGGCCTGCGGCTGATCGGCCTCAGCCACACCTCCGGCCGTGGCCTGTGCACCGACACCACCACCGGCGACCTGCGGGCCGCAGGCAACGCCCAGACGGTCGTCACCGACGAACGCTTCGTCCCCGCGGGCGGCGACTGGGCCAGTGGCTACACCAAACTCCAGTGCCCCGCCGGGCAGTTCCTCATCGGTTACAGCCGCCGCGGTGACCGCGTGTCGGCGGCCCTGTGCGCGCCCGGCCGCGCCCCGCTGGGGGCCATCGGGCGGACTGTCTGGTTCGACCGCTCCGACACCCGGCCCGCCGACATGGCGGGCGGCGACTTCGCCTCCGGCGCGTACAAGGGCCAGTGTTCCGCCGACGAGTACGCCGCCGGTATCGCCTTCACCACCCGCGTGGGCAGCATCGCGGGACCCGCCGCCCTGCTGTGCACTCCACTGAAGCCCTGAGCCCCTCACCGCCCCTCACCTCCGAATCGCCTCAGGTGGGTGTTTCAGACGCGCCGCGGCCACGGCCCGACCGGGCCGGGGCCGTGTGCGGGGTTACCGTCGGCGGCATGGACGGTGATCGCCGAGGGTGGCGCCAGTGTTTGCTCAGCGGGGCGGTGTTCGTCGTATGCATGGCGGGCACCACGCTGCCGACTCCCCTCTACGGCCTGTATCAGGAGAAGTTCGGGTTCTCCGAACTGACGGTCACCGTCGTGTACGCCGTGTACGCCTTCGGGGTCATCGGCGTGCTGCTGCTGACGGGGAACGCCTCGGACGCCGTGGGCAGACGCCCGGTACTGCTGTGGGGCCTGGGATTCTCCGCGGCGAGCGCCGTCTGTTTCCTGTGCGCCACGGGGCTGGGCTGGCTGTACGCGGGGCGGCTGCTCTCGGGGCTGTCCGCCGGTCTGTTCACCGGGGCTGCCACGGCGTACGTGATGGAGTTGGCACCGTACGGCGGCGCCTCCCGGGCCACGTTCGTGGCGACGGCCGCCAACATGGGCGGCCTCGGCTGCGGCCCGCTGCTCTCCGGAGTGCTCGCCCAGTACGCCGCCTGGCCGCTGTACCTCCCGTTCGCCGTGCATCTCGCCCTGGTCGCCTGCTCGGCCGTCGTCCTGCTCCGGCTTCCGGAGACCGTGCGGGAGCGGCGGCCGCTGAGCACCGTACGGCCGCAACGGCCCGGCCTGCCCGCACAGGTGCGAGCGGTGTTCGGGCCCGCGGCGATCGCCTCGTTCGTGGGGTTCGCGCTGTTCGGGGTGTTCACGTCCGTCAGCCCGGCGTTCCTCGCACAGTCGCTGAACGTGCGCAACCACGCCGTCAGCGGCCTGGTCGTCGCGCTGGCCTTCTTCGCCTCGACCGCCGGGCAGCTCGCCGCCGGCC
>LRTP01000067.1 GCA_001550305.1 Streptomyces diastatochromogenes
GAGGGCCTCGACGGGACGACACCGGCGCTCACCGGCCCCGAGGCGCTCGACCTGGCCGACATCGCGGCGATCGCCACGCGGCTCACGGGCCGCGAAGTCCGCCGGGTGGTCGTCTCCGACGCCGACTACCGCGCGAGCCTGCTCGCCCGCGGTCTGCCCGCGGCCGGCGCCGACCTGCTCCTCGGCCTGTTCGCCGCGAGCCGGCAGGGACAGTTCACGCCGGTCGACCCCACGCTGGGCCGCCTGCTCGACCGACCCACCACGGCTCTGGCGGATTTCCTGAGGACAACGATTACGCCGACCGGCTGACGTCGGACCTTCAGGCGCGCGTCCGCCAGCCGTGGTCGACCGGTCCGAGGCCCGCGCCCAGGGCGAATCCCGCGGCGATGGCGCCGGTGACGTACTCCTTCGCCAGCCGCACCGCCTCCGGCACCGCCCGCCCCTGCGCCAGCCCCACCGCGATGGCCGAGGCCAGGGTGCAACCGGTGCCGTGCGTATGGCGGTTGTCGTGGCGCGGGGCCCGGAACCAGTGTTGTTCGGTGCCGTCGGTCAGCAGGTCGACGGCCTCGCCGGGCAGGTGGCCGCCCTTCACCAGGACCCAGCGGGGCCCGTACGACAGCAACTGTTCCGCGGCCCGGCACATGTCACGCTCGCCGGTGGCCTTGATCCCGGTCAGCTCGGCGGTCTCGTCGAGATTCGGGGTGGCGACCGTCGCGAGCGGCAGCAGGGCGGTCCGTACGGCGTCCAGCGCGTCGTCCGCCAGCAGCCGGTCGCCGTGCTTGGAGACGCTCACCGGGTCCACCACCACGGGCGCGCCGACGTCCGAGAGCAGTTCGGCGACGGTCTCGACGAGCAGGGGCGAGGCGAGCATGCCGGTCTTCACGGCCTGCACACCGATGTCGTCCACGACACTGCGGTACTGCGCGCGCACCGCCTCGGCGGGAAGCTCCCAGGCTCCCTGCACGCCGAGGGAGTTCTGCGCGGTGACGGCGGTGAGCACGCTCATCCCGTGCGCGCCCAGCGCGAGCATGGTCTTCAGGTCGGCCTGGATGCCGGCGCCGCCCCCGGAGTCCGATCCGGCGATGGTCAGGACACGGGGCGGGGTGGTCGGCGTGTTCGCGGACATAGTGGGTGTCACTCCGTACGAAGGGGGTGAGAGGGGGCGGGGTCAGCGGCGCAGGCGCAGCGGGGCGTAGACCAGCAGGGCCGCGAGGAACGCCACGCCGTAGGCGGTGTCGGCGCCGTGCAGGGCGTGCGCGACCGGGCCGACGTACAGGCTGGTGCTCATGAACGGCACCGCGGCGGCGAACGCGGCGGCGAACGCCACGAGC
>LRTP01000669.1 GCA_001550305.1 Streptomyces diastatochromogenes
CCCCTCCCCCCTCCCCCCGATCAGGAGATCCTGATGTCCACCAGCGCACCGACCCGCCCCGTCCGCGTCCTCGCGGCACCGGGCGACCGGCACGACGAGATCCTCACCCCCGCCGCCCTGGACTTCCTCGGCCGTCTCGCCGACGCCTTCGTCGGACGTCGACAGGAACTACTGAAGGAACGCAGGCGGCAGGCCATACGGCTCGCAGCCGGAGCCCCGCTCGACTTCCCCCTCGCCACCGCCGCCGTCCGTGCCGACCTCACCTGGCAGGTGGCCGCGCCGGCTCCCGGACTGACCGACCGCCGCGTGGAGATCACCGGGCCGCCCGACCGCCGTACGACCGTCGACGCGCTCAACTCCGGAGCCCGGGTGTGGATGGCGGACTTCGAGGACGCCACCTCACCCACCTGGGACAACGTCATCGGCGGTCAGCTCAACCTGCTCGATGCCATCGACCGCCGGATCGACTTCACCGCCGAGGAGGGCAAGGAGTACCGGCTGGGTGATCGGCTCGCCACCATCATGGTGCGCCCGCGCGGCTGGCACCTGACGGAGGAGCACCTGGAGTTCGACGGCCGACCCGTGCCCGCCTCCCTCGTCGACTTCGGCCTGTACTTCTTCCACTGCGCGCAGCGTCAGATCGACGCCGGGTACGGGCCGTACTTCTATCTGCCGAAGCTGGAGAACCGCTACGAGGCCCGGCTGTGGAACGACGTCTTCGTCCTCGCCCAGGAACTGCTGGGCATCCCCCGCGGCACCGTCCGCGCCACCGTCCTCATCGAGACGATCACCGCGGCCTTCGAGATGGAGGAGATCCTCTACGAGCTGCGCGAGCACAGCGCCGGCCTCAACGCGGGCCGGTGGGACTACCTGTTCAGCCTGATCAAGACCTTCGGCCACCGCACGGACTTCCTGCTGCCGGACCGGGCGAGGGTGACGATGACCGCGCCGTTCCTGCGCGCGTACACGGAACTGCTGGTGCGCACCTGCCACCGGCGCGGCGCCCACGCCATCGGCGGGATGGCCGCCCACGTGCCCGGCAGGGACCGGGCGGCCCACGAGGCGGCCCTGGCCAAGGTCCGGCTGGACAAGGAGCGCGAGGCGGAGGACGGCTTCGACGGCTCCTGGGTCGCCCACCCCGGGCTTGTGCCGATGTGCCGCGAGGTCTTCGACGGCGTCCTCGGCGACCGGCCCCACCAGATCGAGCGCACCCGCGACGACGCCGAGGTGGACGCCGCGGACCTGCTGTCGGTGCGCCGCGTCAGCGGGCCGCCCACACCGGCGGGTGTACGCACCAACATCGCCGTCGCGCTGCGCTACTTCGACGCCTGGCTGCGCGGACAGGGGGCCGTCGCCCTGTACGGCCTGATGGAGGACGCGGCGACCGCCGAGATCGCCCGTGTGCAGATCTGGCAGTGGCTGCGGCACCGGGTCGTCGACCAGGAGACGGTACTGCGGCTGCTCGACGACGAACTCGCCGCGCTGGGTGCCGAGCACCCCTGGGCGGCCCTCGACGAGGTGCGAACCCTCTTCGAACAAACCGCCCTGGCACCGGAGTTGCCGCTGTTCTTCACCCCGGACGCCTACACCCGTCACCTCGTCCGGAACGCCGAGGTCGCGTCATGAGCCGGGACATCCGCCGGGTGGGCGTGGTCGGCGGCGGCCGGATGGGCGCCGGGATCGCCGAAGTGTGCGCGCGGGCCGGACTGGACACCGTCGTGTGCGAGGTGGACGCGGTCGCCGCCCGCGCCGCACGCGACCGGGTGGCGGCCTCGTTGGACCGCGCGGTGGAGCGCGGCAAGCTGGCGCGAGCCGCGGCACGGGACGCCCTCGACCGGATGGTCTTCTCCGGCAGCCTCGAAGACCTGGCCGACCGGCAGCTCGTCGTCGAGGCCGTCGTGGAGAACGCCGACGCCAAGACGGAGGTCTTCACCGCGCTGGACAAGATCGTCGAGGCCCCGGACGCGGTCCTGGCGAGCAACACCTCCTCCCTGCCCGTCATGCGCCTCGGCAGAGCGACCCACCGCGCCGACCGCGTCCTCGGCCTGCACTTCTTCAACCCCGTGCCCGTGCTGCCGCTGGTGGAGGTCGTGACCTCCCTGCACACGGCCCCCGAAACGGTCGGCGCCGTCGAGGACTTCGCCACCCGGACCCTGGGCAAGACCGTCATCCGCTCCCAGGACCGCGCCGGCTTCGTCGTCAACGCCCTGCTCATCCCCTACCTGCTGTCGGCCGTCCGCATGACGGAGTCCGGCTTCGCCTCCGCCGCCGACGTCGACACGGGTATGGAACTGGGCTGCGCCCACCCCATGGGCCCACTGAAACTGGCCGACCTGATCGGCCTCGACACCGTCGCCTCGATCGCGGAGTCCCTGTACGACGAGTTCAAGGAACCCCTCTACGCGCCGCCCCCGCTGCTCCAGCGGATGGTGGAGGCGGGGCTGCTGGGCCGCAAGACCGGCCGCGGGTTCCACGTGTACGGCCAGGAGTGAGCATCCCGGCGCAACCGGGCCGAGGAGCCCGGACCGTGTGTCCCGGCTCACCGTCCGAATGCCGGACGTGATCCGCCGCGCCGGGTGAGTGCCCCCTAGGCTGGCCTGTGCAACTGGTTCGCCCCGTCCGCCAGGCGGGATGCGTCGCAAGAGGGAACCCGGTGGGAATCCGGGACTGCCCCGCAGCGGTGAGTGGGAACGACCGCCGTCATACGCACTGGGTCCGGTGAACAGGGCCTGGGAAGCGACGGCCACTAGGTGTCCTCCGTCCGGAGGACGTGCCCGCGAGTCCGAAGACCTGCCTGTTGCCCGCGCGCGACCCCTCGTGCGCGGACATCCCGGTGACCTCGTGGGCGGGTCGGCGTACCTATCGGGCGGACGACCGCGCTGTGCTGCGTGGGGGTCGTTCCCGTCCGGTTCGTCACCCCTTCGCGCCCTCGTCCCGTCCCGGGATCCCAGGGAGATATCTCGCGAAGGAGATTTCCGTGACAGCGAAGTCCGCAGCCGCGGCGGCACGGGCCACCGTGTACGGCTACCCCCGCCAGGGACAGGGCCGGGAGCTGAAGAAGGCGATCGAGGGCTACTGGAAGGGCCGCGTCGACGCCGACGCCCTCCGGGCCACCGCCACCGAACTGCGCCGGACCAACTGGCGGCAGCTGGCCGAGGCCGGCATCCACGAGGTACCCACCGGCGACTTCTCGTACTACGACCACGTCCTGGACACCAGCGTCATGGTCGGCGCGATCCCCGAACGCCACCGCGCCGCCGTCGAGGCCGACGCGCTGGACGGCTACTTCGCGATGGCACGCGGCACCCAGGACGCGGCGCCGCTGGAGATGACGAAGTGGTTCGACACCAACTACCACTATCTGGTACCCGAGTTGGGCCCCGACACCGTCTTCACGGCCGATTCCACCCAGCAGGTCACCGCGTTGGTCCAAGCCCTCGCCCTCGGCCTCACCGCGCGCCCCGTCCTCGTGGGCCCCGTCACCTATCTCCTGCTCGCCAAGCCCGCGCCGGGCGTGGCCGCGGACTTCGATCCGCTGACGCTCCTCGACCGGCTGCTGCCCGTGTACGCCCAAGTCCTCGCCGACCTCCGCACGGCCGGCGCCGAGTGGGTGCAGCTCGACGAGCCGGCCCTGGTCCAGGACCGTACGCCCGCCGAACTGAACGCCGCCGCACGCGCCTACCGCGACCTGGGCGGGCGCACCGACCGCCCGAAGCTGTTGGTCGCCTCGTACTTCGACCGGCTCGGTGACGCGCTGCCCGTGCTCGCCAAGGCTCCGGTGGAGGGCCTGGCGCTCGACTTCACCGAGGCCGCCGCCGCCAACCTGGACGCGCTCGCCGCCGTGGGCGGACTGCCCGGCAAGCGTCTGGTCGCCGGTGTCGTCAACGGGCGCAACATCTGGGCCAACGACCTGGAGAAGTCCCTCGCCACCCTCGGCACCCTGCTCGGACTGGCCGACCGGGTCGACGTGGCCGCCTCCTGCTCGCTGCTGCACGTCCCGCTCGACGCCACCGCCGAGCGGGACATCGAGCCGCAGATCCTGCGCTGGCTCGCCTTCGCCCGCCAGAAGACCGCCGAGATCGTCACCCTCGCCAAGGGCCTCGGGGGCGGCACCGACACCATCGCGGCCGAACTCGCCGCCAACCGGGCCGACCTGGCCTCGCGCGCCGGCTCGGCGCTCACCCACGACCCCGCGGTACGCG
>LRTP01000670.1 GCA_001550305.1 Streptomyces diastatochromogenes
CCGCCGCCGACGGCGACCGCGACGCCGAGCAGGGCTGCGCCCAGCGCCGTGCCGAGCCCGGTGGCCAGCACCGCCTGTCTGCGGCACACCGCGACGAGGATGCCCGTCACGGCGAGGACGGCCGCCGAGACGGGCAGCCAGAATCCGGCGACTTCAAGCACATGGAACCCCTTCCGGAGCTCGGCCAGATCCTCCGAGGGCAACACCGTGATCTCGGTGTGCTCGACGTGGATACGGTTCGCCAACGGCACGTGCGCGTGGGCGAGTTGACTTCTGACCTGTTCGGCGACCGGGGCGAGGTCGATCGTCACGGCCTCCTCCCGGTCACTGCGCAGCGCCCGCATCACCGCCTCGTGCGCGGCCCGGTTCGCCGCCTGCCACGCCGTGTGGAACGCCGGTGTCAGCGTGAACGAGCGCACCGCGTCCCGTACGAAGTGGTTCACCGGCCCCTGGAGCGGTGCCCGCACATGGACCTCGCGCAGGATCCCGGTCGTGACGGCCGCGGCGATCGCCTCCCGTACGTCCGTGTCGGCGGCGAGCGGCTCCATCGCGGCCGCGTAGCGCTCGTCGTCGCCGATCCCGTAAGCCGCCCAGGTCGACAGCGCGCCGAGCGGCGCGAACAGGCAGGCGAGGGCGATCAGGACGGCCGACAGGGCGCTGCGCACACGAGGGGACACCTCACCAGGCAAGGCCCCGTGGGCGGCGAGCGCGAGCGGTGTGACTCCATATGGGTGCAAACGACGAGCCGCTCCGGTGGAGAGCTCACCCGAACGGGTGTTACCTGGTTGTAGCGGCTCTTCCCCAGACTCCTGGGACCTGGTCCCAGGGGGTAGGTGAGTGAGGGAGGTGCACGAGGCCCCGGCAGCCTGCCGGGGCCTCGTGCACCATGCCGTGGCGTCGCGTCGGCACGGCGCCGCGTCAGTTCACCGGATGGCCGGCCGCGTCCTCGTGCGTGTAGTAGTGGTAGAAGCTCCCCGCGAGCACGAACACCGAGACCCCCAGCGCCATGGACGTGGAGCGCAGCACGGAAGCGCCGGTCAGGCTGTAGAGGAACCCGAACGCGATGCCCGCGAAGGCGGTCCACACCAGCGCGTGCAGTTCACGCCGCAGCACCGGCGCCAGCATGCGCACGCCGATGTAGGCGGCCGCGAACACGATCGCGCACACGAACCCGAACAGGACGTTCCAGCCCGTGATCGGTCCGGCGTCGCGCGCGTTGGCCGCCGCCCAGTACCCGTAGATCAGCCCGCCGACGACGGGCACCGCCCACCTCGCGACGGCGTGGGTGCGCGCGTCGAAGACATCGGGTGCGCGGTGCGTCCGCGCCGCCCAGGTCGAACCCGCGATTCCCGCCGTTCCCGCCGTACGCCCTGTCACCGCTGCGTGTCGTGCCCCTGACGCCTTCGAGACTGGTGCCGCGTGAGTCATGGGAGCACTCCTCTCTCCTCGTCCCGCCTTCCAGGTCACACCCCGGCCCGGTGGCTGGCAAGTCGGGATGCGGGGGTTTTGGCCTCGTGTTTCGCTGAACTCCATGAAGGTCGTACTCTTCGGCGCCACCGGAATGATCGGCAGCCGCATCGCAACGGAGGCATCGGCGCGCGGGCACCAGGTCCTGGCGGTGAGCCGCTCCGGGCAGTCGCCGGTCCCCGGGGTCACGGCGACCGCCGCGGACGCCTCGGACACGGCGAAGGTGACCGAGCTGGTGGCGGGCGCGGACGTGGTGGTCTCGGCCTGCGTACCGCCGAGAGACGGGACGGATCCCCGGGGGCCGTTTCTGGCGCTGAACACGGCGCTGGTGGAGGCCGCCCGGGCGGCCGGGGTGCGACGGCTGGTGATCGTGGGCGGGGCGGGCAGTCTGGAGGTCGCGCCCGGACAGGCGGTCGTGGACCAGCCCGGCTTCCCGGAGGCCGTTCTGGCGGAGGCGCGCGCCCACAGCGACGTCCTCGACTTCTACCGCACGGTCGACGACCTCGACTGGACGTACATCTCGCCCGCCGCCGACATCGCCCCCGGCGCCCGCACCGGCGCCTTCCGCCTGGGCGGCGACCAGCTGCTCACCGACGACCACGGCAACAGCAGGATCAGCGCCGAGGACTACGCCATCGCCCTCGTCGACGAGCTGGAGACGCCCGCCCACCCGCGCGCCCGGATGTCGGTGGCGTACTGACGAGGAACGGATGGTACGGCGACGTGGGCGCCCTGCGACGCATCCGAGACCTGTCGCCGCTGCTCGGCCCGGTGCCCCCGGAGCAGCGCGAGGACTCCGTACAGCGGCAGAAGATGCTGCGGCTGCGCGGCCACAGCGTCGCCTGGGTGCCGCCGCTGCTCCTGCTCATCGCCATCGGACTGGCCGACTGGAACACCTCCGGCGAGTTCCGGATCATCACCTGGATCGTCGTCGTCCCCGGCGTCGCCGCGGCGATCTGCGGGGTGTGGACCACGGCGGTCTTCGCCTGCCTGGCGGTCGCCACCTACGTCGAGATTGACGCGTCCTGGGAACACCAGTACCAGACCGGACTTCCCGACTTCATCCTCGTCAGCGTGGGCGGCGTCCTCGCGGTCCTGGCCTGTGCGGTACGGGTCCGCGGCGAGCGGCGCATGCTGCACATGATGGACGTCGCCGAGACCACCCGGCGCACGGTGCTGCGCCCGATGCCGCCGGGCTGGGGCGGCCTCGACCACGCGGCGGTGTACCTCGCCGCCGACAGCGAGGCCCGGGTCGGCGGGGACTTCTACGACATCCAGCCGGGCCCCCGCGGCACCCGGCTGCTCCTCGGCGACGTGCAGGGCAAGGGGCTGGGCGCGGTGGAGGCGGCGGCCGCGCTGCTCGGCACGTTCCGCGAGGCGGCCTACCACGAACCCCTCCTGCGGACGGTCGCCGACCGGCTGGAGGTGCGGATGAGCCGGCACGTCGGCTACCGCAAGGCGGTCGGCCGCGACGACCACGACCGCTTCGCCACCGGCGTCCTGGTGGGCTTCCCCGACGACACCCGGGACACCGTCGAGTTCGTCAACTTCGGCCACGAGCCGCCCCTCGTGGTCGCGCCCGGCGGCGTACGTACCCTGCCGCCGGGCCACGGACTTCCGCTGGGTCTCGCCGGGCTGACCTCCGACCGGCCGCTCGTCCTGACCGCCGTACTGGTCCCCGGCGAGACCCTGCTCCTCGTCACGGACGGGGTGACCGAGGCCCGCGACGCCGACGGAGTGTTCTTCCCGCTCCTCGACCGGGTGACGCGCGCCCTGACCGAGGACCCGCGCACCGTCGAGCCGCAGCGCCTCGTCGAACTCGTCCGCGACGGCACACTGCGGCACTGCGGCGGGCGGCTGGCCGACGACACCACGATCTTCGCGGTGCGACGACGGGGGGACCCCAGGCCGGTGGTGTCGCCGAACGTGGTCCCGGAGGGCACGGGCGGGGGCACAACCCAGCCATAGGCGGGCGTTTGCCCGGCTGCCGTCCCCCCTTCGCAGGCGCAGCGGTTACGGTGCTGGCGTACGTGATCGATGGGGAGGGAGGGAACCATGCCCGGAACCGTGCTGCTCCTCGCGGCCTCACCGATGGGCAAGGGGTGTCTGGTGGACGCGGCGTCCGTGCTCCCCGTGCTCGCGGCGGTGTCCCCCGCGGTGCTGTCGGGCACGGACACCGCGAACGTGGTGGAACTGGCCGACCCGTTGGAGCCGCAGGCCGTGCTGACCCGGCTGCGCGCGGCCGCCACGGCTCCCGGCCCGCTGACGATGTTCGTGACGGGCCAGCTCCAACTGGACCGCCGCCAGCGCCTGCCGCACCTCGCGCTGGCCCGCACCACCCCCTCGACCGTCCGCTACACGGCCTTCCCCTGGCACTGGATCACCGAGGAGCTCCGGCTGCGCGCGCCGGGCACCACCGAGCTCCTGGTCGACCTGCACGCCGACGCGGAGACCTGGGAGTACCTCGCGACGAGCCCGCTCACCGCGGGCACGGGGGTCGGCCTGTACGGGCGCGTCGCCCCGCCGCCGCCCCGGCGCACGGTGGCGTCACCGGCGTACATGAAGGCGCTCGCGACGATCCTGCGCAGCGGCCGGCGCCCCGAACTCCCGCTGCTGCACCAGCAGTCGCTGGCCCGGATCGAGGCCGAGAGCGGGCCGTCGGGGATCGTGCTGGCGGCTCCCGCGCGGATACCCGTGGTCCCGGATCCGCACGCCGCGATCACCGCCGC
>LRTP01000671.1 GCA_001550305.1 Streptomyces diastatochromogenes
GCACCGAGCGGCGCGCCCAGCGGCGGCCCCGGAGGTGGCCCCGGTGGCGGTGCGGGCGGCCCCGGCAACCAGACCATCACGGAGGACTTCTTCGGCCTCACGACCGACGGCAAGCGGATCGACGACCTTTACGCGATCCACTCCACGGGAGTCGCCACCGCTCCCGTGATCGCCGCCGCGAACGCCTTCCTCGCCGGGCTCACCGACACCCAGAGGACGGCGACGCAGTTCACGGTCCACTCCACCGAGTGGCGCCTGTGGAGCAACGTCGACTCGTACGCACGTCAGGGCGTCACCCTCGCCGACATGACGGACGATCAGAAGACGCTGGGCACAGCTCTGTTGAAGTCGGCGCTCAGCGCGGACGGCCTGGGGACCACCGAGAAGATCCGCAGGATCAACCAGGCGGCCGGCGAGGCGATCGGCAACACCGCTTCCTTCAACGAGGACGCGTACTACTGGACCGTGATGGGCACCCCGTCGGCCACCGAGCCCTGGGGCTTCCAGTTCGACGGCCACCACCTGGTCATCAACTACTTCGTGCTCGGCGACCAGGTCGTCATGAGCCCGTGCTTCTGGGGCTCCGAGCCGACCTCGATGGAGATCGACGGTGAGACCGTGACGGTCTGCCACGAGGAGGTCGTGGCGAGCCTCGCCTTCGTCAACTCCCTCACGCAGGCGCAGCAGGCGGTCGCCATCGAGTCCGCGCCCAAGTCGAACGAGTCGATGAAGGCGGGCGCCTTCTCCGACAACGCCGTGCAGACGTACACCGGCCTGCGCGCCGACGTCCTGAACGGGGCGCAGAGGAAGAAGCTTCTCGGCATCGTCGAGGCTTTCGTCGGCCGCGGGAAGGCCGATGCCGCGAAGGTGCGGATGGCCGAGGTCCGCAGGTACCTCGACGACACGTATGTGACCTGGGCGGGCGGCACGGCCGACGACTCCGCCTTCTACGTCCGGGTGCACAGCCCGGTCGTCTGGGTCGAGGTCGACTGCCAGGCCCCGGGCCCGCTCGCGGGCGCGTACGGGGCCACGCAGGGCAGCGGCGCGACCCAGAAGCACGTCCACTCCATCATCCGCACGCCCAACGGCAACGACTACGGGAGGGAGCTTCTTCGACAGCACTATCTGACGTCACCCCACCATCGGTGACGTGACCGACTCAGGTGGTTTCTCAGTCATAGGAAAATCGGTACCTGAGTGGTTTCTCCGTCATGGCGAGGGCCGCACCCGTTGTCAGGGGGTGCGGCCCTCGTGCGTGAAGCACTTGCACGTGAAGCGCTTACACATGAAGCGTTTACAGAGGTGGTCGTGCGCGCTAACGTCCGCATGAGGTGGGAGCGCTCCCATACGGCGGACCGGAACCCGCCGGGAGTTGCTCCCGCCTCACCTCACATTCCCGCGACATCGAGCGAAGGGTCTGTTCGTCGCCGGCGGAAGCGCGGCGGCGCACGGCACCCCCATGAAACCCGGCAGCCGTACCTTCCTGTGCTGGCAGGACGGGCTGACCGACACCGGTGAGATCAAGCCGGTGAACCCGGCCTGCAAGGCGGCCCAACAGGTGAGCGGCACCACGCCGTTCTGCAACTGGTTCTCGGTGCTCCGCTCGGACGGTGCGGGCCGCACCCGCGGCTTCGTCCCCGACGGGGAACTGTGCGGTGGCGGCAACCCCAACTTCACCGGCTTCAACCTGCCCCGGAGCGACTGGCCGCTCACCCATCTCACCTCGGGAGCCACGGTCGACTTCTCCTACAACGCCCGGGCCGCGCCACCGGGTTGGTTCCATGTCTACGTCACCAAGGACGGTTTCGACCCGACCAAGGCCCTCACCTGGAACGACATGGAGGACCAGCCGTTCCTGACCGTCGACCACCCGCCGCTCAACGGCAGCCCGGGCACGGTCGAGGCCAACTACTCGTGGACCGGACAGCTCCCCGCGAACAAGTCGGGCCGCCACATCATCTACATGGTCCGGCAGCGCTCGGACAGCGCGGAGACCTTCTACTCCTGCTCGGACGTCGTCTTCGACGGCGGCAACGGCGAGGTGACGGGCATTCACGACCCCGGCAACCCCACCGAACCCCCGCCCGGCGTCTGCTCCGCGACCCGTCGGACGACCAACAGCTGGAACGGCGGCTACCAGTCGGAGGTGACCGTCACCAACACCGGAGACGTGCCGATGCTCGGCTGGATGGTCGACTGGACCCTGCCGGGCGGGCAGTCGGTCGTCAGCCTCTGGAGCGGCAATGCGACCTACAGCGGCCAGGACGTGATGGTGCACAACGCCGACTGGAACGGTGCGTTGGATCCCGGGAAGAGCGCGACCTTCGGGTACGTCGTCTCGGGCTCCGGTGGTGATCCCGCGACCGCGCTTCCCTGCCAGGTCGGTTGAGCGGCTCTGGGCGGACCGGGTGGGTGGTGTGGAACTCACCCGGTCCGCGAGCCCGGGCGGGCGAGGGGGGTGCTGCCCGGGTTGGGGGTCCCCCTGCTCGGGCGCAGACGAGAGCTTGGGGGAGCGTGGCTTGTGACGACCTAGGCGTGCGACAACGTTGTCTGATGGTCTGTACATGACTCTACCGCCTCAACCGACAACGATGTCAAGAGAGTTGGGGGACCGCAGGGGGGCGCGTTGCGCCATAGAGGTGTGCGCCGAGCGTGCCTGCGGGGGCGCATGCGGTCTTCCGTGGTACCCGTGGCGCAGGTTACTGTCCCTGCGGCTTGTGCGACCTGTGGTGCGCGACCCGTCCGAAGGAGGAGGGGCCGCGTCATGCGTTTCCGTCCGTCATCCGTCCTGCTCGCCGTCGCCCTGGCGGCCGCCGGGATCACCCCCGCCGTCACCCCCGCGGCGGCCGCCACCGCCGCACCCGACCTCGTCCGGGACCCCACCACCTACGTCGACCCGCTCATCGGCACCAAGAACGGCGGCAACGTCTTCCCCGGAGCCGTCGTCCCCTTCGGCATGCTCTCCTGGAGCCCCGAGAACACCCGCGGCGACGCCACCCGTACGGCCGCGCCCGGTGGTTACCAGTACGACGCCACCCGCATCAGGGGCTTCAGCCTCACCCACATGTCCGGCACGGGCTGCGCGGGCGGCAGCGGCGACATCCCCTTCTTCCCGTACGCCGGTGAGGTCACGTCCTCCCCGGCGAGCGACACCAAGGACACGGTGTACGCGGCCGACTTCGCGCACACCGACGAGACCGCCGAGCCCGGCCACTACAAGGTCGGCCTCGCCTCCGGCGTCACCGCCGACCTCACCGCGACCGCGCGCACCGGCTCGGGCCGCTTCACCTTCCCCGCCGACAAGCCCGCCTCGCTCCTGGTCCGCAGTGCGAACTCCGAGGTCGGGTCTACCGATTCGACCCTGAGGATCGACCCGGCGACCCGCACGGTCTCCGGGTCCGTCACCTCCGGGAACTTCTGCGGCTACCTCGACCCCGAGGGCCAACGCGCCTACTACACGCTCTACTTCACGGCCCGCTTCGACCGCGACTTCAAGTCGACCGGAACCTGGCAGGACGACAGGCTGAGCCCGGGGTCCACGGAGGCGAGCGGCGGCACCGGCGGCTTCGCGAACGGCGGCCGTCCCGTCGCGGGCAAGGGCGCGGGCGGCTATGTGGAGTTCGAGCCCGGAGCGGACCCCGTGAACGTCAAGGTCGGCATCTCGTACGTCAGCCAGGCGGGCGCCGCCGCCAACCTCGCCGCCGAGAACCCGCCGTCCCGCTCCTTCGCCTCGGTCCAGGACGCCGCCCACCGGGCCTGGCGCGACCAGCTCGGCGCGATCAGGGTCGGCGGCGGCAGCGACAGCGACCGCACCACCTTCTACACCGCGCTCTACCACGCCCTCCTGCACCCGAACGTCATCAGCGACGCCGACCGCAGATACCGAGGCCCCGACGACAGGGTCCATGTCGTCGGCCGCGGCCACCGGGCCCAGTACGGCACCTTCTCCGGCTGGGACGTCTACCGCTCCCAGGTCCAGCTGCTGACCCTGCTCAGCCCGGACACCGGCTCCGACATCGCGCAGTCGCTGCTCGAACTCGCCCGGCAGAACGGCGGCGTCTGGGACCGCTGGCTGCACGGCGCGAGCGGCACCCACGTCATGAACGGCGACCCGTCCCCGACCGCGCTCGCCGGCATCCGGGCCTTCGGCGGCACAGACTTCGACCTGCGTGGCGCGTTGGACTCGCTGGTCAGGGCGGCGACCGTGCCGACCGAGGGCGACCTCTCCTCCTCGGGCAAGCCGGTCCTGTCCGTCGGACAGCGGCCGTCGCTCGACAAGTACCTCAAGCAGCACTACATGCCGTCCGTGTCCAACGCCTGGGGCGGCGCCGCCGAGACCCTCGAGATGTCCGGCGCGGACTTCGCGCTCTCCCAGCTCGCCACGGTGGCCGGGAAGAAGCAGACGGCCGCCGACTTCGCCCAGCGCTCCCAGTGGTGGCAGAACAACTTCAACATCGCGGCCGACCCGAGCGGTGGCTACGTCGCGGGCCGCAAGGCGGACGGCAGCTGGGTCACCGGCTTCACCCCGGCGACCGGCAACGGATTCGTGGAGGGTACGGCCGCCCAGTACACCTGGATGGTGCAGCACAACCCGGCCGGGCTCTTCGCCGCGATGGGCGGCCGGGACAAGGCACTCGACCGCCTCGACACCTTCTTCCACAACGCCGACGGCAGCTGGGCCCTCACGGGCAACGGCGGCGACAAGTCGGAGCTGGACAACGAGCCCTCGATCAACGTGCCCTACCTGTACGCCTACGCGGGCGCGCCCTACAGGACGCAGGAGACCGTCCGCGCCGCGATGACGGGGTTGTGGTCGACCCGGCCGGGCGGCATCCCCGGGAACGACGACCTGGGGGAGATGTCGTCCTGGTACGTCTTCTCCGCGCTCGGCATGTATCCGCAGGTCCCCTCCCGTGCCGAACTCGTCCTCGCCTCACCGCTGTTCACCCGGGTGGAGATCCACCGGCCCGGCGGCAACGACATCGAGATCCGCGCGAACGGCGCCGCCGCCGATGCCCCGTACGTGCAGTCGCTGAGGGTCGACGGCCGTACCAGCGACCGCCCTTGGCTCCCCGCCTCCTTCGTCCGCGACGGCGGCACGCTCGACTACACCCTCTCCGGCACCCCGAACCGCACCTGGGGCAGTGACCCGGCGGTCGCCCCGCCGTCCTTCCGCGAGGGCGAGCAGCCGTACCAGATCGGTGTCGGCCCGACCACGGCGACGCTCGCACCCGGCGGCAGCACGAAGCTCGACATCCGTGCCCTCGCGCTGAGCGGCGGCACCGGCCCCGAGGTCCGCTTCAAGGTGGACACCCCGGCCGGCGTGACCGCGACCCCCGCCGAGGGCACCGTGACCGACGGCGCCCAGGAGATCACCCTGTCCGCCGGTGACACCACCCAGCAGGGCTTCTACGACGTCAAGGTCACCGTGACGTCGGCCGCCACCTCGTACGAGCAGCCGGTGGCCCTGACCGTCGCGGCGCCCGGCTCCCTGCTGGCCGCCTACAACAACACCGGTGTCTCCGACGACACCGGCGACCACGACGAGGCCGACTACGACGGCGGCGGCTGGAGCTACTCCCGTCAGGCGCTCGCCGCCGCCGGCCTGGCTCCCGGCACCCAGGGCACCGTGGACGGCCTCACCTACACCTGGCCCGACTCTCCCACCGGCCGCCCCGACAACGCCTCGGCGACCGCCCAGAGCATCGAACTCGCCCACCCGGCCGACCGGTTGTCCTTCATCGGCAGCGCGGTCAACGGCAACCAGCAGACCCATGCGACCGTCACCTACACCGACGGCAGCAAGGACTCCGTCGACCTCTCCCTCACCGACTGGACCGTCGGCGGCGGAGGCGGCACCGTCCAGTACGGCAACGAGACCGTCGCCAGGACCGCGTACCGCAATGTCGCGGGCGCCGACAAGGACCCGGTGGCCACCTACGTCTTCGCCACCAAGCCCTTCCAGGCTCCGTCCGGCAAGACCGTCAAGAGCGTGCGGCTGCCGGACAACGCGGATCTGCACGTGTTCACCGTCGCGGTGAGCTGAGACCCCGGCCGCACAGCAGGGCGGGCGCGGAGAGTGATCTCCGCGCCCGCCCCGCCCGTGTGAGGGTGTCAGCCCAGCAGTTCCACCTCCGCGAGCGTCGCCTCGCTGTCGAGGACCAGGCGGTAGTGCGCGTACGAGCCCGGATGCGCGACCGAGAACACCCGGGTCTGCTTGTCCCAGGTGAAGGACTCGCCGGAGCGCTTGTCGAGGTCGGTCCACGTGGTGCCGTCGGCGGAGCCCTGCAGGACCCAGCCCCCCGGGGCCTTGGTGTGGTCCGCGGACGAGGTCAGGGTGTACTGAACCCCCTCGGCCGCGGTGGACGTCGGCAGGTCGACCGAGGTGACCGTGGCGTCCGTCGCCGAGGTGTTGTCGAAGAGCGCGCCGTCACCCTTGAGGACGTCCGCGCGGGGCGCGGGCACCTTGTCGTCCTGGGTGATCGACACGGGCGCCGCGTCCTTGCCCGTGCCCCACGACGACGGCTTGGAGCCCATGTCGAACTCCAGCACACCACCACGGGAGATGAGCGAGTGGGGCAGCGAAGTCGACGTCCAGCGCTTGCCGTTGAACTTCACGCCCTGCACGTACACGTTCTGCGCGCTGTTCCTCGGCGCCTTGACGACCAGGTCCTTGCCGTTCTCCAGGTGCACGGTCGCCTTGGTGAACAGCGGGGAGCCGATCGCGTATTCGCCGCTGCCCATCACCAGCGGGTAGAAGCCGAGCGCGGAGAAGAGGTACCAGGCGGACTGCTCGCCGTTGTCCTCGTCGCCGTGATAGCCCTGCCCGATCTCGCTGCCGGTGTAGAGGCGGGAGAGGACCTCGCGGACGTTCTTCTGCGTCTTCCAGGGCTGACCCGCCGCGTCGTACATGTAGTTCACGTGGTGGGCCACCTGGTTGGAGTGCCCGTACATGCCCATCCGTACGTCACGCGCCTCGGTCATCTCATGGATGACCCCGCCGTAGGAGCCCACGAAGTCCGGCGAGGCCGTCTCGGGGGTGGCGAAGAACGCGTCGAGCTTCTGGGCCAGCCCGCTCCGGCCGCCGTACAGGTTGGCGAGGCCCCGTGAGTCCTGCGGCGCGGTGAAGGCGTACCCCCAGCCGTTCGTCTCGGTGTAGTCGTAGCCCCACACACGCGGGTCGTACTTCGAGGAGTCGAGGCGCCAGTTGCCCTGCGCGTCGCGGCCCTGGAAGAACCCGGCCTTCGAGTCGAAGAGGTTCACATAGTCCTGGGCCCGGTTGAGGAAGTACGCGGACTCCTCCTTGTAGCGCTTCTTGCCGGTCTTCTTGTAGAGGGCCTGGCCCATCTCGGCGATGCCGTAGTCGTTGACGTATCCCTCCATCGCCCACGAGAGACCCTCGCCGGTGGCGGTGCTGGTGTAGCCGAGGAAGGGGGACGTCGACATGCCCTTGCGGCCCACGCCGGAGGCCGGCGGGACGACGGTCGCGTTCTTCAGGGCGGCGTCGTAGGCCGCCTCCGCGTCGAAGTCCACGCCCTTGACGTACGCGTCCGCGAACGCCACGTCCGAGGAGGTGCCGGTCATCAGGTCCGCGTACCCGGGGGAGGACCAGCGCGAGGTCCAGCCGCCGTCCTTGTACTGCTGCACGAACCCGTCGACCATCTCACCCGCCTGAGAGGGCGTCAGGAAGGAGTACGCCGGCCAGGTCGTCCGATAGGTGTCCCAGAAGCCGTTGTTGACGTACACCTTGCCGTCGACGATCTTCGCACCGGTGTGGGTGGGGGTGTCGGGGCCGGGCATGGCGGAGAACGGCGAGGCGTACTGGTACTTCGAACCGACCTTCTCGAAGCCGGAGTTCGGGTACAGGTACAGCCGGTACATGCTGGAGTACAGCGTGGTCAGCTGGTCCGGCGTCGCGCCTTCGACCTCGACCTTGCCGAACAGCTTGTCCCACGTCTTGCGCGCCCGCTCCTTGACGGTCCCGAACGAGGTGCCGTCGGGGATCTCCTGGCGCAGGTTGTCCTTGGCCTGGTCGATGCTGATGAGGGAGGTCGCCAGGCGCAGGGTGACCGTGTGGTCGGCGCCGGGCTTGAACTTCAGGTATCCCTTGACGCCGGACGAGCCGCTGTCCGTCACCGGCGCGTCGAACACCCCGTAGACGAAGAGCCGGGTCGCACCCGTCGACAGCCCGGACTTCACGTCCGAGAACCCGGTGACGATCCCGTTGTCCTTGTCCAGCGTGAGGCCCGCCTGCTCGGTCACGTTGTCGAAGAGCACGCTCGCGTCCTCACCCGGATAGGTGAAGCGCAGGGCCGCGGCATGGTCGGTGGGCGCCAGCTCCGCCTTGAGACCGTTCTCGAAGGTCACCCCGTAGTAGTACGGGCACGCGGTCTCGTTCTCGTGCCGGAACGCGAGCGCGCGGGCGGTGCGGCCGGTGTCCGGGGTGCCCGAGGCGGCCGAGGGCATCACCTGGAAGGTCTGCCGGTCCCCCATCCAGGGGCTCGGCTCGTGGCTCGCGCTGAACGCCTCGATGGTCGGCAGGTTGTCGGCGTTGTTCGCGCGCGCGTAGTCGTACAGCCAGCTCAGTGAGCCCGCGTTGGTCACCGGCGTCCAGAAGTTGAAGCCGTGGGGGAGGGCCGTCGCCGGGAAGTTGTTGCCGCGCGAGAAGCCCCCGCTGGAGTTGGTGCCGCGGGTCGTCAGCGCGTAGTCGGCCAGATGCGCCTTGGGCTTCTCGGGAGCCACGGTCTTCAGCGCCACGTCGTCCAGCCAGCCGCGGAACTTCGCCGGGCCCCTGGGGGAGTCGTACGCGAGGAGTATCCGGTCGACGGTCTTCCCGGCCGCGACCGAACCGATCCGCGAGGCGACGTTGTTCCACTGGTTGACGTACAGCACCTTGGCCGCGCCCTGCCCCTGCGGCGTCAGCGCGAACCCGTGCTGGTCGACCGCGTTCAGGTCACTCAGATAGGTGCCGTCCGTGAACGCCAGGTCCACCGACACGTTCGTGGCGTCGTAGTCCCGGTCGCCGTCCGCCATCGAGGGGAAGATCCGGTAGGACAGCTGGGTGTCGCGCCCGACGCCCACGTTCACGTCGAAGACCTTGTTGTACGAGTACGCCCGGCCGTCCGCCTTGTGGGTACCGGCGTAGCGCAGGGCCCGCTTGCCCGTGAAGCCCGCGCCGGCCTTCGCGGTGGGGGAGCCGCTCGGGCCCCGGTCCACCAGCGAGAGCATGTCCTTGGGCGTCGGGTCGTCGCTCTGCCCCGTGGAGAACTGGACGTCGGCGAGCTGGAGGATGTCGCCGCCGTTGTTCTTGGTGACGTCGAGCCGGAAGTGCTGGTACTCGACGGGGCTCGCGATGTCGTACGACTTCGTCTGGAACCGCTCGCCGAAGGACTCGCCGGAACGGGTGTCGAGGGTCTTCCAGTCCTTGCCGTCCGTGGAGCCCTGGAGGGTCCAGTCCTGGGGGTCGCGCTCGTCGTGGTCGTTGGCCGACGTCAGCGCGTACGTGACCACCTTGACCGGGGCGTCGAAGTCGAACTCCGCCCAGCCGGTCGGCTCGAAGGTCAGCCACTTGGTGCTCGACTCGTCGTCGACGAGGTTCTCCTTCACCTCGCCGCCGCCGGTGTTCTCGCCGCTCGCCCTGACATCCGTGACGTGGTCGGTGACATTGCCGGGGATGCCGCTGCTGTAGCCGCCGTCGACACCCGACGCGCGCTTTGCGCCGTCTGCTCCGGTGTCCACCGTGTTGAGCCAGGTCGGTGCCGGATCGCCTGATTCGAACGAGGAGGCGAACTCGCGATCGGTGGACGCCGTTTGGGCCGGAAGGGCAATCGCCGTGCCCTGCGAGGCCACTACCAGTGAAAGCGCTACCACCCCCATTATCGTTGAGGAACCCCATCTGAGCCGAGCCGGAGAACTCCGTCTGTACCGAGCTCTGTGCTGCATGCGCGAGCACCCTCCCTGGCCATGGACAACGTTGTCAGATTTGCTGCGCAAGGACCAGTAGGGAGTCAAGTTGTCAGTGGTGTCAAGGGTGTTGGATGTGGCGTCCGGGACGAATATCGTGCGACGAGCTGCGCATTACTCCCATGGTGGGAGATTGGTGCCCTGTCGATCTTCCCCCGGGGAAGTCGCGGACGCCCCATATTTCCGCGAGGTCTCAACTCGGAAAAGACCCGCGGGTAAACCCGCTTTCGATCTTGCTCCGCTGACGGGAAGTGGACTATACCTGTCGGCACCCGCCCAGCCGTTCGACGGCCGCGGGCAGGCACGTCCCGGGGGGAATCGGACGTCGGCGGCCAGTGTGACGGGCAGGGATCGCCGCGTTGACCGACTGAATCCCTCACGCACGACCCCAGCTTGACCTAACCGCGGTGCCGGGGAGGATCCGGTTCACCGCCTGAGTCCTGGAGAAGGCGAGGACTTGAGCATGGGATCCACTTCCGCCGAGAACAGCAACACCGAGGGTGTCGGACGCCGTGACCTGATCAAGCGGTCCGCGGCACTCGGCCTGATTACCGTACCGACGATGAGCTTTTTGTCCGCTTGTGCGAGCAGCGACAGCGGTTCCGGTGACAAGGCCAAGGCCGGCAAGAAGACCACGAAGAACCCGCTGGGCGTCAACGAGACGGCCCCGCTCGCCGTCGTCATCTTCGACGGCGGATTCGGTACGAAGTACGCGACCGACGCCAACGCCCAGTACAAGACGGCCTACCCGAAGGCCAAGGTCGACTTCCACGCGACCCAGAAGATCCAGTCCGAACTGCAGCCCAAGTTCAACGGCGGTACCCCGCCGGACCTGATCGACAACTCCGGCGCCCAGCAGATGGACATGGGCGTGCTCGTCGGCAAGAAGCAGCTCACCGACCTGACCCCGCTCCTCGACGCGCCGTCCATCGACGACCCGTCGAAGAAGGTCCGCGACACGCTGCGCCCCGGCATCGTGGAGATGGGCCAGTTCGACGGCGCGCCGGTCTGGATCATGTACTACGCGTACACCGTCTACGGCGTCTGGTACTCGCAGACCGCCCTCGACAAGCTCGACGCGACGTACCCCGAGACCTGGGACGCGATGCTCGCGCTGTGCGAGAAGGCGAAGAAGAAGGGCATGGCCGGCTGGACGTACGCGGGCAAGTACCCGTACTACCTGCCGTTCTCGCTCTACCCCTTCATCGCCAAGATCGGCGGCCGGGAGGTTCTCGACAAGATCGACAACCTGGAGCCCAACGCCTGGAAGGACCCGGCCGTCAAGTCGGCGTTCGAGGCGTACTACGAGCTCTACAAGAAGGGTTACATCCTCCAGGGCACCCCGGGCATCGACCACATCCAGTCGCAGACCGCCTGGGCCAAGGGCAAGGCACTCTTCATCCCGAACGGCTCCTGGGTGGAGAACGAGTCCGCGAACGTCATCCCGAAGGACTTCAACCTGGCCGTCAGCGGCCCGACCGGCCTGGACAGCTCCGACAAGATGCCGTTCGGCACCATCTGGGCCTCCGGCGGCGAGCCCTTCATCGTGCCGGCCAAGGCGAACAACCCCGAGGGAGGCATGGAGCAGCTGCGCATCATGCTCAGCGAGGCCTCGTCGAAGAACTTCACCAGCCAGGTGAAGTCGCTGACCGCCTACAACGGCGGCACCGACGGCATCACGCTGACCCCGGGCCTCAAGTCCGGTGTCGCGGCCCTGCAGAAGGCCGGGACCAACGTGGTCAACCCGCGGCTCCAGGACTGGTACGTGAAGCTTCAGAAGGAGCAGATCGGTGTCGCCGGTCTCGGCGAGATGATGGCAGGGCGGCTGACCCCGGCCGAGGCCATCAAGAAGATCCAGGGCTACGCGGACGCGGCAGCCAAGGACCAGTCCATCAAGCACTACAAGCACCAGTAGCGGCGCGTGTCCACGCGTCGCCGGCGGTGGCATCCGCGATTCGATCGGGGTCGGTAACCATGCAACACGGCAAGTACCGGTTCATCGTGGGGTTCTTGGTGGCCCCCTTGGCGCTGTACGCGATCTTCGTGATCTGGCCCTTCGTCCAGGCCATCTACTACTCGTTCACGGACTGGACCGGTCTGAGCCCCGACTTCAAGATGGTCGGTTTCGCCAACTACACCAGAATGCTGCACGACGACATCTTCTGGAAATCGTTGCAGCACAGTCTGCTGTTCGCGTTGCTGCTGCCGCTGGTGACGCTGGGCCTCGCGCTCTTCTTCGCCTTCATGCTCAATGTCGGTGGGCGGCGCCGAAAAGGCGCCGCCATCACCGGAGTGCGCGGTTCGGGTTTCTACAAAATCGCCTACTTCTTCCCGCAGGTGCTGTCGATCGCGATCGTCTCCCTGCTTTTCCAATTCGCCTACAATCCCAACGACGGCGTCATCAACGGGACGTTGAAGGCCATCGGCCTAGGCAGTGTCCAGCCGGACTGGCTGGGCGACCCGAACCTCGCCCTGTGGTGTGTGATGGCGGTGCTGCTGTGGAGCACGGTCGGGTTCTTCGTCGTGCTGTTCTCGGCGGGCATGGCGTCGATTCCGAAGGACTTCTACGAGGCCGCGCTGCTCGACGGCGCGAGCCGCGCCACCACCTTCTTCAAGATCACCCTTCCGCTGCTCTGGGACACCGTGCAGTCGGGATGGGTGTACATGGGGATCCTGGCGCTCGGCGCCGAGGCGTTCGCCGCCGTACAGATCATGACCGTGGGTCCCGGCGGCCCCGACTACTCGACCACGGTCCTTCCGCTGTACGTGTACCAATCGGCGTTCCGTGACGCGAACGCCGCCTACGCCACCACGATCGGTGTCGCGCTGCTCATCGTCACGCTGCTGTTCGCGGCGATCGTGATGCGAGTGGGCCGGCGCGAGCGGTTGGAGTTCTAGCATGAAGACCACTGACACCCCGCCGCCCGTGGAACCGGTCGAGGACCGTCCTCAGGTGGCCAAGGAGAAGGCGCCGCCGGAAAAGGCGAAGAGCAGTGAGGGCGGCGTCCTCAACGCCTTCTCGCACGGCATTCTCATCATCTGGGCGATCATGGTCGTACTGCCGCTGCTGTGGGCGGTGATGACGTCCTTCAAGAACGACGACTCCATTTTCAGCTCGCCCTGGTCGCTGCCGGACAAACTGCACTTCGACAACTGGTCGCGCGCGTGGTCGCAGGCCCACATGAGCGACTACTTCGGCAATACGCTCATCGTGGTGGGATTCTCGCTGGTCGGTACGCTCGTGCTCGGCTCGATGGCGGCGTACGTCCTCGCCCGATTCGAGTTCCCGGGCAACCGCTTCATCTATTTCCTCTTCGTCGGAGGAATGAGTTTCCCGATCATGCTGGCCCTGGTGCCGTTGTTCTACGTCCTGAACAACATGAGTCTGCTGAACACGCTGCCGGGTCTGATCCTCGTCTACATCGCCTACTCGCTGCCGTTCACGGTCTTCTTCCTGACCTCGTTCTTCAGGACACTGCCGACCTCGATCGCCGAGGCGGCGTTCGTCGACGGTGCCTCGCACACCAGGACCTTCTTCCAGATCATGCTGCCGATGGCCAAGCCGGGTCTGGTCAGCGTCGGGATCTTCAACTTCCTGGGCCAGTGGAACCAGTACATGCTCCCCACCGTGCTGAACACCGACCCCGACAAGAAGGTCCTCTCCCAGGGCCTCGTCGAGCTGGCGACCAGCCAGGGCTACAAGGGCGACTGGTCGGGCCTCTTCGCGGGCCTGGTGATGGCCATGCTCCCGGTGCTGGCCGCGTACATCATCTTCCAGCGACAGGTGGTCCAGGGGCTGACGGCGGGGGCTCTCAAGTAGGCCGAGCGAGGTAACGGCCAAATCCGTCGAACACCGAGAGCTCTCCGGAGTGCGTAATCCCTTCCGAATGCGCGGAGGGGATTACGCGTATTCGGCCCCGCATTTTCACGCACATTCGGTTCCGCGTATTCGATGCCGCACATTCATTTCCACATATTCGGTCCCGACTATTCGGCCCCCACTATTCGGTGCCGACTACTCGGTCCCGACTATTCGGTCCCGCATTCCCCGGTCCCCCGAAAACGGCCCCACCCGCCCGAGGGGGATCCGCGGGAGCCCACGCCCGGCGGGGCGGCGTCGTGGTCGTGGTCTTGATCTTGCACGCCGGGACGGCGACAACTTGTAATCAGTCGGGGTGTGACCTGGGCCATAGAAGGATCTACGGCCCAGTCTGTCCCGCACACGTGTGCTCATCCGCGCCGGATGCAGCTCAACCTCTTGACGGGAGGTAACCCAAACAGCTCAGCTTAGAGTTCACTAGTTGGACATAGGCGGGGCCTCATCGTGGCGGCCTCGTACGCGGGAGGTCGTCGTGGAGACTCCGGGGTCGCAGTCGTCGCTGCACCGAGCCAATCTGGAGCGCGTCGTACGTGCGGTGCGCCTTGCCGGTTCGCTCACGCAGGCGGAGATCGCGAGGACGACGGGCCTCTCCGCCGCGACCGTTTCCAATATCGTCCGAGAGCTCAAGGACGGCGGAACGGTCGAGGTCACCCCCACGTCGGCGGGTGGCCGCAGGGCGCGCAGCGTGTCCCTGAGCGGGGACGCGGGCATCGTGATCGGCGTCGACTTCGGCCATACGCATCTGCGCGTCGCGGTCGGGAACCTCGCCCACCAGGTGCTGGCCGAGGAGTCCGAGCCGCTGGACGTGGACGCGAGCGCCGCACAGGGCTTCGACCGGGCGGAAGAGCTGGTCAGCCGCCTGATCGCGGCGACCGGGGTGGACCCCTCCAAGATCGCGGGCGTGGGACTCGGCGTGCCCGGTCCCATCGACGTGGAGTCGGGGACCCTGGGGTCCACCGCGATCCTGCCGGGCTGGACCGGCGCGAAGCCCGCCGAGGAGCTGCGGGGGCGGCTCGGCGTGCCCGTGTACGTGGACAACGACGCCAACCTGGGCGCGCTCGGCGAGCTGGTCTGGGGCAGTGGGCGCGGGGTCAAGGACCTGGCGTACATCAAGGTCGCGAGCGGTGTCGGCGCCGGGCTGGTGATCGACGGCAAGATCTACCGCGGGCCCGGCGGCACGGCGGGCGAAATCGGGCATATTACTCTTGATGAATCCGGCCCCGTCTGTCGCTGTGGCAATCGGGGCTGCCTGGAGACCTTCGCGGCGGCGCGCTATGTGCTGCCGCTGCTGCAGTCCAGCCATGGCACGGACCTGACCATGGAAGGCGTCGTCAGGCTGGCTCGGGAGGGCGATCCGGGTTGTCGTCGGGTGATCGCCGATGTCGGCCGTCACATCGGAAGCGGTGTTGCGAATCTCTGCAACCTGCTCAACCCGAGTCGGGTGGTCCTCGGCGGCGACCTCGCCGAGGCCGGCGAACTCGTTCTCGGACCCATCAGGGAGTCGGTCGGCCGGTACGCGATCCCCAGTGCCGCACGTCAACTCTCGGTGCTGCCAGGGGCACTTGGCGGTCGTGCGGAGGTGCTCGGGGCCCTTGCTCTCGCGCTCAGCGAGATGGGTGATTCGACCCTTTTGGACGGATCGCTGTCCGCGAACGCCCCTGCCTTCACTTAGAGAACGCATGGCACCGTTGCCATCTCGTTAAGTATTTACTTCTTGACGTCGCTCGCGTGGCCGAGTTGACTTCCAGCCACCTCGGCCGCAACGACGCGGCCTCGTCAGGGAGGTTTCAAGAGTGAACACGCGTATGCGTCGTGCCGCGTTTGCCGTTGCCGCTGGTGCGATGGCCGTTTCGCTGGCTGCTTGTGGCAGTGCCAAGGAGTCCGGTGGCAGCAAGAGCGACAGCTCCAGCTCCGCCAAGAAGGGCGACGCGATCAAGGTCGGCCTGCTCCTTCCCGAGAACCAGACCGCGCGTTACGAGAAGTTCGACAAGCCGCTGATCGAGAAGAAGGTCAAGGAGCTTACGAACGGCAAGGGCACGGTTCAGTACGCCAACGCCAAGCAGGACGCCACCACGCAGGCCCAGCAGGTCGAGACGATGATCACCGACAAGGTGGACGTCCTCATCGTCGACGCTGTGGACTCCGCGGCCATCAAGAACTCGGTCCAGAAGGCCAAGGACGCCGGCATCCCCGTCGTCGCCTACGACCGTCTCGCCCAGGGTCCGATCAGCGGCTACACGTCGTTCGACAACACGACCGTCGGCAAGACGCAGGGTGAGGCCCTCCTCACCGCGCTCGGCTCCAAGGCCAAGTCCGGCAAGATCGTGATGATGAACGGGTCGTCCACCGACCCGAACGCCGCCCAGTTCAAGTCCGGTGCCCACTCCGTCCTCGACGGCAAGGTGAACGTCGGCAAGGAGTACGACACCAAGGACTGGAAGCCGGAGAACGCCAACGCCAACATGGAGGGCGCCATCTCCGCCCTCGGCAAGAAGAACATCGTCGGCGTCTACTCCGCCAACGACGGCATGGCCGGCGGTATCATCACGGCCCTGAAGGCCGCGGGCATCTCCGTCCCGGTCACCGGCCAGGACGCCGAGCTCGCGGGTGTGCAGCGCATCATCGCCGGTGAGCAGTTCATGAGCGTCTACAAGCCGTACGCCCCCGAGGCCGACGCCGCCGCCGAGATGGCTGTCGCGCTCGCCCAGGGCAAGTCGCTCGACACCGTCGCCAAGGACAAGGTCGACAGCCCGACCGACAAGGCGATCCCGTCGGTCATCGTCGCGGTCGTCTCGCTGACCAAGGCCAACATCAACGACACCGTCATCAAGGACGGCGTCTACACGGTCAACGACATCTGCACGAGCGCCTACAAGGCCAAGTGCGACGCGCTCGGCATCAAGTAGTCCGAGCAACTGAAGTAGCCGCCGCAAGTCTCTATCCACGTACGGGAATTCGTTCTTGAATTTCCGTACGGGACTTGCGTCATCGAAGCCCCTCCGGCGCCCCGCATCCATCAGCCCCGCAAAGCTAGGGCGGGGCGCCGGACGGAACACCCCTCCACAAACTTCTGCACAACCTCCCGCCGGGTCAGGCGGCGAAGGAGATGGTTCACGTGTCCGCTACGCCTGTCCTGGCGTTGCGCGGGGTCTCCAAGCGATTCGGTGCCGTCCAGGCGCTCACCGATGTAGAGCTTGAGGTCCACGCCGGTGAAGTGGTCGCCCTGGTGGGCGACAACGGCGCCGGAAAGTCCACGCTGGTGAAGACGATCGCCGGCGTGCACCCCATCGATGAGGGCGCCATCGAGTGGGACGGCAAGGCCGTCCACATCAACAAGCCGCAGGACGCCCAGGGCCTCGGTATCGCGACCGTGTACCAGGACCTGGCGCTGTGCGACAACATCGACGTCGTCGGCAACCTCTACCTGGGCCGGGAGCTGAAGAAGCGCGGCATCCTGGACGAGGTCGAGATGGAGCGCCGCTCCCGCGAGCTGCTGGACACGCTGTCCATCCGTATCCCCAGCGTCCGCATCCCGATCGCCTCGCTCTCCGGCGGTCAGCGCCAGACCGTGGCGATCGCCCGCTCGATGCTCGGCGAGCCCAAGCTCGTCATCCTCGACGAGCCCACCGCGGCCCTCGGCGTCGAGCAGACCGCCCAGGTGCTCGACCTCGTCGAGCGGCTGCGTGAGCGCGGTCACGCGGTCATCCTCATCAGCCACAACATGGCGGATGTGAAGGCCGTGGCCGACAAGGTCGCCGTCCTGCGCCTCGGGCGCAACAACGGCATCTTCGAGGTCAAGTCGACCTCGCAGGAAGAGATCATCTCCGCCATCACGGGCGCCACGGAGAACGCCGTGACCCGTCGTGCGGCGCGCAGCAATGGGGAGGCTCAGAAGTGAGCATCGACAAGACCTCTGAGACCCCCGAGGACCACGTCGTGGAGAACCCCGAGGCGGCCGCCGCGGCGGTCACCGCGATCGACCCCCGGCTCCTCGTTCGCGAGCAGGGCCTCGCGGGCTACGCCTCCGAGTTCAAGCGCAAGATGAAGGCCGGTGACCTGGGCTCCATCCCGGTCGTCCTCGGCCTGGTCATCATCTGGATCATCTTCCAGAGCCTGAACTCCAACTTCCTCACCGCGGGCAACCTGTCCGACATCTCCGTCGCCATGGTCGGCACGGGCATGATCGCCGTCGGCATCGTCTTCGTGCTGCTGCTCGGTGAGATCGACCTGTCGGTCGGTTCGGTCTCCGGTGTCGCCGGCGCCGCGTTCGCGGTGCTGAACGTCACGCACGGCATGAACGAGTATCTGGCCTTCGTGCTGGCCATCCTCACCGGCACGGTCGCGGGCGCGCTCCACGGCTTCGTGTTCGCGCGCATCGGTGTGCCGGCCTTCGCCGTCACCCTGGCCGGTCTGCTGTTCTGGAACGGCTTCATGCTCCAGATCCTGGGCAGCAACGGCACCATCAACCTGGACAGCAACGGTCTCGTCGCCAAGCTGACCAGCTACTACTTCACCGATGTCGCCGCCGCCTACGCGCTCGCCATCGGCGTCACCGCCGTGTTCTTCCTCAGCTCCTTCTACGGCAACAAGCGCCGCGAGGCCGCGGGTGTGCCGTCCCGGCCGCTGAGCGAGACCATCCTGCGCACCGCGCTGCTGGCGATCGTCGCCTTCGCGGTGGCGATCACCTACAACCAGTACAAGGGCCTTCCGCTGGCCGTGGTGATCTTCATCGCGGTCCTGCTGATCACGGACTTCGTGCTGCGCCGGACCGCGTACGGCCGGAAGATCTTCGCGCTCGGTGGCAGCGTCGAGGCCTCCCGGCGTGCCGGTATCAACGTGGAGATGGTGCGGATCTCGGTCTTCGCGATCTCCGGTACGTTCGCCGCCATCGGCGGTCTGTTCATCGCCTCGAAGATCGCCTCCGCCAACCAGGGCGCGGGCGCGGGTGACCTCCTGATGAACGCGATCGCCGCGGCGGTCATCGGTGGCACCAGCCTCTTCGGTGGTCGCGGTCGTACGTGGAACGCGCTGCTGGGTGTGCTGGTGATCGTGTCCATCCAGTACGGTCTGGCGCTGCAGGGCATCGCGTCGCCGATCCAGTACATGATCACCGGTGGTGTGCTTCTCGCCACGGTCGTCATCGACGCCGTCACCCGCAAGACGCAGAAGACGGCCGGTCGCGCGTAGCGGTTCGCGGGGAGGCTGCGGACCGGCTTCGGCCGGTCGCGCAGTTCCCCCGCTCCCCTGTGGGGCGCGCTGCTCGCAGCCCCCTTTGAACCTGTGCCCGGTGCCAATGGCGGTGCCGGGCACAGTCATGTCCTGGCGGAACATTAGACTCGACAGGCCCGGCAAAGCTCGAACAGCTCTACTGCAAGGAGGCACGGGTGCCGCTGCTGACCCGCATCAGGGGACCGCGCGATCTGGACCGGCTCAGCCTGGAGCAGCTGGACCAGCTGGCCGGCGAGATCAGGACCTTTCTCGTCGACGCGGTCTCCAAGACAGGCGGCCACCTGGGCCCCAATCTCGGTGTCGTGGAGCTCACCATCGCCCTGCACCGCGTCTTCGAGTCGCCGAAGGACAGGGTGCTGTGGGACACCGGTCACCAGTCCTACGTCCACAAGCTGCTCACCGGCCGTCAGGACTTCTCGAAGCTGAAGATGAAGGGCGGCCTGTCCGGCTATCCCTCGCAGGCCGAGTCCGAGCACGACGTGATCGAGAACTCGCACGCCTCCACGGTCCTCGGCTGGGCCGACGGTCTGGCGAAGGCCAACGAGGTGCTCGACAGGGACGACCACGTGGTCGCCGTCATCGGTGACGGCGCTCTCACCGGTGGCATGGCCTGGGAGGCGCTCAACAACATCGCGGACGCCAAGGACCGCCACCTGGTCATCGTCGTCAACGACAACGAGCGTTCGTACGCCCCCACGATCGGCGGCCTCGCGAACCACCTGGCGACCCTGCGCACCACGGACGGCTACGAGCGCTTCCTCGCCCGGGGGAAGGACCTCCTGGAGCGCACGCCGGTCGTCGGCAAGCCGCTCTACGAGACGCTGCACGGCGCGAAGAAGGGGCTCAAGGACTTCATCGCCCCGCAGGGCATGTTCGAGGACCTGGGCCTGAAGTACGTCGGCCCGATCGACGGCCACGACATCGAGGCCCTGGAGTCGGCGCTGGCCCGCGCCAAGCGCTTCGGCGGCCCGGTCATCGTGCACTGCCTCACCGAGAAGGGCCGCGGCTACCAGCCCGCCCTGCAGGACGAGGCGGACCGCTTCCACGCCGTCGGCAAGATCCACCCCGACACGGGCCTGCCGATCGCCTCCTCCGGCGCCGACTGGACCTCCGTCTTCGGCGAGGAGATGGTCAAGCTCGGCCAGGAGCGCAAGGACGTGGTCGCCATCACGGCCGCGATGCTCCAGCCGGTCGGCCTCGACAAGTTCGCCAAGGTCTTCCCCAAACGGGTGTACGACGTCGGCATCGCGGAACAGCACGGCGCCGTGTCCGCGGCGGGCCTGGCGACCGGCGGACTGCACCCCGTCTTCGCCGTGTACGCGACCTTCCTCAACCGTGCCTTCGACCAGGTCCTGATGGACGTGGCCCTGCACAAGTGCGGCGTGACGTTCGTGCTGGACCGCGCGGGTGTCACCGGCACCGACGGCGCCTCGCACAACGGCATGTGGGACATGTCGATCCTTCAGGTGGTGCCGGGTCTCAGGCTCGCCGCGCCGCGTGACGCCGACCAGGTCCGCGCCCAGCTGCGCGAGGCCGTCGACGTGACCGACGCGCCGACCGTGGTCCGCTTCTCCAAGGGCGCGGTCGGTCCGGCGGTGCCCGCGGTGGGCCGGATCGGCGGCATGGACGTGCTGCGTGAGCCGGGCACCGACGCGCCCGACGTGCTCCTCGTCTCCGTCGGCGCCCTCGCGCCGATGTGCCTGGAGATCGCCGGCCTCCTCGACCAGCAGGGCATCTCCACGACCGTCGTCGACCCGCGCTGGGTCAAGCCGGTCGACGAGGCCATGGCCCCGCTCGCCGAGCAGCACCGCGTGGTCGTCACCGTCGAGGACAACTCCCGGGTGGGCGGCGTCGGCTCGACGATCGCGCAGGCCCTGCGCGACGCGGGTGTCGACGTCCCGCTGCGCGACTTCGGGATCCCGCCGCGTTTCCTCGACCACGCCTCGCGCGCCGAGGTCATGGCGGAGATCGGCCTGACCGCACCGGACATCGCCCGTCAGGTCACCGGTCTCGTCTCCAAGCTCGACGGCCGCTTCCCGGGGGCCGCCGCGCAGGCGGTGGACTCGGTGGAGCCCGCCCGCGACTGACGTACCACCGTCGAACGCAGGTCCATTGGGCCGGTTTCGCCGCTCCGCACGGGTGGCGAAACCGGCCCATTTGCGTGAAATCGACCGCCTCGGGGCATGCGCGGTACACGCCCCCTCGATCATGTCGAGGACACCAAGCGTGGAGGTAGGCCAGTGAGCAGCACCCTCTTCAGGACTAAGAAGGTCGAACAGTCGATCTTGGACACTGAGGAGCCGGAGCACGCACTCAAGAAGTCGCTGTCGGCTCTGGATCTCACCGTCTTCGGCGTCGGTGTCATCATCGGAACCGGCATCTTCGTCCTCACCGGCAAGGTCGCCAAGGAGAACGCGGGCCCCGCGGTCTCGCTGGCGTTCGTCGTCGCGGGTGTCGTCTGCGCCCTGGCGGCGCTGTGCTACGCGGAGTTCGCCTCCACGGTCCCGGTGGCGGGGTCCGCGTACACCTTCGCGTACGCCTCGCTCGGTGAGCTGCCCGCCTGGATCATCGGCTGGGACCTGGTGCTGGAGTTCGCGCTCGGTACGGCGGTGGTGGCCGTCGGCTGGTCGGGGTACGTGCGCTCGCTGCTGGACAACGCGGGCTGGCATCTGCCGGACTATCTCAGCGGGCGTGAGGGGTCCTCCGGGTTCGGCTTCGACATCCTCGCCGCCGCGCTGGTGCTGGTGCTCACGGCGATCCTGGTCATCGGCGTGAAGCTCTCCGCCCGCGTCACCACGGTCGTCGTCGCCATCAAGGTCACGGTCGTGATGATCGTGATCATTGCGGGCGCCTTCTTCATCGTGGGCGACAACTACACGCCCTTCATCCCCAAGACGCAGGCTCAGGAGGCGGGCAGCAGTCTCAATGCCCCGCTCGTCCAGCTCATGTTCGGCTACACACCCACCAACTTCGGCGTGATGGGCATCTTCACCGCCGCCTCCGTCGTCTTCTTCGCCTTCATCGGCTTCGACGTGGTGGCGACGGCCGCCGAGGAGACCAAGAACCCGCAGCGGGACATGCCGCGCGGCATCCTGGGCTCGCTCTTCATCTGCACCGCTCTCTACGTGGCCGTGTCGATCGTCGTCACCGGCATGCAGAGGTACGACCGGCTGTCCATCGACGCCCCGCTCGCCGACGCCTTCAAGGCGACCGGGCACCCCTGGTACGCGGGCGTCATCAGCTTCGGCGCCGCCGTCGGTCTGACCACGGTCTGCATGATCCTGCTGCTCGGCCAGACCCGGGTCTTCTTCGCGATGAGCCGCGACGGACTGCTGCCGCGGTTCTTCTCCCGGGTCCACCCCAGGTTCCGCACCCCGCACCGGCCGACCATCCTGCTCGGTGTGATCATCGCGATCCTGGCGGGCTTCACCAGCCTCAGCGAACTGGCCGAACTGGTCAACATCGGCACGCTCTTCGCCTTCGTCGTCGTCGCGATCGGCGTCGTCATCCTCCGCCACACCCGCCCCGACCTGCCCCGCTCCTTCCGCACCCCGCTCGTCCCGCTCGTCCCGATCGTCTCCGTCCTCGCCTCGCTCTGGCTGATGCTCAACCTGCCGGCCGAGACCTGGCTGCGGTTCGCCATCTGGATGGTGATCGGCTTCGGCGTCTACTTCCTGTACGGCCGCTCGCACAGCCGTCTCGCGCGGCACGAGGAGACGACCGGGGCCGCGGTGCACCCGCCGCGCCCCGACACCCGGTGATCGGCCCCCATTGATGCTGCGGCCCCGTATGTCCCGCTTCGGTGGAGACCGCGGGGCCGGATAGCGTGCACCGTATGCTCGCCGGGCTCCTGGAATCTCCACGCTCCGCAGCCGCGTCACGGATGTCGGGCCCCGGCTACTGGAGACGGCTGCTGCCCGTCCTCGGGGTGCTGGTCTGTCTCACCCGGGCCCCCTCCTTCGTACGGCCGCTGTGGAACCCCGACGAGGGCTATCTCGCCGTACAGGCGCGGATACTGGCGGGCGGGGGAGAGCTGTACGAGACCGTCGTGGACCGCAAGCCGCCGCTCGTGCCGTGGCTGTACGAGGCGGCGTTCGCGGTGTTCGGTTCCGGTTCGCTGACGTCCGTGCGCGTCCTCGCGATCGTGGCCCAGCTGTCGACCGCCGTGCTGCTGGCCTCGCTGGCCCGGCGTCGCTGGGGCGATCGGGCCGGGCGCACGGCCGGGCTGCTGTACGCGCTGGTCTCCATCGGGCTCAACCCCGAGGACGCGCAGGCGGCGACCTTCGAGGTGTTCATACTGCCCTGCACGACGGCCGCGATGTGGTGCGCCGACCGGCGCCGCTGGGGCGCCGCGGGGGTCGCCGTGGCCTGCTCCTTCCTGACCAAGCAGACCGGCGGGGTGGTGATGGTGCCGGTGCTGTGGATGCTGTGGCGGCAGGAGACGGCCCCGCGGAAGGGCCTGCTGTGGCTGGGAGTTGGCGCGGTCGGCCCGGTCCTCGGCGCGGCGCTGCTCACCACCCCGGCGGGCTTCCTGTTCTGGACGGTCACCGGTTCGGGTGCCTACGTCTCCTTCAGGGGCTCCGAACTCCACGTCCTGTCACGGGGGTTGACCAACACGGGGATCCTCGCGGCGGCCTGCGCGGGCCTGATCCCGCCGATCCTGCGGGCGCTGCGCGTGGCCCGCGCCGGCGCGGCCGAACTCTGGCTGTGGCTGGGCTCGTCGGCGGTGGCGGTCCTGGTCGGCTTCCACTTCTTCGGCCACTACTACCTGCAACTCATCCCGTCCGTCGCCCTGTTGGCGACGGCCGCGCTCCAGATCCTGCCCCGCGACCGCCTGGTGACCGCCGTCTTCGCCTCGGTCGGCTGCTGCGCGCTGTTCCTGGCCTGGGGCCTGCTCGCGCCACGCCCCGAACTCGGACACGCCCAGCGCCTCGCCGCAGCCCTGCACCACCGTACGGATCCCGGGGACCGCGTCCTCGTGTGGGGCATACACCCGGAGACGTACTGGCTGGCGAACCGGACCCCCGCCAGCCGCTATCTGACCGCCGGGCTCCTCACCAACTACAGCGGGGGCCGCGACGGTCCCCAGGTCGGCGAGAAGTACGCCGTCGAGGGCGCCTGGCCGGTGTTCCGCGCGGAACTGACGGCCCACCCACCGGCCCTCGTCGTCGACGACTCCCGGGGCAAGCCGTACGCCCCCGACCGGGTCAGCTCGCTGCGTCGGCTGCTGGCCGCGGGGTACGAGGAGGCGGGCACGGTGGACGGGGCGGTGCTGTACGCCCGCACGGGGCCGCCGGACTGACCCCGGGGCCACGCCGCTCACCCGGGCTCGCCCCACCCGTCCGCCGACCTGTCCCGGCCCAGCGGTCGCGCGTCGGTTCAGGAGGGCCCCCGTACCGTCCGGGGTCCCGCCACCTCCGCGCCCGACTCGCTCACCCTGCGCCGCAGTTCACGGTCCGCCGTGATGACCAGGACGGGGCGGTCACCGGCCTCGGTCACCGCCTCCACGATGCGGTCGTCGCCGCTGCCGGGTGCCTCCACGACCCGTACACCGGGGACGGACTCCACCCCCTTGGCCGCGCCCTCCACCACGAGGACCAGCTCCATCGGACCCTCGTGCCCGGGCAGTCCGTCCCGGGCGAGCCGGTCCCGCAGCCGCTCCGCGGCACCCCGGCGGTCGCGCCACCAGCCGTCGGGGACGGAGCCGACGACATTGGCGGCGTCGATGATCACGAGCAGAGGCTGGTCGGTCATCCGACCAGCGTCGCATGGCACCCAGGCGACGACGAGAGGGCCCCGGACCTGGACGAGAGGGCCCCGGATCAGGACGAGAGGGCCCCGGATTAAAGTGAACCGGTGAACGGCGAATGGCTCAGACGCGGTCGCGACGGCAGGCTCAGTGTGTACCTGCTGTCGGGCACCGCCGTCCACTGCCGGGCGGAGCGCGGCCCCGGCGGCCCCTGGGACCCACCGCGCACCATCGGCGGCGAGCAGCGCCTGCACCCCGTCCTCGCCGTCGGCCAGGGCGCCGACGGCTACACCCATCTCGTCTCCTGGCGCCCCACCGTGCCCGGCGAGTCCGGGCTCGTGCACACCACGCACTTCCGGCCGCGGCTCGCCGCGCTCGACTGGCACTCGATCGGGCACCCCGACAAGACGGGTGACCGCACCGGTACGCCGGCCGTCGCGGTCGACGCGCAGGGGCGCGCCCACGTCTTCGTGCGCAACAAGGGCGGCGGGGTCAGCATGGTCGCCCAGAAGGAGAAGGGCGGCTGGGATCCGTGGCGCGACCTCAAGGGCAGTGACGTACGGGAGGATCTGGCGGCCGTGACGGGGGAGTCCGGGCTCGTCGAGCTGTACGCGGCCGTGCCGGACGGGGTCGCCCACTGGCGCCAGGAGGAGCCGGGCAAGCAGCCGGTGCTCCAGGAGTCCCTGGAGACATCCGTACGCCCCGGAACCCTCCGTGCCCTCGCCACCTCTCCCTCCTCCACCACCCTCTTCTTCACCGACGAGGCGGGTGACGTGTGCGCGTGGCGCCCGGGCACCAAGCCTGTCGCCGTGCTCGCGTCGGCCGGTCCCGGCGCCGTCTCGGCGATCCGGTGTGAACTCGACGGCTACGACTGCACGTTGCTCGCGCAGCGGTCGGCGAGCGGGCGGATCGTCTTCGCCGCGTATCCCACCGAGCAGGAGGCGGCGGGGGCGTGGTGGACCGAGTCGGGTCCTGGGCTTCCCGTCGGGGCCGAGGTGTCTCTTGCCGAGGACGAGGACGGGCGTGTGGTGGCGGCGACCCTGGCCCCGGGCAGCGAGGAACTCCTCCTCACCCGACGCAAGGACGAACCGGGCTTGGCGCTGGAGGCGTGGCGCCCGGTGTGACAGCCGGGTTCCGCCCCCGCCGCCCCTACCCGTCCCATCCGTACCTGGGGGCTCCGCCCCCGGACCCCCGGGGTGTGTTCTTCGGCTGCGGGTGGGTGGGGGCTGGTCGCGCAGTTCCCCGCGCCCCTTAAGTGCGCTGGCGCGCACTTTCTGCGAAACGACGGGTGCCCCGTACGCCACGGCGGCGTACAGGGCACCCGGGAGACGGAGCGGAGCGGCTACGCGGGGACGGAAGCCACCCCGGCCTCGAGGAACCGCTTGCCGGTCACTCGCTCGGAGACGCCCTCACGGTCCAGGTACGGAGTGATCCCGCCCAGGTGGAAGGGCCAGCCGGCACCGGTGATCAGGCAGAGGTCGATGTCCTGGGCCTCGGCGACGACACCCTCGTCGAGCATCAGACCGATCTCCTGGGCGACCGCGTCCAGGACACGGGCACGCACCTGCTCCTCCGTGAGGACCACGTCGCCCTGCTTCAGGAGCGCCGCGACCTCGGGGTCCAGCTCCGGCTTCCCGGAGTCGTACACGTAGAAGCCGCGCTTGCCCGCCTTGACGACGGCCGCGAGGTTCGGCGAGACCGTGAAGCGGTCCGGGAAGGCCCGGTTGAGGGTCTCCGAGACGTGCAGGCCGATGGCGGGACCGACCAGCTCCAGGAGGACCAGCGGGGACATCGGCAGGCCCAGCGGCTCGACCGCCTTCTCGGCGACCTCGACCGGCGTGCCCTCGTCGATGACGTTCTGGATCTCGCCCATGAAGCGGGTCAGGATGCGGTTGACGACGAACGCCGGGGCGTCCTTCACCAGTACCGCGGTCTTCTTCAGCTTCTTGGCGACGGCGAACGCCGTGGCCAGCGAGGCGTCGTCCGTCTGCTCGCCGCGCACGATCTCGAGGAGCGGCAGGATCGCGACCGGGTTGAAGAAGTGGAAGCCCACGACCCGCTCGGGGTTCTTCAGCTTCGACGCCATCTCCGTCACCGAGAGGGAGGAGGTGTTGGTGGCGAGGATCGCGTGCGCCGGGGCGACCGCCTCGACCTCCGCGAACACCTGCTGCTTGACGCCGATCTCCTCGAAGACGGCCTCGATGATGAAGTCGGCGTCGGAGAAGCCCTCGGCCTTGTCCAGGACACCGGTCACCAGCGCCTTGAGGCGGTTGGCCTTGTCCTGGTTGACGCGGGACTTCGCCAGCAGCTTGTCGATCTCGGCGTGGACGTAGCCCACACCCTTGTCGACGCGCTCCTGGTCGATGTCCGTGAGGACGACCGGTACTTCGAGGCGGCGCAGGAAGAGCAGGGCGAGCTGCGAGGCCATCAGGCCCGCGCCCACGACGCCCACCTTGGTGACCGGACGGGCCAGGTTCTTGTCCGGCGCGCCCGCGGGGCGCTTGCCGCGCTTCTGGACCAGGTTGAAGGCGTAGATGCCGGAACGCAGTTCGCCGCCCATGATCAGGTCGGCGAGGGCGATGTCCTCGGCGTCGTAGCCCTTCTGCAGGTCGCCGTCCTTGGCCGCCTCGATGATGTCGAGGGCGCGGTACGCGGCCGGAGCCGCCCCGTGCACCTTGCCGTCGGCGATGAACCGGCCCTTGGCGACGGCCTGGTCCCAGGCCTCGCCGCGGTCGATCTCGGGACGCTCGACCGCGATGTCGCCCTTGAGGACGGACGCGGTCCAGATCAGCGACTGCTCCAGGAAGTCGGCGCCTTCGAAGATGGCGTCGGCGATGCCGAGGTCGAAGACCTGCTTGCCCTTGAGCTGCTTGTTCTGGTTGAGCGAGTTCTCGATGATGACCGAGACGGCCTTGTCGGCGCCGATCAGGTTCGGCAGCAGCGTGCAGCCGCCCCAGCCCGGGACCAGACCGAGGAAGACCTCGGGGAGGGAGAAGGCCGCGATGGCCTTCGACACCGTGCGGTACTGGCAGTGCAGACCGACCTCGACACCGCCGCCCATCGCCGCGCCGTTGTAGTACGCGAAGGTCGGGACGGCCAGCGCCGCGAGACGCTTGAAGACCTCGTGGCCGCCCTTGCCGATGGCGAGCGCGTCGTCGTGGTGCTTGAGGAGCTCGACGCCCTTCAGGTCCGCGCCGACCGCGAAGATGAACGGCTTGCCGGTGACGCCGACACCGACGATCTCGCCGGCCGCGGCCTCCTTCTCGACCTGGTCGATGGCGGCGCTCAGGTTCGCCAGCGAGGCCGGGCCGAAGGTGGTCGGCTTGGTGTGGTCGAAACCGTTGTCAAGGGTGATGAGCGCGAAGCGCCCGGCACCGAACGGCAGGTCGAGGTGGCGTACGTGCGCGGACGTCACGACCTCGTCGGGGAACAGCTCGGCCGCACCCTTCAGGAGTTCAGCGGTGCTCACTTGTTGCCTCCGGCGTCCTTGTGGTGCGGGTTCTCCCAGATCACCGTGGCGCCCATGCCGAAGCCGACGCACATGGTGGTGAGGCCGTAACGGACCTCCGGCTGCTCCTCGAACTGGCGGGCCAGCTGCGTCATCAGGCGTACGCCGGAGGAGGCGAGGGGGTGGCCGTAGGCGATCGCGCCGCCGTACTGGTTGACGCGCGCGTCGTCGTCGGCGATGCCGTAGTGCTCCAGGAAGGCGAGCACCTGGACGGCGAAGGCCTCGTTGATCTCGAAGAGGTTGATGTCCTCGATCGACAGGCCGGCCTGGGCGAGGGCCTTCTCGGTGGCCGGGATCGGGCCGTAGCCCATGACCTCCGGCTCGACGCCCGCGAAGGCGTACGAGACCAGGCGCATCTTGACCGGCAGGCCGTTCTCGCGGGCGAAGTCCTCGGAGGCGAGGATCGACGCGGTCGCACCGTCGTTCAGACCGGCCGCGTTGCCGGCGGTGACCCGGCCGTGCACACGGAACGGCGTCTTGAGCCCGGCCAGGTTCTCCAGCGTGGTGCCCGGGCGCATCGGCTCGTCGGCGGTGACCAGGCCCCAGCCCGTCTCACCGGCGTCCGCGTTGGTGTTGCGCACCGAGATCGGCACCAGGTCCTGCTGGATCTTGCCGTTGGCGTACGCCTTGGCGGCCTTCTCCTGCGAGCGCACGGCGTACTCGTCGGCGCGCTGCTTGGTGATCGTGGGGTAGCGGTCGTGCAGGTTCTCGGCGGTCATGCCCATGAACAGGGCGGACTCGTCGACCAGCTTCTCGCTGACGAACCGCGGGTTCGGGTCCACGCCCTCGCCCATCGGGTGGCGGCCCATGTGCTCGACACCACCGGCGATGACGGCGTCGTACGCACCGAAGGCGATGGAGCCCGCGGTGGTGGTGACGGCGGTCAGCGCGCCCGCGCACATACGGTCGATGGAGTAGCCGGGGACCGACTGCGGCAGCCCGGCGAGGATGCCCGCGGTCCGCCCCAGGGTCAGGCCCTGGTCACCGATCTGCGTGGTCGCGGCGATGGCGACCTCGTCGATCTTCTTCGGGTCGAGGCCCGGGTTGCGACGCAGCAGCTCCCGGATGGCCTTCACGACGAGGTCGTCGGCGCGGGTCTCGTGGTAGATGCCCTTCGGGCCCGCCTTGCCGAACGGGGTGCGGACGCCGTCGACGAAGACGACGTCCCTGACGGTACGAGGCACGATGGCTCTCCTCCAGATGCGGGATGGCACTGCTGCGCGTCGCACGCGACTGAGCGCGCGCTCACCCCGTCATGCTACTTGCGAGTAACCAACCTGCCCAGTCCCGACGACGGGAGCGGCGAACGTCACATCCGCCGATCGTCTCCGCTCGGGCACGGACATCGTCTCGATCTCCATCCCGTTCTCCGTAGGCCATCCGGGGATCTTGGCGTGATCTCGACGTCGCTCTTCCGCTTCAAGGGCCCCTTCGGAGCGCACGGGAGACGAAACCGCGCCCCCGAAGGGGCGCGGGGAACTGCGCGAGCAACCCGGAACGACCCGGGGTCGCCGTACGTCACAACCACGTACGGCGACTAGGCACCCTTGACGGCCAGCGCATCCACCAGGACCGGTGTGACCAACTCCACCTGCCACGCACGAGCCCCGTACCCGGCGAGCGCGGCCGAAACCGACTCGGCGTCGGCACCGGCCGGCGGCTCCCAGCACACCCGCCGCACCGTGTCCGGAGTGATCAGGTTCTCCTGCGGCATGTTGAGCTGCTCGGCCAGCGCCGACACGGCGGCCCGTGCCGCGGAGAGCCGGGCTGCGGCGGCCGGGTCCTTGTCGGCGCAGGCGCGCGGCGGCG
>LRTP01000672.1 GCA_001550305.1 Streptomyces diastatochromogenes
GGCCTTCGCGGCGGCGGTCCGGACCGCCGCCCGGTCCGCCCGCCGGGACAGGGACACCGCGCCGGCAAGCCGCTCGATCGCTGCCGGAACGTCCCAGTCCTCCTGGCGCAGCGAGGCGAGGGTGGTCGCCGGAACGACCACCAGGTCCGGGGCTCCGGTCTCCAGCGCCCGCACCAGGAGCGCCCATGCAGCGTCCCAACGGGACTTTTCCGGACGCCCGCGGACCGCGGCCACCACACCGTCGAGCACGGCTTGGCGGAGGTCCCCCCGCTCGGGCAGGTCGGCACCCGCCGGGTCGGCGAGCAGCGTCTCGGGGTCCGGGAGGTCCATCCGGTCCAGGCTTGCCAGCAGTTCCAGCCCGGGTCCGTCTCCCACCGTGCCCCTGACCAGCAGGGAAAGCACTTCCCGGGAGGAGCCGGCCGCGGTGGCGAAGGCGACGAGGCCCAGGGTCATCTCCCAGCTTCGGGGTGACGGCCAGGGGCCGCCCCGGCGCGTTTCGTTGCTGGGCAGCCGGTGCACGAGTCCGGGGCGGGCGGAGAGGAGCCCGCACACCGCGCGGCGGGCGAAGTCCACGGCCTCCGGCAAGCGCTCCGGGTCGAGCCGGGGCAGTGTCGCCCGCGGCCATGTCCCCCCGAGGCCGCGCACCACGACCTCGTGGTCGTGCGTCCACTGAAGATGCACGAACCGGTTGGCCAGCGGCGGGCTCAGCTCCCAGCCGTCGGCGGCCGAGGACCGCGGATTGGCGGCAGCCACGATCCGTACCTCGGGCGGCAGTTGGAGGGCGCCGATCCGCCGCTCCAGGACGAGGCGGAGCAGGGCGGCCTGGACGGCCGGTGGCGCGGTGGACAGCTCGTCCAGGAACAGCAGGCCGCGGCCGGCCCGTACCAGTCGCACCGCCCAGTCCGGCGGGGCCATCGGCACACCCTGCTGCGCGGGGTCGTCGCCGACGATGGGCAGTCCCGAGAAGTCGGACGGCTCGTGCACGCTGGCGATCACGGTGGTCAGCGGAAGGTCCAGCGCCGCGGCCAGCTGGGTCAGGGCCGCGGTCTTGCCGATCCCCGGCTCACCCCACAGGAGCACGGGCAGGTCGGCGGCCACGGCCAGCGTCAGTGCCTCCAGCTGGATGTCGGGGCGCGGTTCGGTGCCGGCGTCACGCAGCAGCGCCAGCAACGCGCCGGCTACGTCGATCTGGGAGGCGGTGGCCGGGTCGGCGGGAGTGTCGGTCGCAACGAACGGTATACATGTGGGCATATTTCATCACCTTTGGGTCGTGGTGGAACGAGTGGGTGGGTGCTTGGTGGCTGCTCAATGGACGCTTGGTGGGCGCTTGGGCGGGGTGCTTGATGAACGCTTGGGCGGGGTGCTCGGCGGGTGTGCTTGGTGGGTGCGCTTGGTGGCCAGGTGGGCGCAGGGGACGGAAGTCCCCGGGTCAGCGAGCGGCCGTGTGGCGCGGGTGCGCTCGGTGCCAACGGGGGCGGTCGAGGCCTGGGAGCAGGCGGCCGGATCCGGGGCCGGGGCCGGTCATGCCCGCTCTGAACAGGCCGTACGTGATCCGCCGTAGCGCGGCCGCTTCGAGCTCGTCCCGTAGTGGGCCGCTGCGCAGCACCGCGTCCGGACCCAGCAGGCCCTCGACGACGTCCAGCGCACCGGCGGTGTCGCCATGGATCAGGCGTTCGCGGACCCCGGTGAGGCAGTCCGGGCGACGGTGCGCCTCGTCGATGGCCCGCAGGCAGGGAAGCGGCGTACCGGTCAGCGCGACCAGCAGTTCCTCCCGGCGGATCTCGGCCGGGTCGTGGTCCAGCGGCGCCAGCACGCCGTCGACCAGGCCGATACGGTGCTGGGCTCCCCGGCAGTCCACGAGGCGTGGTTGCCCGGCGCCACCCGGTGTCCGGGAGGGACCGGCCGGGCCATGCTCCGGCGCCCGGGAGGAAGCGGTCGGCGAGTGATCCGGTACCAGTGCCGAGGCGACCAGCGGATGCAGCCGATCGACCTCGATCGAACCGGTGCGGATCAGTTCCAGATCGGGCAGCAGCCAGGTGGCCGCGTCGGGCAGGACGGGCAGCGCGCAGACGCTGCCGTCCGTGGGCGCCGCCGAGATCCGCACACCCGGCGGCCCGACGCCGTCCCTGTCCGCGACCACGTCCAGGACCAGCCGGTCCCGGGCCCCGAGCCGCACGGCGACGGCACCGGCCGTCCGCCCCTGGGCCCGGAGCAGAATCTCCGCCTCGGCCGCCCATCGATCCACGGCACACCCGCGCTCCCGCGGCACGATTCCCGGCGGATCCGGGTTCTCGGGGCGACCGTCGGCGGGCACCAGGTCGGCCCCGGACCGCACGCGCAGCTCATCGGTCCTGCGCGCGTCCCACAGATGGCGGTGCAGGTCGAGGCGGAAGCGGCGGCTGGGACGGGGGTGCGGATGCCGGCGGACACCGGCCTCGAAGTGGGATCGGTCGTGAGATCCGTCGTGCAGTCTGTCGTGAGATCCGTCGCGGGGTCCGACGCGGGGTCCGACGCGGGGTCCGACGCGGGGTCCGACGTGCGGTGCGGCCCACACGGCGAGGCTGATCCGCTGACCGCCGTCCGCCCAGGCCGGTGGAGTCCGCACGACGAGGTGCACCGGGCCTACGCCGTCATGCCCTTGGGTGTCGTACCGGGCCAGGGCGATGGTCAGCCCCGGGCGCAGCAGCCCGTGCGGGGCGATCCTCGGCATGTGCCAGCGCAGCAGGTCGGGAGCCAGATGGCGGAGATCGGCCCGGACCCGAGCGGCGAGGTCGTGGCCGTAAGTACGCGCCACGGAACGCAGGTTGAGATCGACGTCGATGCCTGCGGCGGCGCATGCCCCCGCCCAGTCCCCGGCACGGCGGCGGGCGGTCGCAGTCTCGATCATGGCGGGCGGCACGGCGAACTCTCGCACGGGCAGCCAGAAGGAAAGGCGGGAATCCCCATTCGCGGTCTGAGTGAGCATCAGCACTCACCTTGCGCGGACGGGACCCCCATTCTGCCGACAGAGTGAGTCATCATCGCGGGGAGACTAGCGCTCCTGACCGTGATCTGTCAGATGTTTTCGCCTGGCGTCGCCCGGTGAAGGACCGCCTGGCGTTGCGTGGTGGGGGGTTCCGTCGGGTTGCGCAGCCCCTCCGCGGCGTCCGAGACACGCTGGATGAGGTCGAAGAAGACGGTCTGCTCCTCGGCGGAGAGCGGGGCCAGGAAGACCTGGTTCATACGCGCCGTGCGCACGGTCAGCTTGCGGTGCGTACGCGTCCCCTCGTCGGTGAGGCGCAGCAGGAAGCGGCGGCCGTCCTGCGGATCGCGCACCTTGTCGAGCAGGCTCCGTCGGCTGAGCCGGCTGATGACCTCGGCGATGGTCGACCGGTCCAGGCCCACCCGCTCCCCCACCGTGCGCTGATCCAGTCCCGGCTCCGCGATCAGCGCGTTCAGGACCGCGAACTGCGGTGAGGTGATCTCCTCGGAGACCATCGTGTTCCACAGCAGATAGTGGGCCTGCTGGAGTCGCCGGGCGAGGTGCCCGGGGTGGGTGGTGAGGTCCACCGCGGCCATGTGCGCTCCCCCTGGGTGAGTCCGTCATTTCGTTTGTGCACTGAACGATACCGCGCATCACCGGGATGCGTACCAGCGCGCTCACGGCCGTACACCCACCGATTTCATGGAACTCTTGACGACACGGGCCGCTGGTGGCAGCGTGAGTGAAACCTCGCAGAAATAATCAGTGCCCTGAGTAATTGAGGGTCTGGACGCTTGGAAGAGATGGGGCTTCACGGATGGACAAGGTGGTCGCCACGGCCCTGGAGGCGGTGGCCGATGTGCCGGACGGCGCGACCCTGGCGGTCGGCGGTTTCGGGCTGAGCGGTGTGCCGAACGTGCTGATCGAGGCGCTGTACGAGCGCGGAGTCGGCGGTCTGGGCGTGGTGTCCAACAACTGCGGGGCGATGGAGTCCGGGCTCGCGGTGCTGCTGTCCGCCGGGCGGATCGCGCGGGTGACCGGCTCCTACATCGGGGCGAACAAGGAGTTCGCGCGGCAGTATCTGGCCGGGGAGCTGGAGGTGGAGATGATCCCCCAGGGCACGCTGGCCGAGCGGCTGCGGGCCGGTGGTGCGGGGATTCCCGCCTTCTACACCCCCG
>LRTP01000673.1 GCA_001550305.1 Streptomyces diastatochromogenes
CGCGCCGGGCTCCGCGGAGCCGGTCGCGGAGCCGGACGCGTCGGCGGACGACCGGGTGGACGGCGCCCGGCGGCTCAGTTCCTCGCGGACGTCGGCATAGTGCTGGTACTCGGTCGCCGCGGCCGCCGTGATGAGTGCGGTGGCGTTGAGCGCCATCGTGCGCAGCTGTTCGGCATGGAGCCGCCGGCCGACAGCGGCGAGTTCCGGGCGGTGTGGGGCGGAGCGCAGCGCCTCATCGAGGATCCGCTCATATTCCTGACGGTCCTCGCTCAGCAGGTGCTGCGGAATCGGGTCCTGCCACCGCGAGCGGTGTTCCAGGCGGTCCTCGCCCGGCTCGCAATGCGGCAGGCCGGCGCCCTCGCGCCCGGGGCGTCCCTCCTCTCGCGCCCGTGGTCGCGCGCTCGGTGTGTGCGGCGGCGGGACGGGGCTGCTCGTGGGGTCGGTGAGCTGTGCTCTCATCTCCCCTTGCGACTCATTCCGCACGGATGCGTCGGACGCCTTCGCCGGGTGTGGCCGGATGCCCAGGACCGAAGTCAGCAGACGGCGCGCGGGGGGAGGTCGACGAGGGCTCGCGACGCCACTCGACCTTGCCGCAGCGCGGTTCGTGCCGGCTCGGGTTCCTTCGGGCGGTTCGGAAGTGCTGGAGGGCGAAGGAGCTGGCGAGATGACGGTCCGCACCCCGGTGTCGACCGGCCTGAACGACCCGGTGGGCGGCCGAAAGCCTGGTGACCGGCGCGAGATGACCGCCAGGACGCGGCCGGCGAAGGATTCAGCGGCCGGCGTCATACCTGCCCCCCTGCGTCTGATGATCCCTGTGGCGCGGTGATGCCTGTGTCCGGCTGCGCACTGTCTGCGGGAGGACCTGCTGCCTGTGGCCGGAGAGGAACACCGTTGGCGTGGCCGTAACCGTACGCCTGCTGCGCTTGCCCCTGTAGGGCTTGCTGCTGTGCCTCCACGGCCACACCGCCCAAGGCGGCCCGGCCGGCGCTCTTGACCGCCAGTGGCACCAGCGTGGCGAGTTGTTGAACAGCTGACAGTGCCCCTAAGCCGACCATATAGGCCACGAGCGGGTTCACACTGTGCGGGTAGGTCGCGGCAAGGGCGCCCGTCGGGGCCCCACTCACGAACAACCGCAGCACCGCGGCGACGCAATAGCCCGGCCAGCCGGGCGCGGGCAACTGCTCCTCGCCGGGCCGCACATCGGGCCGGCGCCGAGGAGGCTCGATCGTGTCCGGCTGCACGTTCCATGGCATCTTGCGGTGCCACTTGACGGACTTGATGACGTCGACGGCCTCCATGGTGGCACCACCAGCCACCCCCACCCACGCGGCCGTCAACCAGTCCATGAGCTGAGATTAGAAGGCCGCACAGTGTCAGGGAACGACCTCGCAATATTCGCCCCAGTCACACGGCATCTTCACCCTGTGTGATCACGAGGGGCAGCGGCCTCGGCACGCGCCGCCAAGGAATACGCCGGCGCAACGCCCTCATCGCTGAGATGGCCGTCCCCCCGTTCTGTCTCCGCGAGTGGAGTTCCCGCAGGTCAGCGTCTGCCGCTTCCCGGGAAACGGTCACTTCCCGGCTGCCCCTCGCGGCCTCAGGGGCGGGACCGCCACCGTCGGAGGAGCAAAGGGCGGCACACAAGGACTCGCTGCCCCGGACCCGGAACGAAGGAATTCGAAACGATCATGAACGTACGCATCCGCATCGCGCTCTCCTGTGCGACGCTCGCCGCGGTCACCGGGATCGCCGCGACCTCCGCCGTGGCGACCGCCGCCTCGCCGAACTCCGCTGCCAGTGCCGTCACCTGCTCCAAGTGGAAGTCCATCTCCGCGGACCACAACTCCGTCGGCGTGCGGTACATGGAGTGCGACCGGAAGGTCGGCGGAAGGCAGCAGACCAGCGCTGCCCTCTACATCTGGGACAACAAGACGGACGGCAAGTACGCCCGGGTGAACGTGGCCACGGGGTACGCCCACTGGAACGGCCTCGACCAGACGTGGTTCCGCTACTACTCCTGGACGAGCACCCGTCACCACAGCCCCAAGTACGAGACGGGCTGGCACTCCGGGAACGACGTCGAGGTACTGCTCAAGGCGGTCCGCGGCTGACCGTACCGCAGCGGCGACGGGGGCGTCGGGGGATTCGGGGGTTCCGTGAGCCGCTCGGTACCGCCCGGCCGCGTGCAGCCGTGGTCGCCGACGGTCAGGGTGGTGCAGGCCCTGGCTCCGGACGGGGTCATCGCCACCGTCATCGCGGTGTAGACGTCGGTGTCGTAGTGGACCTTCGCCCGCAGGGTTCGGCCGTGGTCGGCGACCACCTGGGCGACGTCGCCGGGGCGTCCCCAACTGATCCGGGCCCACGCGGCTTTGCAGGCGTCGCTGTACCGCAGCTCCACGTACACACCGTGGATCCTGGTGAGGGCCGCGGTCCACGCGTCACCGGCGCAGCCGGTCTGCTTGGGGTCCTTCGCAGTGCAACTGTCGCTGAAACAGCTGGTCTCCAGCTGCCGGGTCGGTGAACTCGCCGCAGTCTCCCGGCCGTTACGGTCCCGGGGACCGGAACCTTGGTCGAGGGCGACGAACACACCGGCGCCCGCGCAGGCGAGCAGTGACGCCGCGGCGATCGCGACCCGTCCCCGACGGTGCAACGCGGGCCGGGACGGGCGCGCGACCGGCGCCGGTGTGCTGCGGGGTTCGTCATCCACGGAGTCGACCGGTGCCGTGGCGGCGGCCCGTTCCGCAGCACCCCGTTGTTTCCATGCGATCGTGGCGTCTTCCCACAGCGCGGTCAGCCGTGCCGGCTCGGCTCCGACGAGTTCGCCCAGCGCCAGGACGGCCTGCCGGGGCGGCAGCGCCTTGCCGTTGAAGTAGCGCTCCCAGGAGGACTTGCTGTACGAGGTCTGCCCAGCCAGAGCGGTCAGACTCAGCCCGCTGTGGTCCTTGAGGCGCCTGAGCTCTGTGGCCAGACGCCGGGCATCCGGTCTCAGAGCGTCAGGTAACTCAACCCATTCCCTCATCGATGTCCCCCACCGGCCGGCGCACCGTCCGGCACGCGGCACGGTGCGTACAGCGGCACCGTGCATAGAAACGAATGTGCTGCTGGAACAGCCGTCGGGCAGAAGATTAGACCGCCCGGCGGGTGATATCTCCGGCATCACTGTATTTCTTCACCCTGCCCGCGGTCGGTATTCGGTCAATGCCGTACGAGGTCCGCCGGGGGCGTGCGCCGACCTGCCACGGGCCGCTAAGACTGAGGGGTGGGCTTTGTCGAGGCGGCGAGGGCGGTCGTGTGCGCGGTGGCGCTCGCGGCGGTGTGCGCCGGCGGAACCCAGTCGGCCGGCGGGAGCCGCCTGCACGGGGAGGGACCGCCGGTCGACGACTGGCAGGCGGCTCCGCGTCTGGAGAAGGGGCACACTCCGCCCAGTGATCTGGTGGGGCTGTGGCAGGGGATCTTGTGGGCGGACGGCTACCTGCCACGCACCAGCGTCACGTGCTCCTACGATGCCACGACGGTGGCGGCGACCCGCGTCTGGCAGAGCAACCACCGTCTGTCCGCGGACGGCGTCGTCGGCCGGGCCACGTACGGCACGGCAAGCCGGCGTCTCGCCGTCGTCCCGCCCTGGACGGTGTACCACGGAGACCGCTTCGATCTGCCGCTGCGCCGAAACAGGGACGGTGTCTACGAGGTCTGGGACGTCGGGCGGTTCCGTGAACTGCGCCTGGACGCGGTCACCCTGGCCCAGTGCCGCCGGTGACGGCGTCGGCCCAGCTGTCGGACTCCGACACCCCCAGCTGGTGGTGGGCCACGACCACGGCGGCTCGCGTCGCATCGGGTCCGCCGGGGATCATCGCCGTCCACGCAGCACCCGCGGGCGCCGTCTGCCGTGCTCCGTCGTCCCCGGCGACCAGCAGCCCCGAGGTTCCCCGGGCCGGCTGGACCTCGGCCCAGCCGGCGTGACAGGCCGGGCTCCAGCGCAGCGTCAGGGTCCGCCCGAGCGCCCGGAGACGGTGCACCGAGACCGCGTCCTGGTCGCACCGCTGCCGATACGGATCGAGTCCCCGGCAACCGACCGGCCCGCACGGCGTACCCGCCCCGGGCGCCGTCGGGCGCAGCGGCCAGGGCCAGGCCGGAGCG
>LRTP01000674.1 GCA_001550305.1 Streptomyces diastatochromogenes
GTTGAAGGGGCGGAGCCCCTGGGGATGATGGGGGTCCCCCCTGCTCGAGCGAAGTCGAGAGCTTGGGGGAGGGTAGGGGCGGCGGGGGCGAGGAACCGTTGGGCCGGTGACCGCGGACGGAGTTGTCCACAGGGCGGGAAATCCCGTGGGTGTTGTCGGACCGGTCCCCTGGCGTCGTCGCATGAGCTACCGAGACGTCGCCACCAAACGGGTCCTGGCCTGGTCCGTCATGGCCACCGGCGCCCGTACGCCGGTCGCCACGACCCCCCTGGAGCTCCGGAAGGTGCGCCGATACGCGGTGGGCGTGACCCCGAGCACCGCCTGCAGGTGCTGCCGCATCGACTGGGCCGTGCCGAAGCCGGCGTCCCGCGCGACCTGGTCGACGGACAGGTCGCTGGTCTCCAGCAGATGCCGGGCCCGTTCGACGCGCTGCTGGGTCAGCCAGTGCCCGGGGCTGACCCCGACCTCCTCGCGGAAACGGCGCGTGAAGGTGCGTACGGACATGGCTTCCTGCTCGGCCATGTCGCGCAGCTGGATCGGCTCATGGAGGCGGGCCAGTGCCCAGGCGCGGGCGGCGGTCGTGGTGGCCGCCTGCGGCTCCGGCACCGGCCGCTGGATGTACTGCGCCTGCCCGCCGTCGCGGTGCGGGGGTACGACGGTGCGGCGGGCCACGTCGTTGGCGACGGCGGTGCCGTGGTCACGGCGTACGAGATGGAGGCACAGGTCGATTCCGGCGGCGACGCCGGCGGAGGTGAGGACGTCGCCGTCGTCGACGAAGAGCACTTCGGCGTCGACCTTGATCTTCGGGAAGAGCCGCTGGAAGTGCTCGGCGTGCATCCAGTGGGTGGTGGCCGGGCGGTCGTCGAGGTAGCCCGCGGCGGCGAGGACGTAGCTGCCGGTGCAGATGGAGACGAGGCGGGTGCCGGGGCGGATCTGGGCGAGGGCGACGGCCAGTTCGGGGGTGAGGATGCCTTCCTCGTGGACGGGGCCGAGTTCGTAGGAGGCGGGGATGACGACGGTGTCGGCGGTGGCGAGGGCCTCGGGGCCGTTCGCGACGAGGACGGCGAAGTCGGCGTCCGTCTCGACGGGGCCGGGCGGCCGGACCGAGCAGGTGACGATCTCGTACAGCGGCCGCCCGTCGGCGTCGCGTGCCTTGCCGAAGATGCGCTGCGGGATGCCGAGCTCGAAGGGCAGCAGCCCGTCGAGGGCGAGCACGACGACGCGGTGGCGAGGGTGCGTACCGTGAGAGGCCATGGCCCGATCCTAGCGAATGCTGTCCTTCGGGCCACTCGTTCGCGGGAACGGCAGGCCCGAAGCTCGATGTCGTGACCCAGACAACCGATGCCGCCTCCCCGGGGGGCGCCGCAGCCGCGGAGGACCCCCGCCCCACCGAGCCGACCGACTCCACCGACTCGATCGAGCCGACCGACCCCGTCGAGTCGACCGTCTCCACCGAGTCGACCGTCTCCACCGAGCCGACCGTCTCCGTCGAGTCGATCGTCTCCACCGAGTCGACCGTCTCCACCGAGCCGACCGACTCCGTCGAGCCGACCCGCGCTTCCGCTCCCCGCGTCCGCATCCACCGCGCCTGGTTCGTCGCCGCCGTCACCTTCGTGACGATCATCGGTGCGGCGGCCTTCCGTTCACTCCCGGGTCTGCTGATCGACCCGCTGCACCAGGAGTTCCACTGGTCGCGCGGCACGATCGGCGCGGCGGTGTCCATCAACCTCGCGCTGTACGGGCTGACGGCGCCGTTCGCGGCGGCACTGATGGACCGCTTCGGCATCCGACGGGTGGTGGCCGTCGCCCTGATGGTGATCGCGCTCGGTTCCGGTCTGACCGTGTGGATGACGGCGGCCTGGCAGCTGCTGCTCTGCTGGGGCCTGTTGGTCGGCCTGGGGTCCGGTTCCATGGCGCTGGCCTTCGCGGCGACGGTCACCAACCGCTGGTTCACGGCGCGCAAGGGCCTGGTCACGGGCATCCTGACGGCGGCCTCGGCGTCCGGCCAGCTGATCTTCCTGCCGCTCCTCTCCTGGATCGTCACGGAGCACGACTGGCGCCCGGCCGCGGTGACGGTGGCCCTCGCGGCGCTCGCGGTCGTCCCCTTCGTATGGCTGCTGCTGCGGGACCACCCGGCGGACGTGGGCGTGAAGCCGTACGGGTCGGCGGAGTTCGTACCGAAGCCCGCGCCCGTGCAGGGCGCCGCCCGGCGCGCGGTGACGGTCCTGCTCTCCGCCGTCCGCACCGGCCCGTTCTGGCTGCTGGCCGGCACCTTCGCGATCTGCGGTGCCTCGACGAACGGCCTGGTCCAGACGCACTTCGTGCCCGCGGCCCACGACCACGGGATGCCCATCACGGCGGCGGCCTCGCTGCTCGCGGTGATCGGGGTCTTCGACGTGGTCGGAACGGTCGCCTCCGGCTGGTTCACCGACCGCTTCGAACCGCGTCGGCTGCTCGCCGTCTACTACGCGCTGCGCGGCACCTCTCTCCTCTTCCTCCCCATGCTCCTCGCCCCCTCCGTCCACCCCCCGATGATCTTCTTCATCGTCTTCTACGGCCTCGACTGGGTCGCCACCGTTCCGCCCACCCTGGCCCTGTGCCGCGAGCAGTACGGCGAGGACAGCGCCATCGTCTTCGGCTGGGTCCTCGCCTCCCACCAGGTCGGCGCCGCCCTCGTCGCCTTCCTCGGCGGTGTGGCGCGGGACGCGTTCGGGTCGTACGACGTGGTCTGGTACGCCTCGGGCGCGCTGTGCGCGGCGGCGGCCCTGATGGCACTGGTGATCCGACGGCGCCCCGCGACGGGCACACCCGCGGTGGCGGCGATCGCCTGACGACTCCGGCACCCCGACCGGGCGGCCTGCCGGCGAGCTAGAGGAACCGCCCCTTGTGGAACAGCAGCGGCGCGGTGTCGTCATCGTCGTTCGCGCCGAGCGCGTCCACCCGTCCCACCACGATCAGATGGTCCCCACCGGTGTGCACCGCGTGGATCGTGCAGTCGACCCAGGCCGCGGCCCCCGCGAGACGCGGCGAACCGGAAACGGGCGCCGCGTCGTACACGACCCCGGCGAACTTGTCCGCCCCGCTCACCGCGAACCCACGGCACAACTCGCCCTGGTGCGCCCCCAGCACGTTCACACAGAACACGCCCGCGCGGGCGATCCGCGGCCAGGTCGCCGACGTACGCCCCACCATGAAGCAGACCAGGGGCGGATCGAGCGAGAGCGAGGCGAACGACTGACAGGCGAACCCGGCCGGCCCCTCGCCACCGGCCTCGCCCTCGACGCCCGGTGCGGTGACGACGGTGACGCCCGTCGCGAAGTTCCCCAACACCCGCCGAAACGTCACCTGATCGACCGGTGCCCGCTCATCGTCGCCCACCGCGCGCAACTCCGGCCGCGGCAGCGCCTCGACATGCCCCGCGACGGTGGAAGCCCCGGCCGACCTGAGATAACGGACGGCGGCGGCCGCCATCCCTGCGTGTCCCATCACACCATCCATTGAAGCTGACGGGGTGTCAGATAGGAAGGGGCGGGACCGACTCAGCGGCCCCGGTAGAGGGGGGTTCGGCGTTCCGTGAAGGCGGCCACGCCCTCGTTCGCGTCCGTCGTGGTCATGTTGATCTCCTGGGCGGTGGCTTCGGCGGCGAAGGCTGTGGTGCGGTCGGTGTCGAGGGAGGCGTTGACCAGCTGTTTGGTGAGGGCGAGGGCGCGGGTCGGGCCGGTGGCCAGGCGCTCGGCCCAGTCGCGGGCGGTCTTCTCCAGATCGTCCGCCGGTACGACCCTGTTGACGAGCCCGAGCCGCGCCGCGTCCGCCGCCGTCAGCGCGTCGCCGAAGAACATCAGTTCCTTGGTCCGCTGGGGGCCGATGAGCCGGGGCAGCAGATACGCGCCGCCGCCGTCGGGGACCAGGCCGCGGCGTACGAACACCTCGATGAACTTGGCGGAATCGGCGGCGAGTACGAGGTCGCAGGCGAGGGCGAGGTGGGCGCCGAGGCCGGCCGCGGTGCCGTTGACCGCCGCGATCACGGGCTTCTCGCAGTCGAGGACCGCGCCGATCAGGCGCTGGGCGCCGAGCCGGATCATGCGGGCCACGTCCCCGGCCACCCGCTCGCCGGCCACCTGCTCCCC
>LRTP01000675.1 GCA_001550305.1 Streptomyces diastatochromogenes
GCCGAGGTCGGCGCGGCCGTCTGCACGAAGAGGGCCACGGCGACGACCGTGCCGTACGCGGCCGGGACCGCCAGCGGCAGGAACGTGACGACGATCCCGGCGGCGAGGGCGGTGGTCGCGAAGACGGCCCCGGGCCGCATCAGACCGCCGGTGCGCAGCCCGGCCAGCACCCCCACCGGTTTCCCGGACGTCGGCTCCCGGTCCGGCAGGCCCGGTACGGCGACGATCGCGGCCAGCGCCGCCACGCCCGCGGCCACGGCGACCGGCCCGTATCCGGCGTGCGCGGCGAGCCACACACCGAGCGGCAGCGCGATCAGCGACGGCACTCCGGAGACCACGCCCACCAGCGCGAGGCCCTCCCCGCGCCGCTCGGCCGGAATGAGCGACGCGGTGAGCGCGCCGCCCGCGACGAGCGTGAGCGCGAAGCCGAGGCCGCGGACGAGACAGACCGTCACGATCCACGCCATGCCGTCGGAGACGGTCAGGACCAGCGCGGGAGCGCCGAGCAGGGTGAGCCCGGCGATCAGCGCGACCCGGTAGCCGTAGCGGGCGACCAGGCGGGGAGCGGCCAGTTCACCCAGGACCGTGGAGAGCATCAGGGCGCCGGTGGCCAGGCCCGCGCCCGACTCCGTGGCGTAGCGGGGCACGACCGACAGGAGCAGGAAGAAGCTCGCAGAGGCGCCGACCATGCTCACGAAACGGAGCAGCAGGGGGCGGGTGAGAAGAGGGGGCCTTGAAGCTGCCGCCGGGACGCGGGGCCTGGTCGTTGTCATGGGAACGACGGTAGGCAGCTGCCGGACCCCGGGTAAGCTCCAATTCTATGCCGTTGCAGTGGGCCGGTCTGTCACCCGAACTGCTCCTGTCCGTCGACCGCGAGAGCGGCGAGCAACTGCGCGCCCAACTGGAGCGGCAGCTGCGGGACGCGATCCGCACGGGCCGCCTCGGCGCCGGCGAGCGGCTGCCCTCCTCCCGTGAAATCGCCCGAGAGATGGGCCTGTCCAGAGGCCTCGTCCAGGACTGCTACGCCCAACTCCAGTCCGAGGGCTACCTCGTGACGCGCGTCGGCTCGGCCACCCGGGTCGCGGCGTGCGCCCACGTTCCGCCCGCGCCCGCACCGCACCGGAGCGCGCCCGAGCGGCTGATCGCCGACTTCCGGCACGGCGTGCCGGACCTGACCGGCTTCCCGCTCTCCGACTGGCTCTGGGCGCTGCGCGAGGCGGGCCGCACCCTGCCGACCGCGGACCTCGACTACGGGGATCCGCGCGGGAGTCGCGTGCTGCGCGAGGTCGTCGCCGGATATCTGCGCCGGGTGCGTGCCGCCGCGGCCGACCCCGAGCGGATCGTCGTCTGCTCCGGCTACGCGCAGGGCCTGGGCCTCGCCCTGGAGAGCCTGGCCGGGGCGGGGGTGCGAGTCGTGGCGTACGAGGACCCGGGGGCCCCCGCCACGGTGACGGCGGCCGCGACCGCGGCGGGTCTGACGGCGGTGCCCGTCCCGGTCGACGAGCAGGGCATCGACGTACGGGCGCTGGAGGCGACCGGGGCACGGGCCGTCGTCGTCACCCCCGCCCACCAGTGGCCCACCGGCGTCGTCCTCGCGCCCGAACGCCGGCTCGCGCTGATCGAGTGGGCGACGCGGCGGGACGCGTACGTCGTCGAGGACGACTACGACGCGGAGTTCCGCTACGACCGTGAACCCGTCGGAGCCCTGCAGGGACTGGCCGCCGACCGGGTCGTCTCCATCGGCACCGTCAGCAAGTCCCTCGCCCCGGCGCTGCGCATCGGCTGGCTGCTCTGCCCGCCCGCGCTCACCGCCCCGATCACGGCGACCAAGCTGCGCACCGACCGCGGCTCCCCGACCCTCGACCAGCTCGCCCTCGCCCGCCTCGTCGAGTCCGGCCGCTACGACCGCCATCTGCGGCGCATGCGCGCGACCTACGCGGCCCGGCGTACGGCCCTGGTCACGGCCCTCGGCGCACACGCCCCGGAGGTCCGGCTGACGGGTCTCGCGGCCGGGTTCCACGCCGTCGCGCACCTGCCCGGCACGGACGCGGACGCCGAACGGGCCGTCGTCGACGGGGCGCGCGCACGGTCCGTCGGCCTGTACGGGATGAGCGTCTGTCGCTCGAACCGGGCGACGGCGCCGCCCCAACTCGTCCTGGGCTTCGGTGACGTGGGGGAACGCGCGATCACGGAGGGCATCGCGACGATCGGCGACCTGCTCGCCGGCGCTCGTCGGCCCGGACGGCTCGTGGCCGGCCCGGACCGGTCCTAGCACCGAGGACCTGTCCTGGCACCGAGGACCTGGACCGAGGACCTGTCCTAGGACCGGCGCAGGGCCGCGCGCCAGGGTTCGGGTACCGTCTCGCCGTACTCGACGTCGGTGGCTCCCACGAGGGTCGCCAGGTCGGCGAGTTGCCCGGTGACGGCCTTGCGCAGGGCCACCGTCGGTCTGACGTCGGGCTCCAGGTAGAGGCCCTCGACCAGCAGGGTGCCCCGGTTCCGGTCGCGACGGGGCGAGATGCGGCCGACCAGGCGGTCCTCGTGCAGGATCGGCAGCAGGTAGTAGCCGTACTCCCGTTTGGCCTTGGGCACGTACATCTCGTTGCGGAAGGCGAAGCCCCACAGGCGTTCGGTCAGGCGCCGGTCGCCCACGAGGTTGTCGAAGGGGGAGAGCAGCGCGGTGCGCCCGTGCCAGTCACCGGCGCGGATCGCCTCCAGCTCGGACATGGCGTCGACGTGCACGTACCACGTCTCGGTGGCCGAGGTCGCCCCCTCCACCCGTACGGGTAGGACGCGACCCTCCCTCGTGAGAGTACGCAGCACCTCGGCCAGGCCGTCGTACTTGCCCCGCAGGAAGTACTGCTTGATGTCCAGGGGGCGGGCGACGCCGAGGGCGCGCAGCGTGTGCTCCGCGGCCGTGGTCACCATCTCCCGCGCCGACACCGCGACCCGGTCGGCGCCGGGCGGCAGACAGGCGTCCGGGAGTCCCCACAACCGCCGGCCCGCCTCGCGCCCCGCGACCATGATCCGGCCCTGAAGCCACAGGAACGTCAGCATCCGCTCGACGTTGCGGCCCGCGGTCCAGCCGCTGGAGGGCCACTCCATGACCGAGCGGTCCTCGAAGGCGTCGGTGGGCAGTGGGGTGCCTTCGGCGAGCCGGGTGAGGATGTGCGCCAGGAGCCCTTCGTTGGCCTCCATCCAGACCTTGGTCAACGACAGGTTCTTCGGGGGATAGCCGTCCATCGACACCCGGTGGATCGGGTAGTCCTCGGTGAGCACCAGGGCCGCTGCGTGCGCCCAGTACTCGAACAGCCACCGCTCCTCCCACCACAAGGCGCCGAGATGCGAACCGGCCCCCGCCCCGAGGCGGCTCCACACCACGAGCTCATGACTCGGCGCCACGACGCTGATGGGGTCCAACTGCAGATAGCGCAACGACCGCAGAACGGCCCGCAGCCCCTCCCCGTCGCCCGACGGACGCACCCCGCCGAGCCACTGCCGCGACAGCGCGAGCCGACGCGCCTCCACCTGACTGATGGTCAACTTCTGCTGAGACGTGGGCATTCCCGGGTCCCCCTACTCCCTGCGCGGCGCACCGTCGCCCGAGCCCGAGGCGAGCGTTTCGACGGCACACCCTACGACTGACCGCCGCGCGCGGGCATCACAGTCGCGCCCCCTTCAACGCCATGTGCAGCAGCAGGCGGTCCTCGCCGTCGTCCAGGTCGAGGCCGGTCAGCTGCTCGACGCGGGACAGGCGGTAGTAGAGGGTCTGCCGGTGGATGCCCAACTCCGCCGCCGTACGCCCCGCCTGGCCCGCGCAGTCGAGGAACACCTCTGCGGTGCGGGCGAGTTCGCGGTGCGCGGGGGAGAGGAGGGTGCGGACGGCCGGGTCGTGGGCCGCCTGCGGGGGGAGGGCCGTGAGGAGGCGGAACGGGCCGATGGAGGCCCACTCCGCGACCGGACCGAGGCGGGGTTCCGCGAGGACCGCGCGGGCGGCGGCGGACTCCTCCTGCCAGGCCA
>LRTP01000676.1 GCA_001550305.1 Streptomyces diastatochromogenes
CGACGACGTATCCGATGGCGATGGAGGCGACCCAGACCAGGATCACGTTGTGGACCGTGTCGCGGGTGGGGCCGCCGCCGACGGGACCGTCCTCACCGCGGCCACCGGGCCCGAAGGGGTACGGCGGGCACGCCGGCTCATCGACGAGGGGCGGGAGTCGGCGGGCCGGACCGACCACCACCGGGTGGTCGTCTACCTCCACACGGCCACCGGACCGGACGCGGCGGCCCGGCTGCGCGCCGAGATCGAGGCGAACGGTGAGGATCCGCTGCCGGAGCACGGCGTCGCCGGGGACGCGGGGGCGGTCGCCAAGGCCGTACAGCGCCTCGCGGAGGCGGGTGCCGACACCGTGGTCCTCCAGCCGACCGCCGACGAACCGGACCCCGAGGCCTTCGTACGGTTCGCGGCGGAGGAAGTACGGGCGCTCATCACGTAGGCCGGAGGTTGTCAGTACCCGCTGCCACACTCGTCGGTATGAGCGATGACGACGTGCGACTGAGGGACGTGGTCGAAGCCGACCTCGACCTGTTCCTGGCCTACGAGCACGATCCCGAGGCGGCCCGGCGGTCGAGGTTCGAGCCCCGGACGCGGGAGGCGTTCATGTCCCACTGGAGGACCAGGATCCTCGGTGACGACACCGTCCTCGTGCAGACGGTCACCGTGGACGGTGTGCCGGCGGGGAACCTCGTCTCCTGGTGGGACGGCGAGCGGCGCTTCATCGGCTACTGGTTCGGCCGCCCGTACTGGGGCCGGGGGATCGGCACCAAGGCCCTTACCCGCTTCCTCGAACTGGAGAAGAACCGCCCCCTGTACGCCGACCCCTTCACAGGCAACACCGCGTCCATACGCCTCCTGGAACGCCACGGCTTCCAACACCACGACACCATCCACCACGGCGCCGACGACCACACCCTGCTCGTACTCCCTGGGGAGTGAAGGCACGGGCGGCGAGCACCCTGGCCGCCTGGCCCCGGAACCCCGTTGCCCGAAGGAAATCCCTCGTCTCCCCCGCCACTCCCTTGAGAAGATCCCCCCATGACCACCACCCGTACCTTCGAAGCCCTCGTGGACGAGGGTGTGGCGGCGTCCGTCGAGGGCTGGGACTTTTCCTGGTTCGAGGGGCGTGCCACCGAGGAGCGGCCCTCTTGGGGGTATGCGCGGGCGATGGGGGAGCGGCTGGCGTGCGCGTCCGCCGCGTTGGACATCCAGACCGGTGGCGGTGAGGTGCTGGCCTCCGCGCCGTCGCTGCCCCCGCTCGTCGTCGCCACCGAGGGCTGGCCCCCGAACGTCGCGAAGGCCACCGCCCTGCTGCACCCCCGTGGCGCCGTGGTCGTGGCCTCTCCCGAGGACGCCCCGCTGCCCTTCGCGGACGGCGCCTTCGACCTGGTCACCAGCCGGCACCCGGTCACGACGCACTGGTCCGAGATCGCGCGCGTCCTGCGCCCCGGCGGCACGTACTTCTCCCAGCAGGTCGGCCCGGCGAGCGTCTTCGAACTCGTCGAGTACTTCCTCGGACCGCTGTCGCAGGACGTCAGGAACGGCCGGCACCCGGACCGCGCCCGCGCCGCCGCCGGGGCCGCCGGGCTCGACGTCGTCGACCTGCGCGCGGAGCGGCTGCGCATCGAGTTCCACGACATCGGTGCCGTCGTCCACTTCCTGCGCAAGGTGGTCTGGATGGTCCCCGGCTTCACCGTCGACCGGTACCGGACCGAGCTGCGTGCCCTGCACGAGCGGATCGAGGCGAAGGGCCCGTTCGTCGCCCACAGCGCCCGCTTCCTGATCGAGGCGCGCAAGCCGCGTCACCCGTAGGGGAGTGGTGGCTCAGGCGTGCGGGCCCGCCGTCACCCTCCCCACCACCAACTCCGCCCTCGCCTCCAGGATTTCGCCCACCCGTTCCACCTGCTCCGCCAACTCCCGTTCCCGCTTTGCCGTCAGCCCTTCCAACGGCTCCACGGTGACCGTCGTACGCCCTCCCCGGCGCCGCTGGTGCCAGACCCCGGCCACCACACCGTCGACCAGCAGCACGGGGAAGTTCCCGGCCTGACCGCCCGCGAGAGCACGCGCGTACGCCGGCCCGGGGAAGAGCATCTCGCGGGGCCCGGCCGCGATGGCGTACGCGTCGAAGTACGGAAGCAGCCGCACCCCGCGCACCGGCGCCCCCGGAAACTCCGTGTCGCCCGCCGCGACCCACGCCGGCCCCTCGAAGTCGACCTCCTCGATGACCCCCGCCCCCGCCAGCGAGGCGAAGAGCTCCGTGGCCCAACCGCGCGGGGCCGCCGCCCACTTGGCGAACCGCCCCGGCGTCGCCGGTCCGTAAGCGCGCAGATAGCGCCCTACGAGCAGGGCCAGCCCCTCGTCGGCGGCGAGCGGCTCGAAGTGCGGGGGCCGGGTGTACGTCACCTTGCGGCCCCGGTTCGGGGCGAAGCACAGCGCGCCGCGCTGACCCGCCCGGTGCATGACCTGCCGCCAGCGCGGCCACATGCCCTGGAACGCGGGCATCACCAGGTCCCCGGCCCAGGACCCGGTGCGTGCCACCACCTCGTCGCTCAGCTCGTCGATGGTCAGCCGCGCGCCGTCCAGGGCGTCCCCGATCGCCGCCACGACCTCGTCCGCCTGCTCCTCGGTGAGCCGGACGGCGGCTGCGAAGGGGCTCCGGCCGGACGGGATCGCCGTCAACGCGGCCGTCCAGAGGGGGAGTTCCGCGGTGGGGAGCAGATGGACGGTGCCGCGCGGTCCGTACGTCTTCACCAGCGAGCGGTCCTCCCAGAGCGCGGCGCGCACGTCTGCCCGCGTGACCCCGTCGGCGCGTACGCCCACGGACACCTCGGCCGCCGACAGGACTTGTGCGTGCGCGCCGAGCATCGCGCCGACGACATCGGCGACCGGAGTCCCGCCGCGCGCCGGAACGGCCAGGGACTGGCGCTCCATGCGGCGCGCGCTCGCCTCGTTCCATGTGATCTTCAGGGTCATGCGGCGAAGGTAGGAGGGAATGAGGTCAGAACCTGTCCGCTGGAGCGCCCGGGAACCGATTGACCGAAAACACCCTGATGCGACCTGTCATGGCTGAGATGTCCGTCCGCATGACGGACTTCTGCACAGGTTTTCCACATCGTTATCGCGGGTGGGTCGTCTGGGCTGTTCGCCTCACGTAAGTTCAGACCAAGGTAATTCGCGTGAGCAAAGCTGCGCGTGTGGCACCGCGCAGTGGAGGGGGCTGCGCGGTGCTGCGCCCCCGTCTGACGCCGCATCACCGGTCGTGCACCGTGACCCGCGTCCCACGCCACATCGCCCCGCATCACCGGTCGTGCACCGTGACCTGCGTCCCGCGCCGTACGCCCCAGCGCTCCATCGCCCCGGCCTCCGCCTCCAGAATGTGGCGGGAGCGTGGACGGGGCCGTCCCATGCGCCCCGGCTTCATCGTCCGTACCGCCAGGACGCGGAATTTCCGGTCCACATAGGCGACGTCGATCGCGAACCGCATCCCCAGGGTGTGCACCGCGGCGGCCGGCGAGAGCAGCAGAGCCCCGTCGATCCCGTCGCGCCCCAGCAGCCCACGGCGCCGGGCGCGGGCCGACGCGGCGACCTCCAGCGGCACCGGTGCGGGGATCCCCGGCGTGGTGAGCATGGCCATGGGTGCGAAGTTAGCGGCGCCGTCAAGCGGGCGACACGAAGGCGCGTCACTCTCCCGGAGTACCTGGGGGCGAGTCGGCAAGGAAGGCGTAGTTGGTCGCAAACCCTCCGGATCTCTCCGTTTGCCTCTCCATTCCCTTTGAATCCGCTGTGATTCGGCCATGATCAAGCCCTGAATGAGAGGTTCCGGGGCCACCGTGGCGTCGTCGTCCGGTTTCGGAGAGTAGTTGTGGCACGCCGATGCACGCAGCATCACTTACGAAGGGTTATGGTGGAAACCCCCCCTCGGGCCGGTCCGTCTCCCCCCCACGGACCGGCCCGTTTTTTGTGCCCCCACGCCCTCCCCCACCACCGCCTCGGCCTGCGCCCCCGT
>LRTP01000677.1 GCA_001550305.1 Streptomyces diastatochromogenes
CAGTCTGTGGAGCTGGTGTAAGACCTCAACGGAGTACTCCGGACGGGCAGTCGGCAACGAAGCAGAAACCCTCACGGCGCGAGCCGTAAGAATCCCCTTCCTTCAGGAAGGGGAGAAGCCAATCCGAGGTCACTTGCCCGCCGTGGCCGGGATCGCCTGGGCCTTCATCGACTTCAGGGCGGCTGCCTGGGCGGCCGAGAGCGCGTCGGTCAGCGTGCCGTCGCCGGCCGCGGCCTTGGCCATCGCGTCCTGGAGTGCCAGGTTCACCGTCTTCTGGGTGGGGCCCCAGGCGAAGTTCGTGTCGATCTTCCTGGACGAGTCGGCGAAGACGTCGAAGATCTTCTCGTTGTTGTAGTACGGCACACCCTTCGAGAGCGCGGGCAGCTTGAGCCCCGCGTCGGCCGCCGGGTAGAGGCCGCCCAGCTGGTTCTCCAGTGCCAGCGCCTCCGGGTCGGAGTTCAGCCAGGTGTTGAACTTGACCGACTCGTAGAGGTGCGTGCTGCCCTTCATGAACGCGACGGTCGAGCCGCCCCAGTCACCGGAGGCGCCGTTCGCGCCCCACGTCGGCATCGGCACGATCGACCACTTGCCGGACTGCTTGGGCAGGTTGTCGCGGAACATGCTGTAGCCCCAGGCGGCACCGACGTAGCTGGCGATCTGGTCCTTCTGGTACGCGGCGTACATCTGCGTCGAACCGTTGGCGAGGTCGGTGCGCACGAGCTTGCCGGCGATCAGCTTCTGCCAGTAGTCGGCGACCTGCTTGCTCTGGTCCGACGCGACGGTGACGTGCCACTTGTCGCCGGAGTAGCTGTACATCTGGGCGCTGTTCTGCCAGAGGAGCCCGTTGAACCACTCGGCGTTGTTCGGATCGAAGAACGTGATGTCGAGGCTGGGGTCCGCCTTGTGCAGCTTCTGCGCCGCCGCCGCGTACTCGTCCCAGGTCGTGGGGATCGCGATGCCGTACTTCTTGAAGATGTCACTGCGCACGTACAGGGCCATCGGACCGGTGTCCTGCGGGAGCGCGAAGACACCCGTGCCGCCGAAGCTGGTCTGCGACCAGGTCCACGGCACGAACTTCGACTTGGCCGCGGTGGCCGCCGAGCACGCCGATGCGTCCACGAAGGCGTTCTGGGTGCGCAGGGCGGGGAGCTCGTCGTAGCCCACCTGAGCGAGGTCCGGCGCCTTGCCCGCCTTGAGGGCGTTGCCGAGGGTGCCGTACTGGTCGTTGGAGATGTTCTTCGTCTGGACCTGGATGTCCGGGTTCTTCTTGTTCCACAGGTCCACGACCTTGTCCATGCCCGGAACGGTGTTCCAGTACTGGAGGGTGACCTTCCCCTTGGCGGGGGTGCAGGAGGCCGCGGACGCCTTGTCCGACGGAGCGGACGACGAGCAACCGGCGAGGGCGACGAGAGTGGCTGCCGCGGCGACGGCGGCGAGACGGGTGCGCGTGACTGTCTTGCTCATGTTTTCCGTTCCAGAGAACGACTAGCGGCGGCGCTAGGCGGGTCGACGTTGACAGCTCAGGCGGGGATGCCTTCTGGTTGGGATAAGATTCGTGAGCGTTCACGTGAACGTTCACGGGAGCGCTCACGGGGGCGTGGCATGAAGTGATTCGGAGTTTGCGCCGCGGCACGGCCGAGTGTCAAGACTCTCGAGTCGTCCATGGGTCCGGCAGGTTAAGGAGAGCTCACGTGACGCCGCTGACCACCGGTGATGGCCTGGCGCCACCGACGAAGGCCTCACCACGGCCGTGATCGTCGAGCACCCGCGCACAAGGTCGCACCATGGCTTCGGCCCGGTGCATACTCAGTGTCCCTACGGCGCGCCTGCGTCGACACAGGTACGGAGGTAGTGATGGCGTCGTCGGGGACCGGACCCCGCAGAGTGACGATCAACGATGTGGCCCGGACCGCAGGAGTGTCCCGGCAGACGGTGTCACGGGCGCTCAACGACAAGGGCGAGATCGACGTCACCACCAAGCAGCGCGTCCTCGACGCGGCGCTCGCGCTGGGGTACCGCCCCAGCAGGTTCGCCAGAGGGCTCGTACGACAGGACACCATCAGCGTCGGGCTGGTGATCCCCGACCTGCTCAACCCGTTCTTCACCGAGGTCGCCGCGGCCGCCCTGGACGCGGCGCGGTCCCGTGGCTGGCATGTCGTCGTGTACGACACGGGTGACCGCATCGAGGAGGAACGCGGCACACTCCAGGTGATCGCCTCCCAGGTGGACGCCGTGGTCGGCTATCTGAGCCAGCCCGAGGACGAGATCGACAAACTGGCACGCGGGCTGCCCGTGGTGCTCATCGACCGGGAGCACCGTACCGAACGGTTCAGTTCCATCCGGATCGACGGCGAGAGGGGCGTCCGCGCGGCCATCGCGCACCTCGTCGAGTCCGGACACCGGCATATCGGCATGCTCGACCACGCGGGCCGCTCCGAGCCCAGCATCCGTCACGCCTGGTTCGCCGACGCGATGGCCGCCTGCGGGCTCGACGCCGGGCCGGTGAGCCGCGCCGACCAGAGCGTGGAGGGCGGGGAGAGCGCGCTGAAGGACCTGCTCGCCGAACACCCGGACGTGACAGCCGTGTTCGCCTTCAACGACATCGTCGCCATAGGTGCGCTGCGCGCAGCGCGCCGGCTCGGACGCGAGGTTCCTCGAGACCTCGCGGTGATCGGCTTCGACGGCCTCCAACTGGGGGCGCTCGTCGAGCCGCCGCTGTCCACCGTGGCCCTGGACACGCGGGCGCTCGGCGCTCTCGTCGTGGAACAGACGGCGCGGCTGCTGACCGGCGAGGATCCGCTCGGTCATGACGAACTGGTGGTGGGGGCGGAGCTCAGGTTGCGTGAGTCCGCGTAGGTCGTGTTCGCGGAGCCGCTCGCACGGCTTGCCCCGCGTCGGGATGCTCACGCCGTGGGGCGGGGCGGTGTGGACGGCCGGGGGTGGGACTGGCCTGTCCGGCCGAGGGAGGGACTGGCCGACGGTGGCCGTCCGTGGTCGGCTCCGTGGCGGTGACCAGCGCCCTCCCGGTGGACCCTAGTCGTTGATGTCGAGCGCCGTGCCGTACAACCGGTCCACCTTCAACCGGATGACCAGCCGACGCTCGTCGATCAACTGCCGCAGGAGCGCTGCTTCGTCCGCCGGCTTCGAGTCCTTCGGGACCATCCCGAGGAGTTCCCGTCCGACCGCGTCACCGGGAACCGTCGTGATCTCGGAGACGGAGGCCGTGCCCTCGGCGACGGCGAACGACCACACATCGCCGCCGTGCACATGCAGCGCGGCATGCGGGTCGCGCCGCAGGTGCTCGACCTTGACGCGGTCGGCCGTCGTCGAGAACCGCAGGATGCGGGCTTCGGCGTCCCAGCTGTAGAGCATGGTGGTCAGGTGGGGATGGCCGGTGCGCCTGACCGTGGCGAGGGTGCCGAACTGCTGCTTGCCGAGCAGCTGGGAGAGGGCTTCGTCGGACAGGGGGCGCGGTGCGGGACCTTGAGTCATGATGTGAGCAACATGCGCTGCGGGCCCGGCATTTCTTGCGTACCGCCAGTCCGAAGTCGCCACCGGTACGGCGACGGTGCCGCTGACCGACCGCACCGACCCGCCGGTGCTTGCGCGGAAGCTCCCGGAGCGCATGGCCCGCTCCGGCGTAACCCCTCTTTCCGGCCGGCCTCGGGCGTGGGCCCGGCCGCCCGAGTCCAGGCTCCCGGACTTCTTGCGCAGTGATCCAGGCTTCAGCCTGGGGGTGAAGCACATCCTGTGGCTGCGACGCGGAGCGTTGCGGTGCCGGGCGGGGTGGGCGCGGAGCGCCCGCAGGGCTGCCCGGCGGAGCCGGGGAATGCTTCGTCCGGGCCGGTGTTGCCCGTATGCCAGCAGTGCAGAGGTGTTCCGGCGTGGCTGGGTTCGGCTGATCGGGTCGGGGTTGTCGGTGGTGGGTGTTAGCGTCCGGATCATGCAGCTTCGGTATGCCTTCCGCCTCGACCCGGGGCCCGG
>LRTP01000678.1 GCA_001550305.1 Streptomyces diastatochromogenes
CCCTCGCCGGTGAGCGCGAGCGCCTCCGCCTCGGCGAGGTCGGCGTGGGCCGTCCAGGCGACCGGTCCGTCCTCCGGCGCGGCCAGTTCGCCCGTCTCGAGCGCGTGGCCCAGCAGCATCGCGGCTGAGGAGGCGTAGAAGCCGTTGCGCAGTGAGGTGAAGGGGACCCCGGACTCCCGGAGCGCCGCCTCGGTCGCGGCGTGGTCGCGCATCGGAGCGAAGGGAGAGGACGGGTTCGAGCCCATGTGGCTGGTGTAGAGGATGTGCTCGGCTCCGGCTGTCGCCGCGGCCTCGACGGCGGTGCGGTGATGGTGCACGGCGTCCGCGCCGGTGCTGTCCGTCGACACGACGAGGACCTGCCGGGCGCCCTCGAAGGCGTCCGCGAGGCTCGCGGGGTCACCGAAGTCGCCCCGGCGGACGCGCACGCCCCGGTCTTCGAGCTCTCGTGCCTTCTCCGGGTCGCGCACACTGACGCCGATCCGCTGGGAGGGGACGCGCTCCAGCAGCCGCTCGGTGATCAGCCGGCCGAGTCCGCCGTTGGCTCCGGTGATGATGATCATGACAACCTCTTCCTGTTTCCATCGATAACGCAATGACGGTATCACTGGAAATTCTCGGCGGTAACAGAATTCTGTTATCGTCGGAATCATGGAGAGTGAGGACGTCACCGCGGCGGACGGGCACCGTGAACGCATCGTCGCGGCCGCCGCCCGGCTGCTGGCCGAAGGCGGGCCGGACGCGGTCTCGACCCGGGCGGTGAGCGCCGCGGCGGGCGTGCAGCCGCCGACCATCTACCGGCTCTTCGGCGACAAAGAGGGCCTGCTCGACGCGGTCGTCGCCGACGGCTTCACCGCGTACCTGACCAGCAAGACCGCCCGGAAGCCCACCGATGACCCGGTCGAGGACCTTCGAGCCGGCTGGGATCTGCACGTGGGCCTCGGCCTGGCCAACCCGGCGCTGTACACCCTGATGTACGGCCGGTACCGCCCCGGTGCGCCCTCGCCCGCGGCGCTCGCCGCCTTCGAGGTCCTCGCCGAGCACATCCGGCGCATCGCCGAGGCGGGTCGGCTGCGCGTCCCCGAGGACCGCGCCGCGGACCTCGTCCACGCGGCCGGCTGCGGTACGACGCTCGCGCTCATCGCCACCCCCGAGGACCGCCGGGACCCGGAGCTGTCCCGCACCGCCCGCGAGGCGGTCGTCGCGGCGATCGCCACGGAGGCCCCTGTCGCGCCCGCACCCGGGCCCGTGGTGGCCGCCGTCACCCTCCGGGCCGTACTCCCGCAGACCGACGCCCTGACGGCGCCGGAACGCGGCCTCATGGAGGAATGGCTCAACCGAATCGCCGATGCGGGCTGAGGGTGGCTCGGCTGGGTGGGGTCGGCCGCCTCCCCCGTGCCTACGTGGAATCGGGTACGACGGCCCACCGCATCCGAGTACGCGTACTCATGGTCGATTTCCTTGTCTCGCGCAGGCTGGTCCCACAAGCCGTCCAGAGGGAGCCATCGTGCGTATGACAAGCCGAGTTCACCGACCGTCGTCCGTGATCAGCGGGGGCCCGGCGCGGTCCGCCCTGGGCCTCGCGCTGGCCTGCGTGACCCTCGCGATGCTGACCGGCTGCTCCACCGAGGACGCGAGCTGTGGCGGTGGCGAGTACCCGGTCATGACGGTGGGCGGCACCGGCAGCGCCTGCGTGTCCGACGGCGACGAGCCACCGAAGGGGTACGTCCGCTATCCCGAAGGGAAGGTCCCGCGGCACGTCGGCGACAAGTGGGACACCTACTGGAGCACCCACACCATCGACGAGAACGGCAAGATCATCAAGGCGCCCGACGCCGGGATGTGACCGCCGGCCGCTCAGCGATGCCTGGCCATGGTCGCAGTCGACAACCGGTGCTGAGCACGGCCGTCTGTCCCTGAACGTCACACGAGTGACGAGCGGCCGTGCGCTGGAAATCGAACACGTGCTTGAATTCGGGTATGACGTACCCACACTTCCAGGGCCGGGATGCAGGCCGGGACCGGAGAGGCGAGGCTGGATCCATGTCCGAACCGTTGCCTGTCATCGTGGCTCCGCCGAGTGACACCGGTGGCCGCCGAGTCCGAGTGCACGGCGAGAACCTCGGGTTGGCCTACAATCTGGAGGACCTGTCCGAATTCCTGCGACGCGCGGGTCTCGACGTGGACCCCGTGAACGCGGCGGTGTCCCCCCTCATCGACTGGCGCGGTGTGGGCCCGGAGTACTGGGGGCCCGAGACCCGCGGATGAGGGTGCCCCTGCGGCCGTCCCCTGGCGCCGCGCCGCGCGGACGGCCGCTCGTACCACCGTCGTGCGTCCGTCCGACGGCGCTCGGGGGTGCCGTTGATCGTGCGCTTTGTCGTGTCGATCGGTGACTGGTACAACGGCGGCATGACCGATCCGTTCGCGCCACCCCCGGAGACGGGGTCCACCACCGTCACGTCGGAGCGGCGGCGGTGGACCAAGGAGTCGGCCGGGGGCCTTTTCGCGGCCACCGCCGCCTTCGTGGTCGTGCAGGTCCTGGTCTTCGAACCCGTCAGCCGGTTGCTTCCCGAGTACGCGCACCGTGTCACCGCCCTGGCGGGAATCCTGGGCGCGACGCTCGCCCACCCGCTCGCCACCCGGTGGCTCAAACGCCTGCCCTCGTCGGCTCCGCCGAAGTGACGTCCGGGGCGTAGCCGTATCCTCGCGCGTCCCACGTCCCGGCTGCCGGGTGGCGAGCCGTCGCCCAACTCCGCCTCCGTATCCGTTGGTTGGCCCTTCTTCATTCATCACTCAGACACCCCCTGACGCTTGCGTTGTCGACGGGAGGGGGAATGGTGATCTGGGCATGCCAACTCGACCGGGTGTGCCCGGCCCACCCCCACATCGCGGTCGATCAGGAGGACGCAGTGAAGAGAAGCTCGCGCATCCGCAAGGTCTCGCTCATCCTCGGCAGTGCGGTCGCCCTGGTCGTCGCCTTCCCCGGCAGCGCCCTCGCCGCCCCGCCCCAGGCCCTGCCCGCCAACGCGGACGGACTGGAGCAGACGTTCCAGCCGGCCTTCGACTACGACACGGACGGCTGCTACCCCACCCCCGCCATCGGCCCCGACGGGACGATCAACCCGGGCCTCAACCCGTCCGGCGCCCTCAACGGCCAGTGCCACGACGCCTCGGACCTCGACAACACCAACGGCTACTCGCGCGAGAAGTGCAACAACGGCTGGTGCGCCATCATGTACGGCCTCTACTTCGAGAAGGACCAGGCCGTGCTCGGCAGCGGCCTCGGCGGGCACCGCAACGACTGGGAACACGTCGTGGTGTGGGTGCAGAACAACGAGGCCCAGTACGTCTCCACGTCCGCCCACGGCAACTTCAACATCTACGGCCGTGACCAGATCCGTTGGGACGGCACGCACCCCAAGGTCGTCTATCACAAGGACGGTCTGAGCACCCACTGCTTCCGTCCCGCGAACTCGAACGACGAACCGCCGGAGAACCACTACCACGCCTGGCAGTTCCCCGACCTGGTCGGCTGGAACGGCTACCCCGCCGGTCTGCGCGACAAGTTGAGCGCCTACAACTTCGGCAGTGCCGTCTTCGGCCTCAAGGACGGCAACTTCAACTACCACCTGGAGAAGGCGAAGCCGGCCGGCATTCCGTTCGACCCCAATGCGTGATGCTCCGTCAAATGACACGACGCGCGGGTGAGTTGGTGGCGTTATTGGCGGCTCTCGACGCGTGATCGTGGCGTACATCACCCTGGAGGGGGTGGAAACGTGAAGCAGGGCTTCACGTCTTCATGGCATGCTCACATCTAGTTACTCGCTGGTAATCGCATGCCACCCCCACCCCCCTCAGGACTGATCTTGCGCATCCGCAAGCGGCCCTCGCGCGCCCTCGTGCCCGCGCTCGCCGCCTCCGCCCTCTTCCTCGCCGCCGGCTGCTCCGCGGACCCCGGCCAGAGCTCCGCCGCCGCACGGACCCC
>LRTP01000068.1 GCA_001550305.1 Streptomyces diastatochromogenes
GGCGGCGGCGCCGTCGGCCTGGCGGAAGCGGTCGAGGTTGACGCCCGGGTGGACGACGGCCACCTTGCCGGGCTCGGCCTCGTAGTGGCGGGCGAGCTCGTCGGCCTCTTCGGAGGTGTTGGCGATGAGACGGTCGGCGGCGCGCACGATCTGGGTCTCGCCGATGACACGGGCGGCGGGCTCGGGAGTGTCGCCCTCGGCGAGCGCGGCGTTCTTGACCTTGGCCATGGTGTGCATCGCGTGCACCAGGGGCGCGCCCCAGCGCTCGGCGGCGAGCCAGCCGACGTGGCCGGAGAGCCAGTAGTGCGAGTGCACGAGGTCGTAGTAACCGGGTCGGTGCCCGGCCCAGGCCTGCATGACGCCGTGCGTGAAGGCACACAGCTGGGCGGGCAGGTCCTCCTTGGCGAGGCCCTCGTACGGACCCGCGTCGACGTGCCGGACGAGGACGCCGGGGGCCAGTTCGACGGTCGGCGGGAGGGCGGCCGTGGTGGCCCGGGTGAAGATCTCGACCTCGATGTTGATCGCAGCGAGGCGCTGGGCGAGTTCCACGATGTAGACGTTCATGCCGCCGGCGTCACCGGTGCCGGGCTGGTGCAGCGGCGAGGTGTGGACGGAGAGCATCGCCACGCGACGGGGCCTACGGTGCAGCCTCAGCCGTGAGGGCGTCGCCGGGGAGCGTCGCCCGAGCCTGCTGACGTACTGGCTCACGTGGCGTTCCTCCTCGCTGCGGGCATGCCGGTCGGAGGACGCACGGCACCCTCCAGAGAGCGCCAACGCCGGAGCGGTCCGCTCCATTTCCCTTCCGCGCTCCCTCCCGCACCCCTTTGCCGAATCATTACTGAGAGTCGCTCAACCGTTCGAGGGCGAGTTGCGTGCGCGGCTCCGCTCCCTCCTTCTCCACTCTTTTCCACAGGTTGACGGCGGGCTGCCGGAGGTTATCCACAGGCCCGCACGGGCTTCCTCCCGGCCGCCTACTCTCGTACGCATGACAACCCGCGCCGCGTCCCGCCCCGTGGGTACGGTGACGCGCGGGACGACCAACCCCAACCGACTGCGCCGCATGGACCGCTGGATCGCGGCCACCCATGGCGCCGAGCTGCGCAGAAGCACCGACCCGGTGGCGGTCGACCTCGGATACGGGGCGGCTCCCTGGACCGCGGTCGAGCTGCTGACCCGCCTGCGCACGGCCGCCCCCCGCACCCGCGTGGTGGGCGTGGAGATCGAGCCCGCGAGGGTCGCGGCGGCCCGGCCGTACGAGCGCGAGGGACTCGTCTTCCGGCACGGCGGCTTCGAGGTCCCGGTGCAGGGCAGCCCCTCGCTCATCCGCGCGGCGAACGTGCTGCGCCAGTACGACGAGGAGCAGGTCGCCGAGGTCTGGCAGCGTCTGTGCGCACGCCTCGCACCGGCGGGCCCCGGCTCCCGGGGCGGGCTGCTCGTCGAGGGCACCTGCGACGAGATCGGCCGCCGGCACGTCTGGGTCGCCCTGGGCCCCGAGGGCCCGCGCACGGTCACCTTCGCCACCCGCCTGGGCTCCCTGGACCGCCCGTCCGACCTCGCCGAGCGCCTGCCCAAGGCACTGATCCACCGCAACATCCCGGGCGAGCCCGTGCACGCGTTCCTCCGCGACTTCGACCGCGCCTGGGCCGCAGCCGCGCCGTACGCCTCGTACGGCGCGCGGCAGCGCTGGATACGCACGGTCGGCGACCTGACGGCGGACTGGCCGGTGACGGACGGAATATCCCGCTGGCGCCAGGGCGAAGTCACGGTGCGCTGGGCGGCGTTGGCGCCCCGCGGGGCCTTCGCGTAAACGCGGGGTGCAGGGCCCGGGGTGCAGGACACGGGGCACAGGGCGCGGGGTGTCGGACAGGCGTGCGACGTCTGGATGACGCACGGGCGTCAAGCGCCGCACAGACACCGGACACCCGGGCGAGGCACGGGCGTTGAAGGCTGGGGCCCGACGAACCAGGACGCGTGGGTGTGCGAGGTCGGAGTGTCGTGCGGGCGGTTGACGCCGGGGGTCGCGCGGGCGTGCCGCGTCGGTGGAGGGGTGGCCACCGCACGCCCGTGAGCTGCACGGAACGAACTGCGTGACTGGCTCGTCACACAGGCGGGGAGATCGTTTCGCGGAGGCGGGCCGGAGGGAAGGGAGTTCTTGCCCATCTCTGTCGTATTGCGCGCCGACATGGCACGATCCCCCAGGCGTCCGTAAGTTACTGACGGTAAATCAGTTTGGGGGCGGAGCAATGGGATCCGGCAAGCGGAGCCTGACCACGGCGGCCATGGTTCTGGCCTGTGCCTGCGCGGTGCTGTCGACACCGGGTGTGGCGTACGCGAGCCCGACACCAGCGCCCATGCGCACACCGACACCGACTCCGACAACCTCGCCGGCGGGCAAGGACCTTGAGGCGATCCGCAAGAAGCTGGACGCTCTCTACCACGACGCGGCGGTCGCCACGGACGCGTACAACGCCGCCGAGGAACAGGCCAAGCAGCAGTCGGCCGAGATCGTCGACCTGGCCCGCGTGATCGTCCAGGGCCAGGACAAGCTGGACGAGTTGAAGGACCGCGCGGGCGCCGCGGCCCGGGCGCAGTACCGGGGCGGCGGTCTGCCGCCCGAGATGCGGCTGTGGCTGAGCGACAACCCCCAGCAGTACCTGGACGGCGCGGGCCGGGTGCTCCAGGGCGAGCACGCGACCAAGGGGCTGCTCGCCGAGATGACCCGCACGCAGCAGGACTTGCAGCAGTACGCGAAGGACGCCTCCGCGCAGTGGCAGAAGCTGGAGGCCAACCGCCAGGCCAAGGCCACGGCGCAGAAGGAGATCAAGAAGCAGATCGCCGCCGCCGAGAAGCTGGAGTCCCAGCTCCAGAAGAAGGAGAAGGAGCGGCTGGCGAAGCTCGAGGAGGAGGCCGCGTACACGGCGCAGACGGCCTGGCTGAGTTCCGGCGTCCTCGCCGAGATCAGCGGCAAGGCGTCCGAGCAGGGCAAGAAGGCGGTGAAGTTCGCCACCGACCAGATCGGCAAGCCGTACGAGTGGGGCGCCGAGGGCCCGGGTTCGTACGACTGCTCGGGGCTGACCTCACAGGCCTGGGCCGCCGCCGGCCACGGCATCCCGCGCACCTCGCAGGAGCAGTGGAAGCAGCTTCCCCATGTGGACGTCAAGGACATGCGCCCCGGCGACCTGATCATCTACTTCGACGACGCCAGCCATGTGGCGATGTACATCGGCGACGGCGCGATCGTGCACGCACCGCGGCCGGGCCGGACGGTGACGATCGCGGGGGCCGGGTCCATGCCGATACTGGGCGTCGTACGACCGGACGCGTGACGGGGCGGGGCATAGGGAGCCGGGGCGGATCGGACCGACCGATCGGCCTCGGCGGCCAAACCGCCACCAACCCCGAAATAGCGCCCTGCCCCTCGTGATGCACCGCACGTGACCCACCCCACGGTTGTACATACCCCTCAACTTCGTGGACGTGACGTTCGTCATCCTGGGGACAACCGCATCCTGTCCAAGTGCGGTACAGGATGCGGCATATGACGGTGGCCGCCTGCCGGACGCCACGACGCACACCATTCCGTTGCGGCGTCCGCTACCGCTATGGTCCCCGTCGGTGGGTCGAGGACCTTCGCCCCACCACGCCCTCGGGGGGAGGGAAGGAACCCACACGATGCCCGTACCCATACCGCGGCAGAGAGCGATCCCGGCCGCGGAGAGCGGTCAGGCTCAAGGCGCGTTCTCACCCGGCGGCCCATCCGGAGAAGCGACCGGCGGCCCGGCCGGGGCAGCACCGGCGCCCCATGCCGCCACGACCCCGGTCGACAGCACCACCAATCTGACCCTGCTGGTCATCGAGGACGACCCGGCGGGTTCGCTCAGCGTGCCCGAGATGCTCGACGCGGCCGGCAAGCCGATCCGCATCCGCACCGCCCGCAACCTCACCGAGGCCGAGCGGCTGCTCACCGACGACGTCCACTGCATCCTGCTCGACCTCGCGCTGCCCGCCCCCGGCCGGGCGGCCACCGAGAGCGACGACGAGCTGACCACGCTCAAGCACGTGCTGCGGCTCGCGCCCCGGCACGCCGTCCTCGCGCTCACCGCCTCCGGTGACGCCGAGCGCGGCGCGGAGGCGGTGCGCGTCGGTGCCCAGGACTATCTGTTCCGCGACGAGCTGGACGGACGGCTGCTGAGCCGAGCGATCCGGTACGCGGTGGAGCGGAAACGTTCCGACAAGGCCGAGCGCCGACTCACCGAGTCCAGGCTGCGCGCCCAGGAGAACGCCCGCCTGGAGCGCGGTCTGCTGCCGACCCCTCTCCTGGAGGGCTCCTCGCTCCGCTTCGCCGCGCGCTACCGCCCGGGGCGCTCCCGCGCCCTGCTCGGCGGCGACTTCTACGACACGGTCCGTACGCCCGACGGCACGGTGCACGCCATGATCGGCGATGTCTGCGGACACGGGCCCGACGAGGCCGCGCTCGGCGTGGAGCTGCGCATCGCCTGGCGGGCGCTGACGTTCGCGGGCCTGTGCGGCGACGAACTCCTGTCCACCCTCCAGCAGGTCCTGGAGCACGAGCGCGAGAACGACGAGATCTTCGCGACGCTGTGCACGGTGGACATCGCACCGGACGGGCGCCGCGCCGGGCTCTGCCTGGCGGGTCACCCGTCCCCGCTGATCTCCCGCCCCGGCCGCCCCGCCGAGCTACTGCCGTACGAGAACGGCGGCCCGGCGCTCGGCCTGCTGCACGGTGCCCGCTGGCCGCGCCGGCAGGTGGAGCTGGGCGGCGAGTGGAGTCTGATGCTGTACACCGACGGCCTGATCGAGGGTCACATCGGCGAGGGCAAGGAGCGGCTGGGCCAGGACGGCATGGTGGACCTGGTACGCCGCCGGCTCGCCGAGGGCCTGACGGGCGAGGAGCTGCTGCGGGCGACGGTGAACGAGGTCAGGGACCTCAACGGCGGAGAGCTGACGGACGACGTGGCGGTGCTCCTGCTGGACCGGACGCCGTGATCGCCGTACGACCGTGTGACGGTCACGCCGTGATCACCGTACGACCGTGTGACGGTCACGCCCTGACCGCCGTATGACCGCGTAACGGTCACGCCGTACGAGCGTGTGACGGTCGGGCCTGCCCGACGGCCCGGCCCGCGTAACCCTCAGGCCCGCAGGACTGACCGCCGGTGGTCGACTTGAAGGTGACCGCCGGTGGTCAGCGGCCTCCGTTGTAGGGGCCGTACGGCCCGTCGCTGCTGCTTCCGCCGCGGCGGCCCCGGCCACCGCCGGAGACCTGACGGAGCGCGGGGCGTACGTCCACGAAGAAGACGATCGTGGCGACCAGCCCCGCGATCTGCAGGAAGATGATCGGGACCAGCAGGTTCACGGCCACCGTGATGCCCAGGATGATCAGCCAGAACATCTTGTTCTGCTTGTCGGCCGCGCGGTACGCGTCTTCGCGGGCCACCGCCGCCATCACCAGTGCCACCACGGCGAGCACCAGCATGGCAAGGAAGATCAGCGACAAGAAGCCGCCGAATGCCGTCAACAGCACTATGCCCACCGCCCGAGTCGATTCATCTCTACGGCCACCGTACCCGCAGAACGGGCCGGGAACTCTGAGAGTGCCCGGCCCGTCGTCCTGACCCTTCGCCCGGACCCTTCGTCCGGACCTTCCGTCCTGAGACGAGGAGTCCCGTCGTCCGCTACTTCACCGGCGGCGTCGGCTTCTTGGCGGTGACCTTGCGGGCCGGAGCCTTCTTCGCCACGGGCTTCTTGGCCGGAGCGGGCACGGCGGCGGTCGCGGCCGGCTTGTCCTCGGACCTGACCTCGACCGGCTCGGCCTTCGGCTCGACGGCGATGGCCAGTTCCTCGATCTCCTCGGCGGCCTCGCCACGCCAGGTCTTCACGGTCTGCTCGCCGTGCTCGGCGACCTTCTCGTACGTCTCCTTGGCCTTCACGGCGTACTCGGCGGCGACGCCGACACCGCGCAGGGCGAGGTCCTGAGCGGACTCACCGAGCTTCTTCAGGTCGGTGTCGAGGGTGCTGATGAACTCCGTCACCTTGGCCTGGATGGTCTCCTGCGCTTCCTTCGCGCGGGTGGCGGCCTTCTCCTGGACGGTGTTCGCGTCGATGTTCTTCACGGTCTCGATCCGCGCCGGGGCCTCGGCGCGGATCTGCTCCACGAGGCCGGGGACCTTCTTCGCCTGCTGGACGGCCAGGTCGGCGGTGCCGGCCAGGAAGTACAGCGGGGTGGGGTCCGTGGCGGCCTTGCGGATGTCGTCGGTGATGGCCATGGTGATGGTCCTCCGGTCGCTTTCAGCTGAGGGTTTTGGTGTTCCGCGGCAAGACCGGCAGGCCCGCGTGCGGGCCGGCGGTGCTGCACGTCGTCGTCAACTGGCGGTCTGCTGCGGATCGGCATCGCTGCCGTCGGCCGTGCGGGGGCCCCGGACGGCGGTGTCCGGCGCTTGCTGGGTGCCCGATATGTGCTCTGCCATGCCCTGTGCCTCGTCCTGCGCCATGTCCTGGGTCACGTTCTGGGCCATTCCCCTGGCCAGGTCCGGCGTGATCTCGAATCCGTTCTCCTTGCGGAAGGACTCGTAGATCTGGAGCAGCACCTGCTTCTGCCGCTCGTTCAGCGTGGGATCGGCGAGGATGACGGCACGTGTCTCCACCTCGTCCCGGTCCCGCTCGGCGTCGAGGATGCCGGCTCGCACGTACAGCGTCTCGGCGGAGATCCGCAGCGCCTTCGCGACCTGCTGCAACACCTCCGCGCTCGGCTTGCGCAGCCCGCGCTCGATCTGGCTCAGATACGGGTTGGACACCCCGGCGGCGTCGGCGAGCTGCCGCAGCGACAGCTGCGCGTTGCGCCGCTGCTCGCGCAGGTACTCACCGAGATTGCCGACGTTGAGTGATGCCATGCCTCCACCTTGCCGCACCTCCGCTAACAATTGCAAGCACCCGCTTGCAAAAGTGCGCTGCGCCACGAAGGGGTGCCTGCGCGCCGGGCCACGAAGGGGTGCCTGCGCGCTCAACCGACGGCGGTGCCAAACCACTCGGGCAGCCGGCCGACCAGATCCCGCTGGTCTTCACCGACCCACGCCACATGGCCGTCCGGCCGCAGCAGCACCGCGGGCGCGTCCAGTTCCTCGCTGACGTCGACGACGTGGTCGACCCGGTCCGCCCAGCCCGCCACCGAGAGCCGGCCTGTCTGGTCGAGGAGCAGCCCGCGACCGGCGTGCATCAGCTCATAGAGGCGCCCCCGCTTCAGCCCCACGTCCCGCATCCGCCCGCCGAGCAGTTCATGGCCCTGGCCGAAGTCGTAGCGGACCCCGACCGCGGTGATCATCCCGGTCACGTACCGGTTCACCTCCTCGAAGTCCATCAGCTTCGACAACAGCTCCCGCAGCGCGGTCGCACCCGGATCGGTCCCCAGCAGCGTGATCTGCGCGCGGGTGTTATCCAGCACGCGGGCGCCCACCGGGTGCCGTTCGGCGTGGTAGCTGTCGAGGAGCCCCTCCGGTGCCCAGCCGTTGACCTCGGCGGCCAGTTTCCAGCCGAGGTTGAACGCGTCCTGCACGCCGAGGTTGAGCCCCTGCCCGCCGGTCGGCGGGTGGATGTGCGCCGCGTCGCCGGCCAGCAGCACCCGGCCGACCCGGTAGCGCTCGGCCTGCCGGGTGGCGTCGCCGAACCGGGACAGCCGGCGTGGCGAGTGCACGCCGAAGTCGGTGCCCGCGACGGCCCGCAGCCGCTGCTTGAACTCCTCGATGGTCGGCGCGGTCGTACGGTCCTCGGACACGCCCTCGGCGGGCACGATGACGCGGTACGTGCCGTCCCCGTTGGGGATGGTGCCGAACCGCAGTTGGGTCTTGCGGACTTCCTCGACGACGGCGGCGACCGTCGCCTGATCCTCGGTCATCTCCATGTCGCCCAGCAGCGTCTCGACCTTGGCGGGCTCACCGGGGAAACCGACACCGAGCTCCTTGCGCACCACGCTGCGGCCGCCGTCGCATCCGACGAGGTAGCGCGAGCGCAGGTGCGTGCCGTCCGCCAGCTCGACGGTCACCCCGGACCCGGCCCCGTCGTCGGACTGACTCAGCCCGACCACTTCGCAGCCACGCCGGATCTCGGCGCCGAGTTCGAGGGCACGCTCGTTGAGCAGCCGCTCGGTGGCCGGCTGCAGGGTGGACAGACCGTACGGGTGAGCCGTGTCCAACCGGTCCGGCCACGGCTTGAGGATGCCGCCGAAGAAACCGCCGACCTGGAACTTCTCACTGACCGCGAGGAACCGGTCCAGCAGACCGCGCTGATCCATGATCTCGACGCTGCGCGTGTGCAGGCCGCGCCCGCGGGACTCCTCGGTCGGTTCGGTCAACTTGTCCAGTACGACCACGTGCACACCGTGCAGCCGCAACTCTCCGGCCAGCATCAAGCCGGTCGGTCCACCGCCGACCACGATCACGTCAATCATCAAACCTCAAACGCCCATTCAACGAGATTGGATTTCGGCCGCACGCACTTCGCGAATCCGCCATTTCCGCAGGTACTGGCCTTGGCCGGCCATTCTGCGGCACGCCCCGGGCCTTGCCGCAAGCCCCCCTGTGCGCTATACGTTGAGAGTGGAAAGGAGTGGGCAACCCCTTTTGGGTGGCCCCCTTTCCGCAGCCGGCGGAGGCGGCCAGGCTTTCAGCAGATCTCCCTCGCTTCTCCCCCCCCCTCGCTCTCCCTCGCTCAACCCACCCGCTCCGCGAGGAACTTCTCCCATGTGCGCTTGCCGGTGTCGGCGTCGGTGAGGGAGAGGTTGTCGCCGGCCCGATAGGCGCGGCCGGCCTTTCCGGGCATCCGCAGGGGAAGCAGCGGGCGGCGCCTGCCGTCGGCCTCGAGGTAACCACGAACGAGGTCGCCGAGGCCGTACACCGTCGGGCCGGCCAGGTCGGGGACAAGACCGGCCGGGCCCCCGAGCGTCAGCTCGACCAGCCGGGCCGCCACCTCGCGCGAGTCCACCGGCTGGAACCGCAGTCCGCCGGGGACCGGGACGACCGGCAGCTTCGCCATCTTCTCCGCCATCGTCAGGACGAGGTCGTGGAACTGGGCCGCACGCAGCATCGTCCACGGAATGCCGGACTCCGTGACCTCCCGCTCGGCCGCCAGCTGGGTCCTGAACCAGCCGATCGGCATCGTGTCCGCGCCGATGACCGAGATGTGCAGGAGGTGCCGTACACCGGCGTTCGTCGCGGCCCGCACCAGATTCCGCGTCGCCCTGTCGTCGCCCTTGTTGCCTCCCGCCAGGTGCAGGACGGTGTCCACCCCCGCCAGCGCGGGCTCGATCCCCTCGCCCGTGAGCAGGTCGACCGCGACGTACTCGACGCCGAGGTCCGCCACGGACTCACGGCTGTGGCGGCTGAGGATCCGCACCTCGCGACCGGCCGCCCGCAGCAGCGGGACGACATGGCTCCCGAGGGTTCCCGTGCCGCCGGTGACCAGGATGGGTGTCGTCAAAATCGTCATGGCCTCTCCAATCTCGATGGTCTACTGCTCTGACACCCGGCGAGGAAGGAACGTGACACGGTGGGGGAGAACGTGTTGGCGGCGGAACGTTTCGAGGAACACCGGTCCCATCTGCGCGCGGTGGCCTACCGCATGCTCGGCTCGCTGAGCGAGGCCGACGACGCCCTCCAGGAGGCCTGGCTGCGCGTCGGCCGCACCGACACGAGCGGCGTCGAGAACCTCGCCGGATGGCTGACCACGGTCGTCGCCCGGGTCTGTCTGAACCTGCTCCGCACCCGCGAACGACAGCGCGAGGAGTCCCTCGACGTCCACGTCGACGCACGGGTCGCCGATGCCGTCGTCGGCCCGGCGGGCGGCCGGGACCCCGAAGAGGAGGCGGTGCTCGCCGACTCCGTGGGCGTGGCCCTGCTCGTCGTACTCGACACGCTGGGGCCCGCCGAACGGCTCGCCTTCGTGCTGCACGACATGTTCGCCGTGCCCTTCGACGAGATCGGCCCGATGCTCGAACGGTCCCCGGCCGCCGTACGCCAGCTCGCCAGCCGGGCCCGGCGGCGGGTCAAGGGCGCCTCGCCGCCGCCCGAGTCCGATCTGGCACGGCGGTACCGGGTCGTGGACGCGTTCCTCGCCGCCACCCGGGGCGGGAACTTCGACGCGCTGGTCGCCCTGCTCCACCCCGACGTGGTCCTGCACGCCGACAAGGCCGTCATCCCCACCCCCGAACCCGTCGTGGTCCGCGGGGCGCACACCGTGGCCAAGGGCGCGACGGCCGCGACCGGCCGCGCCGCGTTCACCGGGGTCGCGCTCGTCGACGGGGCGGTCGGCCTGGCGATGGCTCCGCGCGGCCGGCTTTCCGTGGTACTCGTCTTCGCGTTCACGGACGGTCTGATCACCGAAATCGACGTGATCGCGGAGCCGGAACGACTGGGCCGACTCGAAATCGCCGTTCTCGACAACTGACAGCGAGGAAAGCCACCGAGGCAATCCCGTATTTCACTCGATACGGGATTGCCTCGACGCGCGTACGGCATTACCGTTGCGCCCATGACTGCCGGGTCGGCCTTGTGCCGTGAGCGAGTTGGTTGCCCGGCCTCCGAGTGAGGCCGAGGCGGGGTAGAGCCCCGCCCACCCCGACCGCCCTCTTCTTCGCATCACCTCTTCACCTCACCGCGCGTCCGCTTCTTCCGGAATTCCGCGCGCTCTCCCGCACCCCCTTACCGCGCCGCGCCCCAAAACGCCCCGCGGCAATTCACCCTGCCCGAAAACAAACGAAAGCGACGCATGCCCAACCCCTTCAATCAGCAAGTCATCGAAGAGTTCCGCGCCCACCACGGGAAAGTCGGCGGATATTTCGAGGGAGCCCGGCTCCTTCTGCTCACCACCACCGGCGCCCGCACCGGAACCCCGCACACCACCCCCGTCGGCTACTACCCGGACGGCGGCGACCGCGTCATCGTCATCGCCTCCGCCGGGGGCGCGCACCGGCACCCGGACTGGTACCGCAACCTCGTCGCCCACCCGCGCGTGCGGGTCGAGAGCGGCGTCTTCACCTACGACGCCGAGGCCGTCGTCCTCGAGGGCGCCGAGCGCGACCGGCTCTTCGCCCGCGCGGTGGAGGCCGACCAGGGGTGGGCGGAGTACCAGGCGAAGACGGACCGGGTGATCCCCGTCGTCGCGCTCCGCGAGATCCCACGGGACGGTCCGCCGCACGTCGACGCGGGCTCGCCGGGCGAGGCACTGAGGGTCGTCCACGACGCCTTCCGGCGCGAACTGGGGCTCATCCGCGAAGAGTTCGCCGTCTCGGGCAGTTCCCTCGGCGCCCAGCTCCGGATCAACTGCCTCTCCCTCTGCCAGGGCCTGCACCGGCACCACGCCGGCGAGGACCTCGGTCTCTTCCGTGTCCTCGCCGACCGCCACCCCGGCCTCACCCCGGTCCTGGACCGGCTGCGCGTCGAACACGAGCGGATCGCGGTGCTGATCGAGGAGTTGCGCCGGGTGGTCGGCGAGCGGCCCGGGGACCCGACCCGCGTACTCCCCGAGGTGGTGCGCCTGACGGAGGAGCTGGAAGCCCATCTCGCCTACGAGGAGGAACAGTTGACCCCGGCCCTGGAGGCAGTGACCATCCCCTGACCCACTCCTGAACCCGGCCGACCCCGGCCCCTGGCTCGCTCCCGAGCCCGGCCGGCCTCCGCCGAGTGGCGCGGGCGGTGACCGGACCCCGTACGCCTACCGTGGTGGTCACCGTCCCGAGGAGCACCCCACATGATCGCGCTCGTCACCGGCGCCAACCGCGGCATCGGCCGCGAGGTCGCCCGGCAGCTGGCCGTCGCGGGCCACACCGTGTTCCTGACGGCCAGATCCGCCGAGGCCGCCGCCCAAGCGGCCCGCGCCGCCGGGCCCGACGCGCACCCGCTGCGCCTGGACGTCACCTCCGAGGCGGACATCACCGCGGTCGCCCGGGACCTCACCGCCCTGGACGTGCTGGTCAACAACGCGGCGATCACGTACGACACCTGGCAGCGCGCGACCGACGCCGACCTGGACGTCGTACGGGAGGCGGCCGAGACGAATCTCTACGGGCCCTGGCGGCTGACGCAGGCGTTGCTGCCGCTCCTGCGGGCGAGCGCGCACCCACGGGTCGTCAACGTCTCCAGCGAGGTCGCGTCCCTCGCGTCCATGGGCGGCGGCACCCCCGCGTACACGTCGACCAAGGCGGCCCTCAACGCCCTCACCCGCATGCTCGCCGCCGAACTGGGCCCCGACCGGGTCCTCGTCAACGCCGTCTGTCCCGGCTGGGTCGCCACCGACATGGGCGGTCCCGGTGGGCGCCCGGTCGCGGAGGGCGCCGCGAGCGTCGTATGGGCGGCGACGCTCCCGGACGACGGCCCGACCGGCGGCTTCTTCCGGGACGGACAGCCCCTGCCGTGGTAGCCACCGGGTCACACGGACGGTCCTGGCCCCGGTAGCCGCCGGGTCACCAGGGCAGGGGCCGCGCGTGCACGACCTCCAGCCGCGACACGGCCCGGGTGAGCACCACGTACAGCCGGTGCATGCCGCGCGTCTCCGCCTCGGCTACGGCCGCCGGTTCGACGGCCACCACATGGTCGTACTCGAGTCCCTTGGCGAGGGTGGCGGGCACCACCGCGACACGTGCGCCCAGTTCCTCGGGCCCCGCGGCCTCGACCCCGGCGGCGCGCAGCGCCTCGCGCACTCCCCCGACGTCCGGGTCGGCCGCGATGACGCCGATGGACCCCTCCTGCGCGAGCGCGCCGCGCACCGCGTCGACGGTGGCGGGCAGTACGTCCCGTGCGTCGGGAACCGCGCGGACCGTCAGCTCCCCGTCCCGGCGCAGTGACCGAGCCGGCGGTACGCGCACGTCGAGTCGGGCCAGCAGCCGGTTGGCGAGCCCGACGACGGCTTCCGGCACCCGGAAACCGATCGTCAGCGGCACCACGGCCGCATCCGGCTTCCCGAGATGCCCGAGCAGCTCGCCCCACTCCCGGGCCGCCCAGGGCGTCGTGCCCTGGGCGAGATCCCCGAGCACCGTGAGCGAGCCGAAGGGGGCCCGGCGCGCGATCGCCCGGCACTCCATCGGTGACAGGTCCTGCGCCTCGTCGACGACCACGTGGCCGTAGCCTTCCGGGTGTTCGACCAGCCCGGCGACCTCGTCGAGCAGGACGAGGTCGGCGGCCGACCACCGGGCCGACTTGTACGAGCGGGGCGGCTTCACCCACAGGATCGCCTTCCGCTCGTCGGCGTCCAGCAGCCCGTCCGCCGCGTCGGCCAGCGCCTCGGCGTCGGTGAGGAGCCGGGCGAGGACCTCCTCGGGCCGCATCCGGGGCCAGACCGCGTCGACGTACGCGCCGACCGGCCGGGACCCCGAGACCTTCCGCGCCCAGGCGTTCGTCCGGGGCCCGGCGCGCCATTCGGCCTGTTCCCGCAGACGCCGCACGGCCCGCGTCCGTACCCGCTCGCGCCCGATGCCGTACGGGGGTTCTTCCGCCCGTACGCCGTCCACGATGCGGTTCAGTTCCTCGGCCGACAGCCGCCACCGGTACGAACCGTCCGGCACGCCGAGCGGGTCGGCGTACGTGCCGATGTTCCCGTACAGGGCCCGGCGCAGGACCTCCGCCATCCGTGCGTCGTGTTTGACGGCGGCGGCGCGCTCGTCGTCGCGCGCCGTGACGGGGTGGCGGGCGATCTCGTCCCCGAGCGTCGACTGCCGTACGCCGCTCTCGCCGAGGGCGGGCAGCACCTCGGCGATGTACGCGAGGAAGGTGGGGTTGGGGCCGAGGATCAGCAGTCCACCGCGGCGGATGCGCTGAGGGTGGGTGTAGAGGAGGTACGCGGCCCGGTGCAGGCCGACGGCCGTCTTGCCGGTGCCGGGGGCGCCCTGTACGCACACGGACGTGGCGAGGTCCCCGCGGACTAGGTGGTCCTGCTCGGGTTGGATGGTCGCGGCGATGTCCCTCATGGGGCCGACACGGGGGCGTTCGATCTCGCCCGTGAGAATGCGGCTCTCCGGAAGCCAGGGGTCTTCATGCCCCCGATCCCGGCGACCGTCCTCATCCCGGTGTCCGTGCTCATCCCGGTGGCCGTCCCGATCCGGTCGGCTCCCTCCGATGTGTTCGTCCTCCAGGCCGGTGAGGTCCGCCGAGTCCCCCTTGCTCCCGGGCGCCCAGCCGAAGCGCCGGCGCACGGCCACGCCCTGGGGGTCGCGGGCGCTCGCCTGGTAGAAGGCGCGTGAGACGGGGGCCCGCCAGTCGACGACGAGGGGTGGGGCGGCGGGGTGTTCGGTGATGCGCAGGCGGCCGATGTGGTAGCTCTGCCCGGCGTGTTCACCACCGCCGGGGGCGAAGTCCAGCCTGCCGAAGAACAGCGGGCCTTCGGGGAGTTCGCGCAGGTCCCTGGCCTGGCCGCGCAGTTGCCGGCCGAGCACTTCGGCGTCGGCACCGGAGGCGGAGACGTCCTCGCCGGTGACGACCTGCTCCTCGGCGCCGTCGACCATCGCGGCGAGGCCGGCCCGGCAGGCGTCGTGGTGGGCGCGTTCACGGATGAGGGAGCGGGCGAGGGCGGGGTCGGTTGACGTCACTCGGCCAAGGATACCGAATAACGTTACCAAGTAACATTCTTTACTCAGTAGCCTTCTTTGTCCGGTCACTCGTCCCCATGGAGCTACGCATAGCGCGGAAGACCCGCCTCCAGCTGCGCGAACGCCTCCTCGGCCGCGGCGACCGCGTCGGGCCCCACCTGCTCGACGGCCTCACCGTCGGCGATCCGCCGCCAGTTCTCCAGGGCGAGGACGCGCTGTACGGCGATGATCTGTCCGGCGGCGAGCCGGGCGCCGAGGTCGCCGCCGAGCGCCCCGGCGAGCGCGGCCTCGGACCGCTCCAGGTATCTGAACATCCCGGCGGCCAGGGAGTGCGTCCCGTAGAGGAGACGGTGATAGGCCAGGACCTGCGGCGCGTCGTTGAGGCCGGTGACGGGGTCGCGGCGCTCCAGCCCGTCGAGGAAGTGCCGGCGCAGCGCCGTCAACGGGGACGGTCCGCGGGCGGCGACGCGCGCGGGTTCGTCCTCGTGATCGGCGAACCGGTGCAGGACCAGGTCCTCCTTGGTCGGGAAGTACCGGAAGAGCGTCGGCTTGGAGATCTCGGCGGCGGCGGCCACCTCCGCGACGGACACGGCGTCGAACCCCTTCTCCAGGAAGAGTCCGATCGCGATGTCGGAGACAGCCTGGTACATCCGCTGCTTCTTGCGCTCGCGCAGTCCGATCTCACCCATGCCCCGAGCCTACGCACGCCCCGGCACCTCCTTGACCTCCCCGACCTTCCCCGGCTCTCCCTGGCTCTCCTTGGCCCTCCTTGGTCCTCCTTGGTCCTCCTTGGTCCTCCTTGGTCCTCCTTGGTCCTCCTTGACCTCAACCAGGCTTCAGGTCGAAGACTGTCCGGCGTTCGGCCATGCCTGTCTTCGGCTTTGAGGAGTGTTGCGATGCGTGCGGTGCAGGCGAAGGAGTTCGGCGGCCCCGAGGTCCTGGTTCCCGTGGAACTTCCCGATCCGGCTCCGGGGCCGGGGGAGGTCGTGATCGACGTGGCGTACGCGGACACGATCTTCGTGGAGACGCAGGTGCGGGCGGGGTGGGGGCGGGAATGGTTCCAGGTGGCTCCGCCGTACGTCCCCGGGGGCGGCGTGTCCGGTGTCGTCGGTGCCGTGGGGGCGGGCGTGCCCGGCGAGTGGCTGGGCCGTCGCGTCACGTCCTATGTCACGGGCAGCTACGCGGAGCGGGCCGTGGCGGCGGTGTCGGCGCTGACGGTGGTACCCGACGGCCTGGACCTGCGCGGCGCGGCGGCCCTGGTGCACGACGGCGTCACCGCCAACGGCCTGCTCGACCTGACCGCCGTGGGCCCCGGCGACCGCGTGCTGATCCTCGGCGCCTCCGGTGGCATGGGCACGCTGCTCGTCCAACTGGCCCACGAGCGCGAGGCACGGGTGGTCGCGGTGGCCCGCGGGGACGCCAAACTCGCCCTGGTACGGGACCTCGGGGCGGACGACGTGGTGGACGCCACCCGGGACGACTGGGTGTCCGCCGCCCGCAAGGCTCTCGGCGGGGCCGTCGAGGGGGCGGACGTCGTCCTGGACGGTGTGGGCGGCGGCCTCGGAGCCGCGGCCCTGCCCCTGACGGTCGACGGCGGCCGGTTCTCCGCCCACGGGGCGCCGTCGGGCGGCTTCTCTCCCCTCGACACGGAGGAGGCCACCCGCCGGGGGATCGAGCTCTTCGGCATCGCCGACGTCCAGTTCGGCCCCACCGACCTGCGCCGCTTCACCTCCGACGCCTATGCCGAGGCCGCGGCGGGGCGGCTGCGGCCGGTGATCGGGCAGGTGTTTCCACTCGAACGCGCGGCCCAGGCCCATGCGGCTATTGAGGGGCGGGGGTTGGTGGGGAAGGTGGTGCTGGAGGTGTGAGAGAGCGCAGCATCGAGGCCGCCGACCGCCCGCAGCCGGCAACAGGTCAGGCGTCCGCGAAGTGCTCGGCTGTCCGTTGGCCCCCCTGGTCTCCCCGCGGCAGCGCACGGGCGAGATAGGGGTTCGCGGTCGATTTGTCCGGGAGTCCCAGTGCTGCCGTGGCGCCGGCCAGGGTCATCGCGTAGGCGTCCACCGCACGCCGGACGTTGGGGGCGTCCAGGCTGTCGCCGGTCACGAGGCGGTCGAGGTCCACGTAGGCCGAGCGGACGACTTCCATCCAACGGTAGACACGCCAGTCCTCACGCCAGCCCTTCGTGCAGTCCTCGGGCAGCAGACGGGCCCAGCGGGAGAAGAGGCGCTCACGGATCTCCGGACGCGTGGGGGTGAGGTGTATGTGGCGGACCAGGTCGTACAGCGGGTCACCGACCATCGCCATCTCCCAGTCGATGAGGGTCAGACCGCCACTCTCACGGCGCACGAGGTTCCAGGGGTTGAGGTCGCCGTGCAGGAGGACGGGGCGGCGCGGGACCAGGGTGTGGCGACCGAGGATCTCACCGAGACGGCCTCCGTTGGGGAGCCCCAGTTCTCGCATCAGGTCTCGAGTCGCCGGGGGGAGTTCGGTCACCATACGGACCAGTTCGCCCTGAAGCTCCCGGTAGAAATTCAACCGCGCCGCTTCGGGATCCAGTGTCTCGTAGGCGACGAAGGTCAGCGCCGCGAGCTGATCCACGAGATCGTCCGCCTCGTGCGGCCGGAGCCCGTCCGTGGGGTGGTCCGGTGGGCGGAACCCGTCCGCCGGACCTTCGTAGGACTGGATGGTGAACTGCTCCCGCAGGCCGCTGGTGCCCAGGGCCAGCACTCTCGGGGCGCGTACGGAAACGTTTGACCGCTCGATGGCGCCCAGAACGGCATGCTCATTGAGGAACCGGCGCTCCCGGGCGTTCGCCGTGCCGATCTTCCGGCGAACCATGACGGGAAGGGGGTATCCCGGCACCCGTACCGCCGTATTGAGATGGGCCGTTCCCTTGAACACACGTTCCGCGGATGCGGCCCCCTCCTCGAAGAGGGCCCTGCTCACGACGGGCGCGGGAAACCGTGGATGCGGTTCGACTCGGTCGTCGGGTTCCCAGACGATCTGTGAGATGGGACCGTTCGGGTGATCTCGGCCCGCGTGGGACTCGTTCCAGCGGAAAAGAATGCGCTCGATCTCGGCCGTGTCCGGCACGCTCGCGAGCCGCAGCGGTTCCTCGGCCAGCCTCAGGGCTCGGTGCACCTCCTGCGTCGCCGCTTCGAGTTCCCGCTGGTCGAAGGAGCCACGGAGCGACGTGGCGGCTCGCATCACGTCCGGGTAGACGGACTGGGCGCGCTCGAAGGCCAGGTAGTGCTTCAGGTCCCGGTCCAGCCCGTGTACGGCCTTGAGCCGCCGCCGGCCCATGACCTCACGCCATGCCTCGATCACCTCGGGCCACTGGTGGTCGGGATACTTCATGCGCACGAGGTGCGTCGCGAGGTCGTGCAGCGGATCGCCGTAGCTCGCCAGCTCCCAGTCGACGCAGATCAGGGGCGGGTCACCGTCGTACGACACGATGACGTTGTCCCGGTGCAGGTCCGTGTGGAGCAGGCTGAAGGGGCGGCTGATGAGCGCAGGCACCCGTTCCGCGAACCGCACCATCGCGTCCTCGGGGATGCCCAGCATCGCGAACAGCCCGCCGAAATCATTCCAGTTACGCCGGCGGATCTGTTCCTCAGCCGCTGATGCCAACGCCCGCAGAAAGCCTCTGCTGTCCCTGCTGGAGCGCGGCCAGGACGCCGGTAGCGCAGGGAGGTGCTGCCTGCGAACCTGCGTCATGTCCGCGAGAAGATCCACCAGCGCAAGGATCAGGCTGGAGTCCACCGGCTTGCCGTTGGGGCAGATGCGCGACAGCGGCACGCCCTCGACATAGCTGAGGATGGTCACGTCACCGCGCTTGACCAGGCACCGCGGAACGTGCGGCAGCACGCGCCAGATCGTGTTGAGGATCTCCGCCTCGTCCTGCCAGGTTCTGATGACCACGGGCACGACCGAGGCGATACGTTCCCGTACCGTCACCGGCGCACGGTCGTCGCAGGCCACGAGACGGGAGTCGTTCTCCGTCAAGGGGCGCACCATGTAGTTCCGGTTGTGGTGACCGCGGCCGAACGACCCGCATGCCCTGGCGTAGCGCACGAAGTCCTCGTACGCCGTGTCCGCCGCACTTTCCAGAGCCGGCGGGCCGGACAGGCCGGACAGCGACGGAACACCCACGGTCACTCCTGAATAACTGTGCATAATCGCTGATGTTCATGCATGGCGATGAGGGTGAGCACACCCTAGTGCCCGTCCAGAAGTCCGGCTGAGTCCTCTACGAAATCGGTGCCTACTTGAGAAAGAGTTGTACCTCCCGGAAACACGGAGTTGTTGGAGGCCCGGTCGACTTCCCGTCGGACCGAGGGCAGCCCCAGTGCTCCCGGCCGTCGGCCCGGGGCTCCCGCCGTCGCCTCAGGGCGCATCCGCGAGGAGATGCCAGCAGGAGTCGAACCAGGCCTGCATGCTCTCCATGAACACAGACCCGGAGGAGTCCGGATCGCCCTCGTCGTTGACGTGACGGGTCAGGGTCGATCCGAGACCGAGGACATCCGTGGCTTCGACCTCCACGCCGTCGTCCAGCAGGATGGGCCGCTCCACCACCTGATACGGGCCGAACAGCGCCTCGACGCCCGGGCGCAGATACAGCTTGAACGCCGGCGCCAATGGCACATGCCGGATCTCCACCTGCACCGAGGACACCAGACCCTCCGTCTGCAGATCGCGCAGAGCGGCACGCAACGAAATCGTATGCCGCCCGGTGATGGCACGGAGCCGGTCCTGCAACCGGCCCGATTGGTCGGGTTCCGGCTGCGCGGACTGGTCCTCACTCGACTTCTTCATGCGCGGGTAGGGAAGGTCCAGCGACTCCGAGGGCAACAGTATGCGCAGCTCGATGCGCTCGGGGGTGATCTCCTTGAGCCGGATGTGCTCGGCCTGGAGTCGGATGTGGGCGTCCAGGGACTCCGAGGTGAGGGTGAACACGTCCAGTCGTACGGTCGGCTGGGCGAATGCCCGTGCGACGAAGGTGCCCAGAGTCGCGCGCACCCGGGGCACTTCCCGTTTCGGGTTGCCCAGGTGGGTCGGGCTCTTCACGACCCGCGATCCGCTGCCCTGACGGGACTTGATCCAGCCTTCGTTGTTCAGCTCTCGCAGTACACGCTGCACGGTGTCGCGGGAGACCCCGAGTTCCTCGGCCAGCTCACGCTGCGCGGGCAAGTGGGAGTCGATCGCGTACGTGCCGTCGGCGATACGGGTTCGCAGCGTCTCCAGGATGCGCTGGAACTCCGTACCGCCTCCCTCGCCGCGTTCTCCGCTCACACCGCGACCGTACCTCGCCCGCCCCATGGGCAAACCCGCTTCCCGGCACTTGAGTGACCGGATTGGAAGGGTGGCAGGGCTGGAAGTTGACTGCCCGTTAAGGGATCAAGCAGACAGGGCACATCCAATTCGAGGTAACCAGTCCAATTGGACGACTAGTTGACGGATTCGCTGAAGTGGACGGGGTGGGATACGTGATCTTCTTTCAACTGGTGGGCGTGGGACTCGAGCTCGGCGTGACGCAGCTCGTGCGGATGGAGCTCGGGCTGGTGGGTCTGGTTCTGCTGACCCTCCTTCTGGTGGGGGTCCGAGCGGGGCACCCACGCCTGGCCTGGTGGTCGGCGGCCCTCTTCTTCCTGCTGACCCTTCAGATCCAGACCTGACGCGGTCAGACCTGGCGCCTCCAGGTCTGGCGCCTCCAGGTCTGGCGCCTCCAGGTCTGGCGCCTCCAGGTCTGGCGCCTCCAGGCTCGCCGACGATTCAGGCCGACCCCCGAAGCACTCTCAGTACCGGCTCCAGTGAGCTCACCACGTCCTCGGCGCCCGCTTCGCGCAGGAGCTTCTCCTTGTAGGCGGTGCGGGCGTAGCCGAGGAAGGGGACGCCGGCCTGGCGGGCGGCCTCGTAGTCCGAGGGGGCGTCGCCGATCATCAGGGCGGCGGCGGGGGCCGCGCCCAGGGCGTTCAGGGCGCGGTTGAGGCAGTGCGGGTCCGGCTTGAGGTGGTGCAGGTCCTGGCCCCGGCCGTAGACGTTGGGGGCGAAGCAGTTGGTGAGATCCCGGCTCGCGAGGTAACTGGTGGCGGTGCGGGCCGAGTTGTTGGTCGCGATGGCCAGCCGTGCGCCGACGGCGCTCCAGGTCCGGATCAGCGGGTCCGCGTACGCGGTGGGCCAGGCGGACGGCACCGCCTTGAGTTCCTGCTGGGTGAGACGTTCCTCCAGCTCGCTCACCAGATCGCTGTGCGGATGGCGGCGGTGGACGGCGTACAGGACGACCATCGGGTCCGGGTGGACCTGTTCCTCCTCGGTGAGCAGTCCCCGCAGCCCCTGCCGCTCCAGCCACTCCACCAGGTCCTTCGCCACATCCTCCGCGGAGTGCCCCGCGAACAGCCGACAGATCGGCCCGTCGAAGTCGAAGAGCACAAAGCGAGCGCGTTCGATCACTTCCCGCAAGTTCTCGGTCTCTGCTGCCACAGGTTCGGTCTGCGCCGTATCAGAAGTCACTAGGAGAGTGTCAGGTCCGTGGTGATGGTTTCCCAGAGGGCGTCGAACCACTTCTGGGATTGCTCCACGAACGCGGCGTCCCGCTGACCGGTCCGCTTCTCGAAGGAGAAGAGGAGGGAGTCCGAGCCGAGGGCGTCGTACATGTCCAGCGTCACGTCGGCCATCTCCTCCTCGCGCCGGGTGACCATGTAGTAGGCGATTAAAGCCTCGACGCCGTTGAGCAGGTAGAGCTTGATGGGCGGGGTGAAGGGCAGGGCCCGGAACGCCACGCGTACGTCGATGCCGTGCGAGGAGCGCAGGGCGCGCAGGTTGTGCTGGAGGACGTGGACCTGGGCGTTGCGCTGGGCGAGCCAGCGTTCGTGGACCGGGTCGTCGTCACCGCGGCCGTCGACGGGCACCGGGAAGGCGAGGTTGATGTCCCGGGACGGGAGCAGGATGCGGACGTCGATCGACTCCGGGCGGATGCGGCCCTCGTGGATCAGCCGGACCGGTTCGCCGAGCGCCAGCATCAGGGTCTCGGCGGTCAGGCAGGCCGCGTCGACCCGGACGTGCGGCGCGGAGAACGCGTCCGCCAGCCGGGGAGCCAGTCCGACCATCGTCGTCTGCGGCTCGCTCCCGGCCGAGGCCGGCGGCTCCGCGATCCGCGGGGGGCTGCCCTTGCTGACGTTGCTCAGCAGTCCGTCGTCCTGGAGCGCGCGCAGGGCCTGCCGGACGGTGCCCCGCTCGACACCGAACTCCTCCGCCAACTCGGCCTGAGTTGGCAGGCGGTCGCCCGCCTTGAGGTCACCGGCTCGGATCCGATCCCGCAGGACGTCGGCGATCTCCTGGGGCGAGAGCCTTCTGCTGCCGTTCACTGCAACGTTCTCCTGGGTCACGACCAAACGCTACAACTCTCGTCCATCTGCGGGGAGTTGTTTGAAAGTTGTTTATGGCTAGTAGCCAAGTGGGGACAACTTAATCAGAGTTGGTCACCAACTTAGCCAAGTTGGCGGAATTTTTGCCTCCCCCACCCGAGTCCGTTCACCGACTCACCCGGCCTCACCCTCGCACACCCCAGAGGAACCACCACGCCACAGTAGAAGCAGGAGAACCGCCCATGCCCGCCATAGCCCTTCTCTCCGCCCTCTTCGTCGTCGGCTTCGACCAGTTCGTGCAGTGGCAGTACGGCACGACAGGCGTCATCGGCCTGCTGCTCCTCACCATCGGGATCAAGGCCAAGAGCCCCACCTGCAGCTCCATCGGCGCGGTCGTCCTCGCCCTGATGGTCGCGGGTCCTGCCCTGTGACGTGCAGGGGAGAGTCGGTCAGTTCGAGAGCAGCAGCTTCGAGCTGATGGTCTCCCACAGCGCGTTGAACCAGAGGTGGGACTGCTCCACGAACGTGGTGTCCCGCAGCCCGGTCCCCTGCGCGAAGGGGAACAGCACGGACTGAGTGCCCCGGACGTCGTACATCTCCAGGTACTCGTGGTCCACTTCCTCCTCGCGCCTGGTCAGCGTGTAGTAGGCGAAGAGTGCCTCGACCCCGTTGAGCAGGTACAACTTCACCGGCGGGGTGAAGGGGAGCGCGCGGAAGGTGACGTTGACGTCGATGCCGTGCGTGGCACGCAGGGCGAGCAGGTTGTGGCGCAGCACCTGGCCCTGGGCGTTGCGGTTGGTCAGCCAACTGCGCTGGAGCCGGCCGGCCGTCGAGGCGTCGACCGGCGCGTCCACCGGCGCGGGAAAGGCGAGGTCGATGTCACTGCTGGGAAGCAGCACACGGACGTCCACCCTGGCCGGTTTTATTCGGCCCGCGTGAATTTGCCGGAGGGGTTCGCCCATGGCAAGGGTGAGCGATATCGACGTCAGGCACAGCGCGTCGATCTCCACGTGCGGGGCTTCGAAGGCGGCCGTGATCCGGCCGCCGAGTGCCACTGTGGTGGGCTGCGGTGAGGCTTCCGGGCCGGTCAGAGCCCGTCCCAGGGTGTCGGCGACGGTCGCCGGACTTCCTTTGGACACGTTGACGAGCAGATGTTCCGACTGCAGGATGCGCAGCGCCTGCCGGACCGCCCCGCGTTCGACTCCGAACTCGTCGGCCAGCTTGGCCTGCGTGGGCATGCGCTGCCCCGGCCGCAGCTGGCCGGACCTGATCCGGCTGCGCAGCTCGTCGGCCACCTCGCGGTGTGACCTCTGTGGCCGTGGTGACCTGTTCCGTCCATTGACGGAGGCGTGTTCCGGTTCCACGACCAAACACTACAACTTCGCGCCATCTTTGGGCAGTTGCAGGATAGGTGGTTATGAGTCGACCCAACGCGGAGATAAGTATCAGTGAGTTGGTTGCCAACTTATGCAACATGGTCACACTTCCCGAGGGTTGGCCGCCAGAGTCGTCCTCCCCAGGACCCCAAGGAGGGAACGTCATGCCGCTCATCGCCCTCGCCGTCGCCGCCCTCGCCATCGGATTCGAGCAACTCATCCAGTGGAAGTACGGGCCGCTGGGCATCATCGCGTTCGTCGCGCTGTCCGTCGGCCTCAAGGCCAAGAACACCACCATCAGCGGCATCGGAGCCGTCCTGCTCGTGATGCTGCTCGCCCAGTCCGGCTGATCGGACGCCACCGTCCGGCAGTCCGGCTGACCGGGCTCCCCTCCGGAGGGGAGCCGGGAGCTCGGTCAGTCCGTTCAACGCACCACCGCACCATCGAACAACCACACAACCGCACGGCTACGGATGCAGTGCACCACCACTCGCCGACAAAACCGGAAGGAGCACCACACCAGCCTTACAGGCCGCACGATTCGGAATCGGAATCAGCATCGGAATCAGAAGATGTCCGGGCACCACGGTCGCCTGGACGTGCGGAGCAGGGCGTCGGCGACGACGGCGGCGCCCTCTCGTTCTTCGTGCACCCGCCCGAGCGCGGCAAGCCGCACCGCCGATTCGTCGCCCAGCCACAGGGCCGCCAACTCGCCCACGTTCAGGGTGAGATCGGCGGTCGTCGTGGTCGGCGCGCAGGTCGCCCCGTCGGGTCCGGCCTCCAGGCGGTAGCGCCCGGCGGACAGTCCGTCCCCGTCGGTGACGTCCAGGACCAAGGTCCCGGACCCCGCGTACGTACGCGCCTCCAGAGCCCGTACCACGTCCAGGATCCGCACCCACAGCCAGTCCGCCTGGGTCGTGATGCGGGCGGCGCGCGGATCGGGGAGGAAGTGCGGGAGCAGGTCGTCGGGGGCCCGCCAGCCGGTCTTGACGTGGGCGATCCAGTCGATCGAGCAGAGGTACCGCCACAGGGCGCGTTCGGCCGCCGGGGTCACCGTGATCAGCCAGTTCACCTCCGCCGTGTTCAGCGGTTGCTTGACGTCGCCCCAGTTGTCGTCCGACTCGTAGGAGACCAGGCCCTCCACCTCGCCGGTCGCCGAGCGGTACACGGCGTAGAAGGGTTCCTTCCAGGAGTCGCCGCTCAGGCTCAGTGCGCCGGTGTTGATCTGCCACCAGCGCTCGTCGCGGCTTACCGCGCCCGGCTGGGTGCGACGGAGGCGGTCGTGCAGGTCCGGGCCGAGCTTGCGTACGTCGTCGCCGTCCACGAGGTCGATACGGGCGCCGTCGGTCGGCCCGGACCAGCGGGGGTCCAGGCCCGACCTGGAGACGTCGATGGTCCACTCGGTGGCGGTGGTGGCCTGGCCGAAGCCGTACCGCCCGTAGATCGGGTACTCCGCGGCGATGAGGGTGGCGACCACGTCGCCGCGGTCCTTCGCCGCGGTGAGGTCGGTGGCCATCATGCGGGTGAGGAGGCCTCGGCGGCGGTGGGTGGGGGTGACGGAGACGTTGGTGATGGCGTCGGCGGGGACGGGGGTGCCGCCGACGGTGGTGAGCTGCTGCGGGAACGATCGGAAGGTGGCGATGATGGGGGTTTCCCCGCTCGAGCGAAGTCGAGAGTGGGGGAGGCCGGTGTCGAACGCGCCGAGGGTTCGTTGCGGGAGGATGCTCGAACCGCGGTTGGTGATCTCCTGGTCCGATACGGCCGGGGAGCGTAGGAATCCCGTGTTCAGCGCGCGGATCCAGGCCGGGATCTCGGTCTCGGTGATCGTTCGTACGTCGATTTCTTCGCGACGGCTCATGGGGGCACGCTAGGGCGCCGAGCAGGCCGCTGTCGCACCGTTTTCGCCCCCGCCGCCCCTACCCGTCCCATCCCCGGGGCTCCGCCCCGGACCCCGTGAGCCGTCCTTTCGGCTGCGGGCGGGTGGGGGCTGGTCGCGCAGTTCCCCGCGCCCCTCGATGCGCTTGCGCGCATCTTCAGCCCGTCCACCGTTTGAGGCCGGGGCCACCCAGTCCGATGCGGGGTCCAGGGGGCGGAGCCCCCGGTGGGGCGCAGGGGTGCAGGGGGCGGCA
>LRTP01000679.1 GCA_001550305.1 Streptomyces diastatochromogenes
TCTCCCGCACCCGGGAGCGCCGCCGCGGCGTTCTGCGCGGGCAGCGTCTGGGTAACGGTGTCCAGCGCCTGGGAGGCGTCCGGCACGGCCGGGGCCGCGTTCGCGGCGCCCGCGCCGACGGCGGCGAATGCGGCACCGAGAGCGGCGACACCGAGAGTCTTGGCAGCAGACTGCTTCATATTGAATGCGTCCTTGGATCCGTGTGACGGGGATGTGAGCGGTCCAAAAACGTAAACACGCAGAGCCACCCTCCGCAAACATCGGAAAGCAGCCGAGTCATGGAGAACGAGTGAAGGCCCGGCTGCTTTTCGCTCCTTCGATCAGCCCTGTTCCCTCAAGGAACCGCTGGTGGAGGCGGTCTGCTGGAACAGCCATTCGGACTTGAGCTCTGCATATCCAGGCTTGATCACGTCATTGATCATGGCCAGTCGTTCATCGAAAGGAATGAATGCTGACTTCATAGCATTGACAGAGAACCACTGCATATCATCGAGCGAATAACCGAACGCCTCGACCAGGTGCTCGAATTCACGCGACATGCTCGTCCCCGACATGAGCCGATTGTCCGTGTTCACGGTCGCCCGGAAGTGCAGGCGCCGCAGCAGACCGATCGGGTGCTCCGCGTAGGAGTCGGCGGCGCCGGTCTGGAGGTTGGAGCTGGGGCACAGTTCCAGCGGGACGCGCTTGTCACGGACGTACGAGGCCAGCCGTCCGAGCTTCACCGAGCCGTCCGCCGCGACCTGGATGTCGTCGATGATCCGCACACCGTGGCCGAGCCGGTCCGCACCGCACCACTGGAGCGCCTGCCAGATGGACGGGAGCCCGAAGGCCTCGCCGGCGTGGATGGTGAAGTGGTTGTTCTCGCGCTTGAGGTACTCGAAGGCGTCGAGGTGACGGGTGGGCGGGAAGCCCGCCTCGGCGCCCGCGATGTCGAAGCCCACCACACCCAGGTCGCGGTAGCGGTTGGCCAGTTCGGCGATCTCCAGGGCACGGGCCGCGTGCCGCATGGCGGTGAGCAGGGCACCGACCCGGATGCGGTGGCCGTTGTCCCGGGCACGCCGTTCACCCTCCCGGAAGCCCTCGTTGACGGCCTCGACGACCTCTTCGAGGGTGAGACCGGTCTCCAGGTGCTGCTCGGGCGCGTAGCGCACCTCGGCGTAGACGACCCCGTCCTCGGCGAGATCCTCGGCGCACTCGGCGGCGACCCGCACCAGCGCCTCACGCGTCTGCATGACGGCACAGGTGTGGGCGAAGGTCTCCAGGTACCGCTCCAGGGACCCGGAGTCGGCGGCCTCGCGGAACCAGACGCCGAGTTTGTCGGGGTCGGTCTCGGGGAGCCCGGAATAGCCGGTCTCCTGGGCGAGTTCCACGATCGTCCCGGGGCGCAGGCCCCCGTCGAGGTGATCGTGCAGCAGGACCTTGGGCGCCCGGCGGATCTGTTCCGAGCTCGGGGTGTTCTGGATCTGGCTCGTCATTTTCGCACTGTAGCCCCTACGCGCGTAGATCTCCTGTCGCGGCGTCCGTCGATACGTAACGGTGACCACGCGGACGGGTGGCGTACACCGTCACTTCTGACACTGTTCTGTCATGGCACAGCAAGCGACGCCGGTTCGCAGGGCCCGGCTGGGGAGGACGATCGGCCCGGAGCCGACGGCCGTCAGCGGAGTGGTTCTGCTGCTCCCGGGCGGCGACGAGGTCTCCGCGCGCAGACCGTCCCCGATGTTGGCGACCGCCTCCGTACGCGCGCTCGGCCGCCGGCTCATGCGCGCGGGACACGCGGAAGGCCTGGCCACCCATGTCGTGCACTACCGCTTCCGCGGCTGGAACGGCAGCGAGGCGCATCTCGCGAACGACGCGTCCTGGGCCGCCGACGAGGTCGTACGCCGCTACGGGGACGTGCCGGTGTGCCTCGCCGGTGTGGGTATGGGAGGCCGGGCGGCGCTGCGCGCGGCCGGGCACACGGCCGTCAACTCCGTTCTGGCGCTCGCCCCCTGGCTGCCCGAGGACGACGTGGCGGCGCCACCCGAACCGGTGAAGCAGCTCGCCGGGCGGCGCGTGCTGATCGTGCACGGCACCAACGACGAGCGCACCGACCCGGAGTTGTCCTTCCGGCTCGCTGCGCGGGCGAAGAAGTCCAACCGGGACATCTGCCGGTTCGAGGTCCACTCCGACGGGCACGGGTTGCACCAGTACCGGTCCGAAGTGCACGCGCTGGCGGAGGACTTCGTGATGGGGGCGTTGTTCGGACACGGGGTGTCGCGCCCTCTGGAGGACGCGCTGGCCGCACCGCCGCCGTTGGGGTTGCGGATGCCGCTTGCCTCCGGCTTCGGGCGGGCGTTGCGTCGTTAGGTTGTCCGGTGTCTGCGGGTGCGTGGGGGCTGGTCGCGCCCACGCGGCGGAGCCGCACATGTCAGAGCCCCGCGCCCCTGAAAGCGGGGCGCGTCCGCCCCTCAGTCCGGTAGCAGGCGGCCCCTCCTCGACAGCAGGAACTTCTTGAAGGCCGCCACCGGGGGCGTGTCCGGGTGGCCGTCCAGCCATGCCACTCCGATCTCGCGGACCGCTCTCGGGGCCGTGACCGTCAGTTCGACCACCCCTGGGCGGGGCACGGCCGGCGGGGGCAGCAGGGCGACTCCGAGGCCGGCGGCCACCAGGCCCCGTAGGGTCTCGGCCTCCTCGCCCTCGAAGGCGATGCGGGGCTTGAACCCGGCCTCCTGACAGAGGTCGTCGGTGATGCGGCGCATGCCGTAGCCGGGTTCGAGGGTCACGAAGGTCTCGTCGGCGGCCTCGGCGAGACGGACGCGCTTGCGGGCGGCGAGGCGGTGGTCGGCCGGGACGACGAGCCGGAGCTTCTGCTCGTCGAGGAGGCGGCCCACCAGGTCGGGCGCGTCCGGCACCGGCGAGGTGAGGCACAGGTCCAGCTCGCCCGAGCGCAGTCCCTCCAGCATCGCCTCGCCGTAGTTCTGGACGAGGCTGAAGCGGACCCGGGGGTGGTCGGCGCGGAAGGCGCGGATCAGGCCGGGGACGGTCTCCGAGCCCATGGTGTGCAGGAAGCCGAAGGCGACCTTGCCGGTGGCAGGGTCGGCGTCCGCACGCACCTCCTCCGCGGCGCGCTCGATCTCGGCGAGGGCCCGCTCGACGGAGGAGAGGAACGTACGGCCCGCGGGGGTGAGGGAGACCGTGCGGCCCCGGCGGGCGAACAGATCGACGCCCAGGTCCTGTTCGAGCCGGACCATGGCCCGCGACAGGGTCGACTGGGGGACCCGCATCTCCTGCGCGGCGCGCGTGACGTGCTCCGTGCGGGCGACCCCGGCGAAGTACGCGAGGCGCGGGGCGAGCAGCCTCGACATGCCCGCGCTGTCTTCTGTGTCACTGGACGGTGACAGGTGAGGCCCTGACCTTTGCTGATGCGCCATGGGAACGATTATGGCGATTCCATGCATTGGACGGATGAGCGGCGGCTCTTTAGTTTCGAAGTATGCCTTCCGCCAGTACCGGGGCGTCCACCACCGTGGGCGCCACCTCCTCCGTGACGTCCTCCGTCAGGTCCTCCACCGCCGCCGTCGACTCCCGTCTCACCCCGGGTGGGCCGGGCTACCGCCGCATGAGCTTCGCGCTCTTCCTCGCGGGTGTGGCGACCTTCGCGCTCCTCTACTCCACGCAGGCCCTCCTCCCGCTCGTCTCCACGGACTTCGGGGTCAGCGCGAGCGAGGCGAGCTGGACGGTGTCCGCGGCGACGGGTGCGCTGGCGCTGTTCGTCCTCCCCATGAGCGCGCTGTCGGAGCGGTTCGGACGGCGTACGTTGATGACGGCGTCGCTGGCGGTCGCGGTGACGGTCGGGCTCCTGGTCCCCTTCGCCCCGTCGATCGGCGCGCTGGTCGCGCTGCGGGCGGTGCAGGGCGCGGCGCTGGCGGGCCTTCCGGCCTCCGCGACGGCCTATCTGGCGGAGGAGGTCCGACCCAAGGCCCTGATCACGGCGATCGGCCTCTTCGTGGCGGGCAACAGCGTCGGCGGGATGAGCGGCCGGGTCATCACCGGCTGGGTCGCGCAGGAGTGGGGATGGCGGGTCGCCGTCGCCGCGATCGGGATCATCGCGGTGGCCTGCGCGGTCGCCTTCCGGATGCTCCTGCCCGCGCCGAAGCACTTCACGCCCGGCTCGCTGCGGCCGCGGGTGCTGGCCCGTACGGTCCGTGACCACCTCGCGAACCCGCTGCTGCGCCGGCTGTACGCGATCGGCGCGCTGTTCATGATGGTCTTCGGCGGGGTCTACACGGTGATCGGCTACCGCCTGACCGAGGCCCCGTTCTCCCTCCCCCAGGGCATCATCGGCTCGATCTTCCTGGTGTACCTGGTCGGCACGGTGTCGGCGTCCACGGCGGGCAGGCTGGTCGCCCGCCTGGGCCGGCGCGGCTCCCTGTACCTGGCGGGCGGCACCACGACCGCCGGCCTGCTCCTCTCCCTGGTCGACTCCCTCCCCCTCGTCCTGCTCGGCCTGGTGCTGATCACCGCGGGCTTCTTCGCGGGCCACGCGGTGGCGTCCTCGTCGGTCAGCCACACCGCCAAGCAGGGCCGCGCCCAGGCCTCCGCCCTCTACCAGTCCGCGTACTACATCGGCTCCAGCGCGGGCAGCACGCTCGGCGCGGTCGCCTTCCACGCGGGCGGGTGGGCCGGGACGGTGGCACTCGGACTGTTCGCGGTCCTCGGCGTCGTCACGATCACGCTGCTCGGCTCCCACGCGGCCCGCGCCCAGGCCCGCCACGCTCCGGCCCTGGCGCACTGAGCGTCGCGGACGCTCCTACGTTCCCCCTGGTCGGATCCCGTTGTCAGTGGCGGCACCTAGCCTCCACCCCGTCAACCGGCCCGAACAGGGGGATCTTTCATGGAGTTCCGCGTCGATCGCGACGACCTCGCCGAGGCGGTGGCCTGGGCGGCCCGCACCCTGCCCACCCGCTCGCCGGTACCGGTGCTGGGCGGACTGCTGCTGGAGGCCGGTCCTGGACGGCTCGGCATCTCGGGGTTCGACTTCGAGGCGGCGGCGAGGATCGAGATCGATGCCGAGACGGGGGCGGACGGGCGGATCCTCGTGCTGGGGCGCCGGCTGCTGGACATCTGCCGGGTGCTGCCGCGGGGACGGGTGAGCTGCGTGCTGGAGGGGACACGGTTCGCGGTGGAGGCGGGTGGCACCCGGTTCGGTCTGTCGACGCTGCCCAGGGACGAGTACCCGGCGCTGCCGGTGCCGCCCGAGCCGTGCGGCACCGTGGACGCCGCCGCGTTCGCGACCGCCGTGTCCCAGGTCGCCGTCGCGGCCGGGCGCGACGACACACTGCCGGTCCTCACCGGCGTACAGCTGCGACTGTCCGGCGAGGAAATGACACTCTCCGCGTCGGACCGCTACCGGTACGCCGTGCGCACCCTGGCCTGGAAACCCGAGGCCGCTCTCGACGGCGTCGTGGAGGCCCTGCTGCCCGCGCGTCGGCTGCACGAGATCGCCCGTTCGCTGACCCGCTGCGGTGACGTGCGCATCGGGCTCGACCCCGCGGGCGGCGGGATGTTCGGCTTCGAGGGTGGTCCGATGCGGACGGCGGTGCGGCTGATGGAGGGGCGGCTGCCGCGGCACGGCTCGCTGTTCTCGGTGCCCGACGCCGCGGTCGCGGAGGTGGAGCGCGAGGCACTGGCGGAGGCCGTACGGCGCGTCGCCGTCGTCGCGGAGGTGAACAGTCCCGTACGGCTGGACTTCACCGGTGACGGCGAGGGATCCGTTCTGCTGCGTGCCGGATACGCCGACGACGTGGCCTCGCAGCGACTGCCCGCGGCGCTGACCGGCACGGCGGGGATCACCGTCGCCTTCAACCCGGCCTATCTGCTGGACGCCCTGAACTCCTTCGAGCAGCCGCGGGTACGGCTGGAGCTGCTGGGGCCGGGGCAGCGGGCGCTGCTGAGCGGGGCGGAAGCCAGGGCCGAGGCGGGGGACGAAACCGAGGGCGAAACCGGGGGCCGGGCGGTGGACGAAACCGTGGAGGAAACCGGGGGCGAAGCGGGCGGTGCGCACCGGCATTTGCTCATGTCCGTGAAGCAATTGGTCTGAGCTCCGCTTTTTCCCACTCCGGGGGCCATTGTCAGTGGGCTGCGGTAGCTTCCGAAGTGCCGGCGCAACGAGGCGACGGTGCGACGGGAACGGCCACAGGGGTGGGTTGGCTATGAGCGACGGTACGGCGACGACAGATCTGGACGTGCGGCTGGAGAAGCACCGGGTCGAGCTGACCGGGTACTGCTATCGGATGCTCGGCTCCTCCTTCGAGGCGGAGGACGCGGTGCAGGACACGATGGTCCGCGCCTGGCGGAGCTACGACAAGTTCGAGGGCCGTTCGTCGATGCGGTCCTGGCTGTACCGGATCGCCACCAACGTCTGCCTCGACATGCTGAACGCGGGCAACCGGAGGGCGCGTCCGATGGATCTGAGTGGTCCCTCACCCCTGGCTCAGGCGGCGCTCACCCCGCGCCCGGACAACACCTGGCTGGAGCCGGTGCCCGACGCGCGCGTGCTGCCCACCGTCGGTGACCCCGCCGAGGCCGCGGTGGCCAAGGAGTCGGTGCGCCTCGCCTTCATGGCAGCCCTGCAGCAGCTGCCGCCCAAGCAGCGCGCCGTGCTCATCCTGCGCGAGGTCCTGGCCTGGAAGGCGTCGGAGGTCGCCGAGCTGCTCGGGACGACGGTCGCCTCGGTCAACAGCGCGTTGCAGCGGGCCCGCGCGACCCTCTCGGAGAGCGACAGCGCCGAGGCCGCCGTCTCCGACCCGCTCGACGAGGAGCAGCAGAAGCTGCTCGAGCGCTATGTCGCCGCGTTCGAGGGGTACGACATGACGGCGCTGACCGCGCTGCTCCACGAGGACGCGATCATGACGATGCCGCCGTTCGACCTGTGGCTGCGCGGCACGGGCGACATCACCGGATTCATGACGACCCTCGGTGCCTCCTGCGCGGGTTCGCGTCTGCTGCCGGTCGCGGTCAACGGTCTGCCGGGATTCGCGCACTACAAGCCGGATCCCGAGGAGGGCGGCTTCAGTGCCTGGGCGATCCAGGCACTGGAGATCTCAGACGGCCGCATCACCGGGTTCCACTGCTTCCTGGACACCAAGCGCTGGTTCCCGCTCTTCGGCCTCCCCCTCCACCTCGAAGCGGAGTCCGACTAGATCGAGAAGCAGGAGGAGGGACGGGGCCGGGGCGCGCAGACGGACGCGGCCCCCGGCCCGGCGGGCGGTGAGCTGCATCCTCGCCAGGGCGTCGACGGTGGCCAGGCCGGGTGGACCGAGGCCCGCGACATCGCAGACCACCACCCGGGCACCGGTCGCCGCCAGCCGCGCGCGCACGTCGTCACAGAGCCCCGGCACCTGGTCACGGGTGACGGGGCCGGGCAGCACGAGTACGGCGGGTGTCGTGGCGTCCACAGTCAGTAGACCGGCCGGGGGCACGGAACTCATCGCGCTGAGCCGACCCGTTCGAGGCGCGCGCCCGCAAAGGATCACATTGACCTGCGCCCCTCCCAGCCCAGAGGGTTGGGTGTATGCCCCATGAATCAGTGCCTCCCGTGATACCCGACGGCCTCCTCCGATCGACGGGGGCACCGTGCAAGGGGTGCTGACGGGCTTCGCGGTCATCGCCGTCGTCATCGGAGTCGGTTACGTCATCGGACGCCGCGGCTATCTCGGGGAGAACGGGCGGGAGGTGCTGACGAAGCTCGCCTTCCATGTGGCCTCCCCCGCCCTGCTGTTCACCACGCTCGCCCGGGCCGACCTGTCGGTGATCTTCTCCAGTCGGCTCCTGGTGACGGCGATGAGCACGGCTGCGGCGGCCGGGGTCTTCGTCGCGATCGGGGTCGTCCGCGGCTGGGGCGTGGGCCGGACGACGATCGGCGCGCTCTGCTCCAGCTACGTCAACTCGGGCAACCTCGGCATCCCGATCGCGGTGTACGTGCTGGGGGACGCCTCGCTCGTCGCGCCCGTACTGCTCTTCCAGCAGATCATGGTCACGCCCATCGCGCTCACCGTCCTCGACCTGTCGGGGGATGGCGAGAAGGGTCCCCTGTGGCAGCGGCTGATCACTCCCCTGCGCAACCCCATCGCGGTCGGCTCGCTGAGCGGGGTCGCGGTGTCGGCGACCGGTCTGACGCTGCCGGGACCGGTCATGGACCCGCTCACGCTGATCGGCAACATGTCGGTGCCCGCGGTGCTGCTGGCGTTCGGCATCTCGCTGTGCGGCAGCACGCTGCCCGGCCGGGGCGCGGACCGGTACCCGGTGCTGCTGTCCGTCGCCCTGAAGTCGGTGGGCCAGCCGCTGGCCGCCTGGGCTCTGGCCGTGGGCCTGTTCGGGCTGCACGGCGCGCCGCTGCTCGACGTCGTGGTCACCTCGGCGCTGCCCGCCGCCCAGAACCTCTTCACCTACGCCTCGCGTTACCGGGTCGGCGAGACGCTGGCGCGGGAGTCGATCCTGCTGTCGACGATCCTGTCGGTGCCGGTGCTGGTGGTGATCGCGGCCGTACTCGGCTGACGGGTATTCGGCTGACGGCACCCGCGCGGGGCACGCGAAAGGGCCGGCGCGTCCGCGCCGGCCCCTCCACCGCCGTACGGAATCAGCTGCCGGACGGGGCAACTGCCGTACGGAGTCAGGCGATACGTTCCAGCACGACCGGTGTGGCCTTGAAGTCCGTGCCCGCGGCCGCGATGTCGTAGGAACCCTCGACCGACTCCAGGGCGTACTCGAAGCGCTCGGGGGTGTCGGTGTGGAGGGTCAGCAGGGGCTGGCCCGCGGTGACGGTGTCGCCGGGCTTGGCGTGCAGTTCGACGCCCGCGGCGGCCTGCACCGGGTCGTCCTTGCGGGCGCGGCCCGCGCCGAGGCGCCAGGCGGCGATGCCGATGTCGTAGGCGTCCAGGCGGGTCAGGACGCCGGAGGACGGGGCCGTCACCACGTGCTGCTCGCGGGAGGTGGGCAGCGCGGCGTCCGGGTCACCGCCCTGCGCGGCGATCATGCGGCGCCAGACGTCCATCGCGGAGCCGTCCGCGAGGGCCTTCGCCGGGTCGGCGTCCTTGATGCCCGCCGCGTCCAGCATCTCGCGCGCCAGGGCGATGGTGAGCTCGACGACATCGGCCGGACCGCCGCCCGCCAGGACCTCCACCGACTCCCGTACTTCGAGCGCGTTGCCCGCCGTCAGGCCCAGCGGGGTCGACATGTCCGTGAGGAGCGCGACCGTCTTCACGCCGTGGTCGGTGCCCAACCCGACCATCGTGGCGGCGAGTTCACGGGCGTCCTCGATGGTCTTCATGAAGGCGCCGGTGCCGACCTTCACGTCCAGGACCAGCGAGCCCGTGCCTTCCGCGATCTTCTTCGACATGATGGAGGAGGCGATGAGGGGGATCGCCTCGACCGTGCCGGTGACGTCGCGCAGCGCGTACAGCTTCTTGTCGGCGGGGGCCAGGCCGTCGCCCGCCGCGCAGATGACCGCGCCGGTCGTGTCGAGGACGTTCAGCATCTCCTCGTTCGACAGCAGGGCGCGCCAGCCGGGGATCGACTCCAGCTTGTCCAGCGTGCCGCCGGTGTGGCCGAGGCCGCGTCCGGACAGCTGCGGGACCGCCGCGCCGCAGGCGGCGACCAGCGGCGCCAGCGGGAGGGTGATCTTGTCGCCGACGCCGCCCGTGGAGTGCTTGTCGGCGGTCGGGCGGGAGAGGGAGGAGAACTCCATGCGCTCGCCGGAGGCGATCATCGCGGCGGTCCAGCGGGCGATCTCACGACGGTTCATGCCGTTGAGCAGGATCGCCATGTTGAGGGCGGCCATCTGGTAGTCGGCGACCTCGCCGCGGGTGTACGCGTCGATGACCCAGTCGATCTGCGCGTCGCTGAGCTCGGCGCGGTCCCGCTTGGTGCGGATGACGGAGACGGCGTCCATGGCCATGGCTTTCCTTCCGAAGACTTCCGAAAATCCGCGGCCCCTCCCGATCGGTCGTTCATCGTCCGGTCGTCGGAAGGGGCCGCGCAGGCGTTACTTGGTGAGATTCTCCGGCCCGAAGGCCTGCGGCAGCATCTCGGAGAGCGGCAGGATTCCGGCCGGGGTCTCCAGGAGCAGATCGGCCCCACCGAACTCGTACAGCAGCTGACGGCAGCGTCCGCACGGGACGAGGATCTCGCCCCGTCCGTCGACGCAGGTGAAGTGCGTCAGCCGACCGCCACCGGTGTTCAGCAGCTGGGAGACCAGACCGCACTCGGCGCACAGTCCCAGCCCGTACGAGGCGTTCTCGACATTGCAGCCGGTGACGGTCCTGCCGTCGTCGACGAGGGCCGCGACACCGACCGGGAAGCCCGAGTAGGGGGCGTACGCCCGGGACATGGCGTCCCGCGCGTGCTCCCGCAGAGCCTCCCAGTCGACGGCCGCGGACCCGGCGTCGGCGGACGTCACTTGCCCTGTCCTCTCCGGTACGGCATGCCGTCCGCCTTCGGCATCCGCAGATGCTGTGCGGACAGCGAGAGAACGAGCAGGGTCACGATGTACGGCGTCGCGCTGACGACCTGCTTGGGGACATCGCTGGTGGTGGCGTACCAGACGAACATCAGCGCCGACACCGCGGCGGTGATCAGCGCGGGCACGAGCCGCTTCTTCCACGCGAGGTAGACGGCGCCGAAGACCAGCAGAATCGCGATCAGCAGGATCAGCGCGTGCACGTTGGTGGTGCCGCCGCGCAGGTTGAGGCTGTCGGTGTAGCCGAACAGACCCGCTCCGAGGGCGAGACCGCCCGGCATCCAGTTACCGAAGATCATCGCGGCGAGACCGATGTATCCGCGGCCGGCCGTCTGACCGTCCAGATACACGTTGGACGCGACGATCGACAGGAAGGCACCGCCGAGGCCGGCGAAGCCACCGGAGATGATCACGGCGAGGTACTTGTACTTGTAGACGTTGACGCCGAGGGACTCGGCGGCCATCGGGTTCTCGCCGCAGGAGCGCAGCCGCAGGCCGAAGGACGTACGCCACAGCACCCACCACGTCGCCGGTACGAGGGCCACGGCGACGACCGTGAGCGGCGACAGGTCGGTAACCAGCCCGCCGAGCAGACCCGCGATGTCCGAGATCAAGAACCAGTGCTTCCCGTTGAGCGTGTCCAGACCGCTCGACAGCCCCGGAATGTCGAAGGTGCCGAGCGAGTCGATGGGCGGGGACTGCTTGGAGGAGCCCTGCGGCGCGTTCTCGAAGGTGAACTTCGACAGGTAGCGGGTGGTGCCGAGCGCCAGGATGTTGATGGCCACACCGGAGACGATGTGGTTGACGTTGAAGGTCACCGTGGCGATGGCGTGCAGGATGCCGCCGAGCACACCGCCGATGATGCCGAAGGCGACACCGGTCCACGGGCCCCACTGATAGCCGGCCCAGGCTCCGAACCAGGTGCCGAGGATCATCATGCCTTCGAGGCCGATGTTGACGACGCCCGCGCGCTCGGACCACAGGCCACCGAGGCCCGCGAGGCCGATCGGCACCGCGAGGCGCAGCGCCGTGGACATCTGTCCGGTCGAGGTGATGCCGTCCGCGCCGGTGATCAGGCGGACAGCCGAGGTCAGGATGAGTACGCCCGCGATGATCAGCAGGAGCACGGGGAGCGAGAATCGGCGGCTGCCCTTGCCGGGCTGCTGCGCCTGCGGCTTGGCGACGGTCGCGGTGCTCATCGGGCAGCCACCTCCTTCGGGGAGTTGTTGTTGGCGGCGGCCGCGGCCAGTTCCTCACCGACCCGCTTCTGCTGGCGGCGCAGGCCCCAGACACGTACGGCCTCGTAGGAGATGACGACCGCGAAGACGATCAGACCCTGCATGATCGTGGCGATCTCCTTCTCGTACGCCACCGGGGTCGCGTAGTCGAGCGCCGGGGACGCCTTGTCGAGGAAGGCGATCAGCAGGGCGGCGAAGGCGATGCCCACCGGGTTGTTGCGGCCGAGCAGGGCGATCGTGATGCCGGTGAAGCCGAGTCCGGTCGGGAAGCTCAGGCTGTAGCTGTGGGCGTCGCCGAGCAGCAGCGGCAGGCCGGAGAGGCCCGCGACCGCGCCGGAGATCAGCATCGCGGTGAGCACCATCTTCTTGGCGTCGACACCGGAGGCCGCGGCGGCGGTCTCGGAGGCACCGGTGGCGCGCAGGTCGAAGCCGAAGCGGGTGCGGTTGAGGACCACCCAGTACAGGACGCCCATGAGGACCGCGAGGAAGACCAGGCCGTAGATCTCGCCGACGTCCGAGCCGAGGTTGATGCCGGGAACCCAGCCGGACTTCTTCATGATGCCGGTCGTGTTGTTGTTGCCGACCTGCACACCCCAGATGTTGTCGAGGGTGAGGTAGCCGATGAGGCTGGTGGCGATCGCGTTGAGCATGATCGTCGCGACGACCTCGCTCACTCCCCGGGTGACCTTCAGGACACCGGCGATGCCGGCCCAGAAGGCGCCGGTGAGCATGCCGACGAGCAGCAGCAGCGGCACCTGCAGGACGCCGGGCAGCGCGATGTGCGTGCCGACGACCGCGGTCATCATCGCGGCGAGGCGGTACTGACCGTCGACACCGATGTTGAACAGGTTCATGCGGAAGCCGATGGCCACCGCGAGCGCCGCCAGGTAGTACAGCGACGCCTGGTTGATGATCAGCACCTGGACGTCGGAGTACGTCGCCTGCTGGAGCATCAGGGAGTACGGCTCGAACGGGCTCTTGCCCGAGGCGAGCAGCACGACCGAGGTCAGCGCGATCGCCGCGACGAGCGCGATGACCGGGCCGGCCACCGCGAGGAGCACGCGCTCCTTGTCGAACTTCTTCATCGGGCCTCGTCCTCCGGGGCGGCGCTTTCCGCTACGTGCTCCAGGTGTCCGGAGGCGGCGCCGGTCATGGCCGAGCCGAGTTCCTCCGGGGTGACGGTCGCCGGGTCGGCGTCCGCCACGAGCCTGCCGTTGTAGATCACCCGCAGGGTGTCCGACAGGCCGATCAGCTCGTCCAGGTCGGCCGAGATCAGCAGCACCGCCAGGCCCTCGCGGCGGGCCTCGCGGATCTGGTCCCAGATCGCGGCCTGCGCGCCGACGTCCACACCGCGGGTGGGGTGGGCGGCGATCAGGAAGCGCGGCTTGTGGCTCATCTCGCGGCCGACGATCAGCTTCTGCTGGTTGCCGCCGGAGAGCGAGGCGGCGGTGACGTCGATGCCGGGGGTGCGGACGTCGTACTCCTCGACGATCCGCCTGGTGTCCTCCTGGGCGCCCTTGATGTCGAGCCAGAAGCCCTTCGCGTTGGGGGCCTCGGTGACATGGCCGAGGATGCGGTTCTCCCAGAGCGGGGACTCCAGCAGCAGGCCGTGGCGGTGGCGGTCCTCGGGGATGTACCCGATGCCCTTCTCGCGGCGCTTGCGGGTGGCCCACCCCGTGATCTCGTCGCCGAGGAACGTGATGGCTCCCGCGTCCGCGCCCTTGAGGCCGATCAGCGCGTCGATGAGCTCGGTCTGACCGTTGCCCTCGACACCGGCGATGCCCATCACCTCACCCGCGTGGATGGTGAAGGTGACGTCGTCGAGGATGCGCCGCACCGCGGCGGCGGTCTCGGCGGTGTCCTCGGTGAGCAGACCCGCGCCCGTCGGCTCGGCGAGCTCGCCGAGGGAGGGGGCACCGCTGGCGAAGACCGTGAGGCCATCGACCTGGATGACCGGCTTGTCCGTGACGGTGGACTCGGCAGTCTCCGGGGTCGGGAGCTCGCTGCCGACCATCATCTCGGCGAGCTGGCGGGGGGTCGTCTCGGCGGGGACGGCCGTGCCGACCGTCGTACCGCGCCGGATGACCGTGATCTCGTCGGCGACCGAGAGGACCTCGCCCAGCTTGTGCGAGATGAAGATGACGGCCAGGCCCTCGGACTTGAGCTCGCGCAGGTTGTCGAAGAGCGCGTCCACCTCCTGCGGCACCAGTACGGCGGTGGGCTCGTCCAGGATCAGGGTGCGGGCGCCGCGGTAGAGGACCTTGAGGATCTCCACGCGCTGACGCTCGGCGACACCGAGGCCCTCGACCAGGACGTCCGGGCGGACGTTCAGGCCGTACCGGTCGGAGATCTCCTTGATCTTCTTACGGGCGCCGCCGCCGATGCCGTACAGCTTCTCGCTGCCCAGGACCACGTTCTCCAGGACGGTGAGGTTGTCGGCGAGCATGAAGTGCTGGTGGACCATGCCGATGCCGCGCGAGATGGCGTCGGCGGGGCTGTGGAAGGTGACCTGCTCGCCGTCGACGGTGATCGTGCCCTCGTCCGGCTTCTGCATGCCGTAGAGGATCTTCATCAGCGTCGACTTGCCGGCACCGTTCTCGCCGACGAGGGCGTGGACCGTGCCCTTGCGGACCGTCAGGTGGATGTCATGGTTGGCCACCACACCGGGGAAACGCTTGGTGATCCCCGCCAGCTCGACCGCGGTCGACTGCGCGGTGAGCGGAGGGCTGCTGGACGCGTCGATGGCGCACTCTCCTTGGAAAAGGGGCCTATCTACGCGCGTAGCGCCCCTGCTTTGAATTGCACTCGGACGGACCGGGTTCTTTCCGGACTGCCTTCGGTCCGATCCGATCCGATCCGAGCATTCTGCCGCGCGAACGGGGCACGGGAAGGTCATCCTCCCCACACCCCGTTCCGTGGCCGTAACGCTGCCATTACAGCGTTGCCATGGCCATGGTTTCGACGTCTGGTGATGACGTCGTGACCTGGGCCGGGATCAGGGCTCCGGTCAGGAGGTCTTGACCGTGATCGAGCCGTCCTTGATACCCGCCTCGGCCTTCTTCAGCGCGGCCTGCAGGTCGGCGTTGTTCTTGAACGCCGGGTTCGAGTCGGCGAGGCCGACACCACCGGTGGCGAGGCTGGCACGGACGACGCCGGTCGCGGGCTTGCCGTCCGCCACCGACTTCGCGAGGTTGTAGACCGCCCCGGCGACGTCCTTGGTGGCCGAAGTCAGGATGTAGTCCTTGTACTTGGCCAGCGCGTCCTGCTTGTACTGGTCGGAGTCGACGCCGATGGCCCACACCTTGTGCGAGGCGGCGGACTGGATGACACCCTGACCCGACAGGCCCGCGGCGGCGTAGATCACGTCGGCGCCCGCCTCGATCTGACCCTCGGCCGCGTCCTTGCCCTTGTCGGGGCTGGAGAAGCCACCCTCCTGGGGCGTCTGGGTCAGGTACTGCTTCTCGATCTTTATCTTCGGGTTGACCGACTGGGCACCCTGGACGTAACCGGCCTCGAACTTGTGGATCAGCGGGATGTCCACGCCGCCGACGAAGCCGATGTGGTTCTTCTTGGTGGCCTTCGCCGCCGCGACACCCGCGAGGTAGGAAGCCTGCTCCTCGTGGAAGACCATGTCGGCGACGTTCGCGGCCTTGTCCTGCTCGTCGTCGATGATGCCGAAGGTGATCTTCGGGTACTTCGCCGCGACCTCCTTGATGGCCGGCGCGTACACGAAGCCGACGCCGATCACCGGGTTGTAGCCGGACTTGGCGAGCTGCTCCAGGCGCTGCACCTTGTCGGCGTCGGACTCGCCGTCCTGCGGCTCGATGTCCCGGCCGCCGATCTTGAACTCGGTCTCGGCCTTCTGGAAACCGGCGTACGCGGCGTCGTTGAAGGACTGGTCGCCCTTGCCGCCGATGTCGTACGCGAGACCGATGCCCTTCCCGGTGTAACCCGACGAGCTCTTCTTGGAGTCGCTGCTCGTGTCGGTGCTCGACTTGCCACAACCGACCGCCGCGAGGGCGATGACCGAGACGGCCACCGCTGCTTGGGAGAACCTGGTCCTCCGAGACATCAGACGCACAGCAAGCACCCTTCATCCCCACGGCCGTCGCCGGTCCGCTTCCCCAACACGCCGCCGACGCAGCGATTTCGGCGCACAGTAACGCGCGTAGAAGGGGAGGGGAACGGTGTTTCTCCGGGCCGTTATCGAACCGTGCCGCCACCGGGTTACGTTTGCGCGCCACCCGTTACGGCGGGGTGACGCAAGCGGACGAAGGGGTGCCGATCGGGGCATCGGCGGACCGGCGGCCCGGGTACCCCTACGTCACTTCTGCGCCATCTCCGAGGGAGCGTCTCGTGTTCACGGGACCGCGTCCAGACCCTGTCCGGCGGATCGCGCCGGACAGGCCCTGGACCTACACGCCTGGCAGGCCCGGCAGGCCCTAGCGGATCGCGTCCAGCAGGGCCGCCGCGGTGAAGAGCTCGACTCCGACCGTGATGGCCGACTCGTCGGCGTCGAAGTCCCCGCGATGCAGGTCACGGGTGGTGCGCTCGCCCGGCGTACGGACGCCGAGGCGCGCCATGGCGCCGGGCACGTGCTCCAGGTACCAGGAGAAGTCCTCGCCGCCGAGGCTCTGCTCGGTGTCCTCGACGGAGTGCGAGCCGCGCCGCGAGGTCATGGCGTCATGGAGGAGCTCCGTGACCGCCGGGTCGTTGACGACCGGCGGGACGCCCCTGATGTAGTTGATCTCGGACTTGGCGCGGTACAGGTTCGCGATCTCGTCGATGGCCGCGTGCACCAGGTCGGGCGCCTGCCGCCAGGCCTCGAGGTCGAGGCAGCGTACGGTCCCGGAGAGCTCGGCGTGCTGCGGGATGACGTTGCAGGCGTGACCGGACTCGACGCGTCCCCAGGTCACCGCGAGCCCGCTGCGGGCGTCCACGCGCCGGGCGACGAGGGACGGCACGTCGGTGACGACGCGTGCGGCGGCGGTGACGAGGTCGGTGGTGAGATGGGGGCGCGCGGTGTGGCCGCCGGCGCCGTCGAGTGAGACTTCCAGCCGGTCGCAGGCGGAGGTGATGGGACCGTGGCGCAGTCCGATCCGTCCGGCGTCGACCTTCGGATCGCAGTGCACGCCGATGATCCGCCCCACGCCGTCCAGCACTCCGGACTCGATGGCGTCGGGCGCGCCCCCGGGCAGGACCTCTTCGGCGGGCTGGAAGATCAGCCGTACGGGATGCGGCAGGAGCCCCTGGCGATGCAGCTCGGCGAGGACGAGCCCGGCGCCGAGGACGACGGTCGTGTGCACGTCGTGGCCGCAGGCGTGCGCGCGGCCGGGCACGGTCGAGCGGTAGGCGCAGTCACTCTTCGTGTCCGGGATGGGCAGCGCGTCGATGTCGGCGCGCAGGGCGAGCATGCCGCGTCCACCGTCGACCGCACGGTCCCGTGCGCGGTCGCGCGCCCCGCCTGCTTCCCCCTCCCCCGCACCTTCACCGGCGTCGATCCCGATGTCACAGATGAGCCCGGTTCCGATGTCGAGCACGCGGGGCTTGAGGCCCGCCTGCTCCAGGCGCGCCTTGAGTGCCGCGGTGGTGCGGAACTCCTGGTTGCCGAGCTCCGGGTGCATGTGCATGTCGCGCCGGAACGCGATCAGCTCGGCACGCAGGGCGTCGGGCAGGGTGCCGGGGAGCGCTGCTCCCCCGGGGACATCGGCCTCGTACTCTCGGGACATCAATTGGTTCACCCTTTGAAGGGTAGGGCGGCGGGGCGGCCAACTGACCCACGATCAACAAAACTTCAGCCCGTTAGGGGAAGAAACTTGGCCACGCGCCGCATAGGTTTCCGGTGGGATGGGTATGCTCGCCCGTCTTTACGGACGATGGGATCTTGAGCCAGACGGTATGCGCGCCCCGCCCGGACCGCATCCGGGCCGAAGGCCGACTGTCGCGTCCGGGACGATGGCCGACTGCCATGTCCGCCACGATGGCCGACTGCGGTGACGGCCCGTGACCACGGGGTGACGCGGACCCTTGATGTGGGCCGCCGCCCCTCTCCAGATCCAGTCCGCCGGCGCTGCCGGCGCACTCCCATAGGGGAACGCTCGGGGTGTCCGAACCCATTCCCGTACCCTACGGTCCCACAGACCCGACCAAGATCATGCGCACGGATGCCTGAACACCACTCCCTGTCGACCCGGGCGCGAGGGGCCGCCGGGGTCCGCGCCGGAGGGGCGTGGGGATGACCTGGGGCGCCTGGTCGGTCGAGGGCGTCGGACAGCCGTACCGCCGACCATGAGGATCTCGATCGTGACGGTGCCTTCGCCGTTTCCTATGTGGCCCTGTGTGCGTGACCCTGCGTGCGTGACCCTGTCGACGCCGTCACACAGCCGCCGCGGGGTGGTCTTGCCGACGGCGGCTCAGCAGGTCAGACATCAAGATCCCCGCGCATTTCCAGCTCCGCCCAGACGGTCTTGCCGACGGTGAGTTTCTCCACGGACCAGCGGTTCGCGAGCGTGCGGACGATGAGGAGGCCGCGGCCGAACTGGTCATCCGCGACGGGCGTGGGCGGATACGGAAGCCGCTCACCCCTCGGGTCGGTCACGGCGACGCGCAGCGCGTTTCCGGTCAGCGACGTCTCGACGCGGAACAGGCGGTCCCGTAAGCACCCGTGGAGCAGGGCGTTCGTGCACAACTCGCTCGCCAGCAGCGCCGCGTCACCGGCGACGTCGGGGTGGCCCCAGTCGACGGCGAGTTGGGCGACGCGTCTGCGGGCGCGGGGGATGTTGCTCGGGTAGGGGGTGTAGTCCACGGAGTCATAGCGGTCGTCGCCCTTGGGGAAGCGAGGGGGAGGGCAGGAGTTGGTCACGGGGTGCGTCTCCTTGCGCGAGGGCGGGCGCCAGGTGGGGTGGCCATGCCGCGCGGGCCGGTTTGGGCAGCACGGTGCACTTCCGCCAACTGGTGCCGCTGGGTAGTCACTTGAGCACCGACAGTAGTGGAGTGACGCCATAGCAGGCAAGAAGTCTCGGGGAAATATGTCCCCCAGCTTTGCGGCCCTGCTCGGCGACCTGCACACTGGCCGCGACCCGGGAGGTAATCCGACGTGACCGCAGTCCCGTTCACGCGCGGCAACCGCGTATCCACCGTCCTCGCCCGCAAGTTGGGCGGTGAGCTGCTGACGCTGCGCGACACGGCCGGCCTGACGCAGCCACAAGCCGCGGAGGCACTGTCGGCAACTGCGGCCAAGGTCGCCAAGATGGAGCGCGGCTGGGTCCCCTTCCGCGATCCCGACATCCAGATCCTGTGCGACCTGTACGGCGTGACCGACCCGAAGGTCGTGGAACGGCTGCTGAACCTCGCCAAGACCGACCGGGGGCGCCGTAAGGCCAAGGGGTGGTGGAACCAGTACCCCGAACTTCGCTCTCTGGTGGAGTACGTGGCCCTCGAGGACATCTCGACCGGAATCCGTACCTGGCAAGGAGCCTTCGTCCCCGGCCTCTTGCAGACTCCGGACTACGCCCGGGCTCTCGCGATCGGCAACGCCGACTGGGATGATCCCGACGACATCGAGCGTTTCGTCGAGGCGAAGATCGCGCGGCAGGCGCGCTTGACGGACACGAACCCTCTCAGCCTGTGGGCTGTCGTGGGCGAGGGCGCACTGCGCCAACTTGTCGGCGGCCGCGAGGTCATGCGCGTACAACTGGCGCACCTGGCGGAAGCGTCCCGTCTGCCCAATGTCAGGCTTCAGGTGCTTCCCTTCCTCGCCGGTTCCCATCCCGGGATGACCAGCGCCTTCAGCATCGTCTCGTTCGCCGAACCCGGCGCGATGGACGTGGTCTACATGGACACCACCTCGTCTACCCTGTGGCTTGAGAGCGAGGCCGACGCCGCGCGCCACAACGCCACATTCGAGCGGATCGCCCGGAGCGGACTCGCTCTTCGCGATTCCACCGCTCTGATCGAACGTATCCGCAAGGAGTTGTGAGCCGTGCCGCAGTTCGAGTTCGCCAAGTCCAGCCACAGCAGCGGCAACGGCGAGTGCGTCGAAGTCGCCCGCAACATACCCGGCACCGTCGCGGTCCGTGACTCAAAGGACGTGGACGGGTCCGTAGTCGTGGTCGCTTCGTCCACCTGGGCGGCGTTCGCGGTGTACGTGGGGCAGCGAACGGGCCGAGCGCTTCACTGACCGGCGTCCGGCCCGTAGTCCGCGCGCGGATACCCGAGTCGTTGGGAGACGAGGGTGAGCCAGCCGCTGGGGCTGTAGGGAGCCGCCGGGTCGACCTCCATGCCCAGTTCGGCGACGGCCAGGGCGTAGTCGGGCTCGTCCAGGTCCAGGGCGAGGAGTTCGGACAGTTCGCCGACCAGGCGGGCGACCAGCTGGGGGTGGGTGCCGGCCGCGTAGTCGACGATGGCGGCGTCGTGGTCGTCGAACTCGTCCGGCATGTCCTGGGAGAACCAGCCGCCGAGGAGCTGGGCGAGTTCGGGGAAGCGGGCGTGCCATTCCCAGTGGGTGGTGGGGGTGGCCGGGGGCGGGGCCTCGCCGGTCTCGACACTGTGCTGGATGTGGTCGGCGAGGCAGGTCAGCCACTGCTCGATGTCCGACTCGGGTAGCCCGACGTCCGGGATCGCGTAGAACTCCCCGAGGCGCAGGCGGAGTCGGCCGGGCGGGTTGCGGGCGTACTCCCGCAGTTGGGTCTCCGCCGTGGCCAGTGCCCAGGGACGGGTGTGCCAGGTGTGGCGGAGGTAGGCGGTCAGGGCCTGGCTGGGCTTGTCCGGGGTGTCGTCGGCGGGCTGCCCGGCGTAGGCGCGGATCACCTGGTCCAGTTCGCCGTAGCGACGGTCGTGTTCGAGGGGGCTCAGGGGCACGGCGGTCGGCCTTCTACAGGTAGACGGGGAAAGTGGCGTGGACGACGAAGCCGTGCGGCCGGGACGCGTCCCGCTTCAGGATCACGCGGGCGGCGCGTACGTCGACGGGCTCGCGGCCCGCCAACATCATCGCCTGGAGCAGCACCCGGCCGACCGGGTCGGGACGGCTCGGCCAAGAGGCCTCGATGGCCAGGCGGGGGCGAGTGCCCTGGGCCAACCAGCGGTGGATGAGCTGCTCATTGGCGGTGACGACCAGCTGGGTGGCCCACTGGGCGGTTTCGCGGTCGGGGTAGGTGGCGGAGCGGGTACGCATGATGGACCGATTGTCTCCTGCCCTAGTTCTGTTCCGGTTCCCACAGGGGTGAGTGGGCTTCCTTCAGGTGCTCGATACACAGGCGGGCAAACAACGGGAAGAAGTCGAGGAAATCCTCGCTACCGGAGCCGCCGGCCATCGCCGCATGGCTGAAGAACCGGTCCATTTGGTGCTCCGTGTGGAACAGGGCAAGTGCCTGGTAACACTCGGCGACAACACTGGGCAGGTACCACGGGCAGCGCGGATGCGTCTGATCGATGTACATGCAGATTCCTTCTTCCACCGTGGCGTCCTGCATGTCGTCACTGATGGCCATGCCGTCCTGACCGAAGTAGATCGGCAGGATCTGGCTGAAGCGGGGGAAACGGAGACCCAGCTCCCAAACGTCCATGGGTGTTTCCCCGTACCTCCTCCAATCGGCGTTCCAGTCTTCAAGATGGCGAGCGATCTCTCGCAGAACTTCGGACGTGCGCTCCTCGGTTTCCGCACACGGAATCCTGTTCAGCGCCTTGTGAGATCCACCGGGAAATTCCTCGAAGAGTTCTGCCGCCAGCCGCAGTTCGGTAGCGATCTCGCGCAGGTTTCGACCGCCGTCCCGTTCTGCGGTCCGTATTCCGCGAATGAGCGGAAACAGCTTCTTCTGCCACTCGGACGGTTCATCAGGAATCCTTCTGCTCCAGCCGTAGTACGGCTCCAAGAGCATGCGAGCGCCTGCGAAATTCGAGTATTCGAGAGCTTCAGGGTGCGTCATGCGACTCATCCTACTTCTTCACGTTCTTCGGCATCGAGGTCATCACTGTGAAGGGTGGGTCGAGGTCGGGGTCGTAGAGAATTCGGGTCTCAACGCCGTCCACATATTTCGCCTTGTCGACCGGGAAGGGGTCGCCCTGGATTTCTTCCTTGCCAATGCTCCGGCCGCTGTGGCCGTACGGGGTCTCGGGCACCGCGATGTCCATCCGATCCCCTTTCTTAGGCTTGTCCTCGGCGATCCAGTTCTTGATGACATCGGCGTTCTCGTCGATGTTGTACTGCGTCATCTTCTGCGCCGATTCCAGGTTCTTGAAAGTAGACGCCTCGGCGACCTTGGGTTGGCCGTTGGGCCAAGCCGACCCTTCCCGCGGCGGCTTCTTCAAGTCGTCCCGCAGTCGCTGTGCCAACTGGTCGTCCGTGAGACCCACGTGCTTACTGACCGTATGAGAGTTCTCCAGCCACTCCGTGGAAGCCAGGTCCAGTTTGTAGACCCCGCGGTCCGCATCCCCCGGAGTGGACCACTTGTGCTCGGGCTTGAATTCATTCAAGGACCGCGCGCCGAAAGCTTCCGCGCGTGCCTCTTCCGCCTCGTAGGTGGGAGCACTGAGCGAGGCCTCCCTGAGCTCCGGGAGGAGTTTGCGGAGCTGGTCCGCACCGTCGTGGAACGCCTTGTGGCAGGCCTCGACCGCCGCGTCGGCTCCTGACTTGTCCATGTGGGAGCGGAAGACGGCGGTGATCTCCACGACGGTGAGCACGGCCGCCATCTTGGTGAACTCCTCCCAGTCGAAGCCATCCGGGACGAGGTCCCTGACGGTCGCCTTCGTCGCCTCTGCCGCCAGGTGTTCGGTGGTCTTCCGGCACTTGTCGGCGGCGTCCGCCACATCGTGGAACGCCTTCTTCATATCGTCGCCGGTCTTCTTCAGGACCTCGATGATGGGGCGGCGTGCGGAAGGATTCTCCTTGAAGTTGGTGCGCCAGTCCCGGCCCCCTGACTGGCTCGGGGGTACGGCGTTGTTGTCGGTGTCCCGGCGCCCGCCCCACGCCGTGGTACCCCAGATCGACTGGCAGAAGCCGTTCATGGCGCTCTGCCAGTCACTGTTGCTGCCGTCGGTCAGATACTCGATGCACTCGGTGAAGTGGTCGGCGGACTTCTGCGCCGACTTCCCCGCGGCTTCCCAGGCGTTTCCGATGTCGCGCAGATCGTCAGTCTCGGCTCCCGGGGTGATCTCGTGGGTCTTGCCGAGCCTCAACCCGTCCTCAACGGCCGGCTTGATCAAACCTGCTAGTAGGTCGGGCAGTTCACCAATTCCGGCCCAGAAGGCGGTGTCCGTGCCGTCGCCGGTGCCGGTCCATTTGATGGAGGCCACCGGACCGTACAAGACCTCGCCGACGCCGATCGGGGCGTCCCTGCTAGGGGGCGGCCCCTGTATTCCGCGTGAGTGCCAGTCGGCGGCCGCGTAGTTGTTCGCGGTGTTGGTCAGACCGAGCGAGACTCCTCCGATGCTGCCGACTGCCTTGGCCCACACGTCCAGGAATGCCTTGGCCACCTCGTCGTACGTCTCGGAGAAGTCGTCGGCACCGCTGCCTTTTCCGGCCGCCTGCCGACGGTGCACATCGTCCACGAGCCCCGTGGCCGCCTTGTGAAAGGTGAACTGTTCGTCACGGATCAACGCGGACGTGTAGTAGACGTGCGCGGTCTTCACGTCGAAGCCGCCCCCACTGTCGGGTGCGGGCTGTCTGAGTTGCTCGCGCTCCCACGCGCGGCGGGCGTCCGAGGGACGGCCGTCATGGCCGGTCGGTGGTGGGGGCGGGGGCTTGTAGTTGGGGTCCGGGGAGGTACCGGGACTCGGCTCGGGCTCGAGGTCGGCGGGCTTCGGAGCGGGATGAGTGTCACCGGCAGAGGGGCTGGCCGACGCACTGGGCTCGGGAGTGGGAGTGGCCATCAAGCAGCCCCCCAGCCCCGCAGCACCGCTCGATGCGCCGCCGCGTAGTTGGTATGGCCGGTGGTCACGTACGCGTGCAGCCATTTCTGGGCGGCTTGGAGGTCCTGGGCCGAGCGGTCCCACTCGTCGAGCTTGTCGACGAAGACCTCGCGGGCTTCGCCCTCCCAGGACAGCACGACCGGTACGACGCGGTCATACAGACCGTCCAGCTTGCCGTTGAGCTTCTTGAGGATGTCCTCCAGCTCGGCGGCGAGGTCGTGAAGGGTCGCGAACGAGACGGCTATGTGGTCGTCGTCGGAGTTCCCGGTCGACATGGTCCCCCTTGGTCGTTGGCCGTTGGTCGTTACGGCTGTGCAGTGCGCGTTGAACGTCTTGACGGCTTGTGCAGGACGCTCAGAACGAGTCGAGGCTGCTGCGCGACGGCGCGGACGGAGTGCCCGAGGCCGCGTCCGGGTTCGGCGTGGACAGCCTGGCCACCTCGCTCGCCACGTCCACCCGGATCTGCCGCATCTGCTGGAGCACGTCCAACTCCTGCTCCGTGAAGCCGTCCCGGCTCATCCGCACGGCCTGTTCGAGGTGCTTCATCACGTCACGGATGCGTACGGCGTCCTCGGCCGCCGCCCGGTGGAACTCTCGGTACGCCGTCGCCGCCGGGCCGCGCCAGCCCGCCTCGATGCGGTCCACGATCGCGTCCATGCGCTTGACCTGCTGGTCCAGGTGGTCCTGCATGTCGTCGAGATCGTCGGCCAGCTTCGTCAGATCGTGACTGGCTACGCGCAGATCAGAACGGCCGCCCTGACCGGATCCGCTGTTTCCCTGTGCCCCCATGGCTCATCCCGTCCCCGTCGCACCGGCATCACAAGTCCCGTTGCTCTCAGGACAATCGTACGAGTGGGTGCAACAAGGCGTACGGCAGGCCACTCAACAAGCCTCGTCCGTCTCGCCCTTGTCCGTTTCCTTCGCGCGCGCAACAAATCCCGAGGTGTCCAGGCCGAAGTCCATGCCCGAAATCAGCCGGCAGAAGTTCGCTTACGGCTCGGAAGTCTCCTCCTGTGTCAACATAGCCGCCGCCCCCGACGGAACCATCCGCCTCCGCGAGAGCGACGATCCGGACATCGTCCTCACAGCCTCCCCCGCCCAGTTCGGCACTCTCATTGACGCCGTCAAGAACGGACATACGCGCGGGTAGCCCGTCCTCGGCGTCACAGCACCGTCTGCCCCGCCTCCACCCGGTCGATCGCCCTGCGGGTCGCGGCGGTGAAGGTCCAGAAGGATGGGAGGAGGTTGGTGGCGCGGTCGGCGATCGTGTTCTTGCCGGGGGCGAACATCGCGGTGCGCAGGGCCGTGGTCATCTCCAGCTGGGCGCCCATGCCGAGGAGTGTGCGGTTGCAGATGTTGTCCGGGGAGATACCGGCGATCTCCTCCTCGCCGGACGCCGTCACCGCGCGGATGCCGACTGCGGTGAACTCCTCCAGCAAGTACTGCCGGAAGGTCGGGTTGAGGCCGCCGATCAGGACCGCCTCGGCGCCGGACTCCAGGCCCGCCTGCTCGGGGCTGCACCCGTGCAGGGACAGCGCGTTCAGGCTGCCCGCGCACAGGGAGCGGGCGATCGTGTCGTCGCAGTGGGTGGAGGTGACGTGCAGCGCTCCGTTTCCGCTGCTCATCAGGCCCTCGAACATCCAGAAGTCGTGCACCGGGCCGGCCACCGGGGTGGGTGCGAGGTCGGCGGGGTGGTAACCGGCTATCGCCAGGCAGAGTTCCGAGGTGCCCCCTTCGATGCCGCCGCCGTGCGGGGCGATGACCGTGGAGCGGAGGAAGGGGGCGCGGTCGGTCCTGCTCTGGTCGTCGATCAGGTGGCGTCTGGAGCGGCGGCCCCAGTGGACGCCCTCGGTCCACGTGGGGTCCGCGTAGAGGGCCGTGTTCGAGGCGGGTTCGGCGGCTGCCGCGGGCGTGGCGGTCGTGGTCACCGCGACGCCGCTCAGGACGGGGGTGGTCGCGAGCGCGGTCAGGAGAGTACGGCGTCTGATCATCACGGAAGCCGAGGATGTCAGCCGAAGCGGCCCGCCACATAGTCCGCCGTGCGCTGATCCTCCGGGGTGCCGAAGATGTGTTCGGTAGGACCGTGTTCGACGATGCCGCCAGGGGTGCCCTGCTCGGCGAGGAAGAACGCGCACTGCTGGGAGACGCGGGCCGCCTGCTGCATGTTGTGGGTGACGATCACGACGGTCACCTGGCCCGCGAGCTCGTGGATGGTCTCCTCGACCCGGCGGGTGGACGTGGGGTCGAGCGCCGAGCACGGCTCGTCCATCAGCAGCACCTGGGGACGTACGGCCAGGGCGCGGGCGATGCACAGGCGCTGCTGCTGGCCGCCGGAGAGCGCGCCGCCGGGCTGGCGGAGTCGGTCCCGTACCTCCTTCCACAGGCCGGCCCTGGTCAGGCTCTCCTCGACCAGCTCGTCCTTCTCGCGACGGCCGACGCGCGTGCCCGTCAGGCGCAGACCCGCCACCACGTTGTCGTAGATCGACATGGCGGGGAACGGGTTGGGCTTCTGGAAGACCATGCCGATCCTGCGGCGGGCGTCGGTCAGGCGGCGCTCGGGGGCGTAGATGTCCTCGCCGTCGAAGAGCACCTCGCCGCCCATCGCGGCCGTGGGGATCAGCTCGTGCATCCGGTTGAGCGTGCGCAGGAAGGTCGACTTGCCGCAGCCGGAGGGGCCGATCAGGGCGGTGACCTGCCCGGCGGGCATCGTGAGGGAGACCTGTTGCAGCACCTGGTGGCTGCCGAACCAGGCCGAGACGGCGCGGGCTTCGAGGGTCGCGGGAGCGACGGCCCCCTTCGCGGCCCCGTTCGCGGTCCCCGTCGCGGCTCCCATCACGACGGACGCGACGGGCGCGACGGGCGGCAGGACGACGGTGTCGGTCGCCGTCGTATCGAGGGAAGCGGTCGCATCGGTCACGTCGGGCACCTCGTGGTGATCGTGGGTCTCGGGAAGGTTCACAGGATTCACATCAGGTTCGGCAGCAGTTCGGTGGTGCGGACGGCCACCTGGAGGCCCAGGACCGCGACCACGGGGGCGAACACGATCCACGTCTGGTGCCGGCCCCAGCGGTGCCAGGTCCACACCGCGGCGACGGCGGCGGCCACCAGCGCCTGGAGCCACATGACCAGCGGCCACGGCACGCCGGAGGGGTGGGCGAGAGGCTGTTCGGACTCCGGGAGCGTGCCGGAGCGGATGACGGCCGCCGGGGTCTGGGCGGGGGTGGAGATCAGGTCGGCGTCGACGCGCAGCACCCCGCCGGGCATGAAGTGCGGGCCGGTGGCGGTGACGAGGACCAGGCGGCCCTTGCCGGAGGCCACGGCGGCGGGCGCCGGGTCGCCGGCCCGGCGGAGGCCGAGGACCTGGTACTTCGCCTTGCCCTGGCCGGTGGTCACGGTGAACGTGTCGCCCGCGGCCAGCTGGTCGAGACGGCCGAAGGGACCCCCGTAGGCGGCGGCGCGGCCCATCAGCACGCTGGTGCCGGACTGTCCGGGCAGCGGGGTGTCCCGGCGGTGGCCGGGGCCGTCGGTGAGGACGGCGGAGTCGGTGCCCTCCAGGACGACCTGGTGGACGTCGACGGCGGGGATGTCGATGAGGGCGACCGGTGTGCCGGGCGCGAGCAGTCTGCCCTGCTGGTCGGTCTGGGCCACCGGGGCGGTGCCGAGGGCGAGTTGGGTGCGCAGTGCGTCGTACGAGGCGTGCTGCGCGGCCCGTTCCTGGATGCCGCTGACGAGCAGCAGCTGGGCGGTGAGGCCGAGCAGCAGGGCGGCCAGGGTGAGCAGACCGCCCCGGGCGAGGTGCCGGACGGCGGTGACTCCCCGAACGCCCAGCCGCGGTACGGGCGTGGTGAGCGTGGTCTGTACGGCGACCGTCACGGCGACGCGTCTCCTTCCATGGCTTCACTGATATGGCTTCACTGGTGGGGCCGTAGGGGAGACCGCGGTCGCGGCCTCCCCTACGGGTGGTGCGTCAGGTGGACTTGATGGTGAAGTTCGCGCCGTTCTTCGAGTTCACCGTCGTGGAGCCCGCGTAGAACACGTGCAGGGTGTGCTTGCCACGGCTCAGCTTGGGCAGGGTGATGGTCACCTTGCCGCCGCTCAGCGTGCCGGTGGCGATCACCCGGGAGCCCTCGTAGACGCGCACCGTGCCGGTCGGCGTGGTGCCGGTCGCGGTGACCCTTACGCCGACCTTGGCGCGGCCGGTGTGGCTGATCGACGCGGGCGCCGTGGAGCTGACCGACGGGGTCGCCTTGGTGATCGTCAGCTTGGCGGTCGTGACGGAGGCGTTGAGCTTGGTGCTGCCGCCGTAGGACACCGTGAGGGTGTGCGTGGCGACCTTGAGGTGGTTGGACAGGCCGATGGTGACCTTGCCGGAGCTGTCCAGGGTGCCGGTGCCGAGCGGGGTGCTGCCGTCCTTGACGGTCACCTTGCCGCTCGGGACGACGCCGTGGGAGCCGGTGACCGTGACGGCGACCTTCGGGGTCTTGCCGTACGCGGTCGTGGCGGCGGTGGCCTTCACGGCGCTGGTGTACTTGACGGCGCCGGTCCAGGAGGCCGCGTTGCCGCTGCCGTTGAGGTTGGCGGCGGAGACCGAGGCGGTGTAGGTGCCGTTGGCCAGGCCGGTGAAGCTGTACGTCAGGGTGGTGGCCGGGACGTCCTTGACGGCCACGACGGCGCCGTCCGAACCGGTCAGCGTGACGCGGTAGTCCGTGACGGGCAGCGCGGGCGCGGGGGTGGGGGCGCCCCAGGTCAGCTTGAGGTTCGCGTCGCCGGGGGTGACCCTCAGGGCGGGGGCGGACGGCGTCGCGGTGTCGATGCCGGACACCTCCAGGCCGCCGAGCTTGGCGTGCTTGGCCGGGTTGACCGAGCCGTTGTACGACTCGTTCAGGAAGCCGAAGTCGGCGATGACCTTCTCGGCGGTGTCGGTGGCGAGGGCCGCCTCGTGGGTGCCGCTGGTGACGAAGACGTCGTACAGCGCCTTGTCGAAGAAGACGCTGGAGGGGTCGATCGCGCGGCTCGGGACGACGTTGTAGACGTCGCGGCCGAAGGTGGCGTTCTCGAAGTAACCGGCGACCGGGGTGAGCTTGCCGTTCACCGTGGTCACCGGGTTGGTGTCGCCGGTGTCGCCGGGCAGCTGGACACTGGCCAGGTGGGCTCCGGCGGCGACCGCGGTCTTGCTGTAGTCGGGGGCGATGCCGTTGTTCTGGGCGATCCAGCTGCCCACGGAGAACGGGACGAGCGCGCCGTCCTCGGTGAGCGCGGCGTTGGCCTGGTTCTCCTGGACGGTCGGGATCTCCGAGGAGACCGTGGTCTCGGTCAGGCCGATCGCCGCGAGGAAGAACTTACGGGTGCCGGAGCCGGCCTGCGGGAGGACCGCGTGCAGGGTCTGGCCCTTCAGCACCTTCAGGCGGGTGTCGCCGGAGGTGTAGATGTCGTGCAGCTGGTCGACCGTCAGGGTGTCGAGGGCCGAGCCGCGCACGGCGACGCCCACCGCGTCCCGGGCGAACGGGATGTAGGTGAGGGTGTTGCCGGAGGTGCTCGGGCCGCCGGAGGAGCGGGCGAAGTCGACCTGTCCCTTGACGGCGACACCGGTCGCGTTCGGGAACTTGTCACCCGTCAGCGACATGCTGAGGGCGGCGCGGCCCGGGCCGGACCCGTTGGGGCGCAGGAAGGTCGGGCCGCCGGAGCGGGTCTGGATGGTGGAGGTGGCGGCGCCGGGCACGAACGCGTCGTACGAGGCGATGCCCGCGTCGCCCGCCTTCACGGCGGTGTCGGCGTAGCTCTTGCCGTTGACGATGTCACCGGCGAGGGCGTTGAGGACGTCCTGGGTGGTGTCGGAACCCACGCCGACAAGCTGGCGGAAGGTCCCGGCGGGGGTGGGGTCGGCGGACGCCGGGCTCGCGAGAGCCAGCGTGCCGGACACCACGGCTGCGGCGACCATGGCCGCGGTGAGGCGCGTTGTGCGCATCGAGGTTCTCCTGTGGTTGAGCGTCGGTTGTACGGCGGTTCTGCGTGGGTGGATCTGGCAGGGTGGGGGGTCAGGCCGCCCGCCCCGACTGCCTTTCGGGGCGGACGGCCGTCTGTGGGGAGCCCGGCCCGGTCGGGCCTGGCTCCGTCGTCATGGAGCCCTGGCCCGGGGGGCCTGACTCCGTCGTCATCGAGCCCCGGCCCGGAGGGGCCTGGCTCCGTCGTCATGCAGCCCCGGCCCGGTCGGACCTGGCTCCGTCGTCATGCAGCCCCGGCCCGGTCGGACCTGGCTCCGTCGTCATGCAGCCCCGGCCCGGTCGGACCTGGCTCCGTCGTGGTGGAGCCCCGGCCCGGCGGGCAGGACTCCCTCCTCGGGGAGCCTCGGCCCGGCAGGC
>LRTP01000680.1 GCA_001550305.1 Streptomyces diastatochromogenes
CGCCCGCCGCACCGCCGCCGCGACGGCCGGCTGGACCGCGACCTGCCCGCCGAGGGACGGCGAGTACGCGACCCGCAGCCCGCGCACCCCACCCCCGAGGGCCTCGACGAAGGAACCGTCCACCGGCCCGAGCGCCGACCAGTCACGGGCGTCCGGCCCGCTGATCACGTCCATCATCAGCGCCGCGTCGGCCGCGTCCCGTGTCATCGGACCCACGTGCGAGAGCGTCCCGAACGCGCTCGCGGGGTACAGCGGCACCCTCCCGTACGTAGGCTTCAGACCGAAGATCCCGCAGAACGCGGCCGGGATGCGCACACTGCCGCCCCCGTCCGTGCCCAGCGCCAGCGGCCCCGCCCCGAGCGCGACGGCCGCCGCGCTGCCGCCGCTGGAGCCGCCCGCCGTGCGTGTGACGTCGTACGGATTGCGGGTGATCCCCGACAGCGGCGAATCCGTGACGCCCTTCCAGCCGAACTCGGGTGTCGTCGTCCTCCCGAGGAACACCGCCCCGTGCTCGCGCAGCCGGGCGACGGACGGCGCGTCCTCGTCCCAACTCCCCTGCGGATCGACGGTCTTGGAACCGCGCAGGGTCGGTCCGCCGCGCAGCAGCAGGATGTCCTTGACGGAGACCGGAACCCCGTCCAGCAGCCCGGCGGGCTCACCCCGCCGCCAGCGGTCCGCGGACCGGGCCGCCCGCGCGAGAGCCGCGTCCGCGTCGAGACGTACGAACGCGTTCACGGCCGGCTGGATCTCCACGGCCCTGCGCAACGCCGCCCGCGTGGCGTCCACGGGGCTGAACTCGCCCTTGCGGTAGCCGTCGAGGAGTTGTACCGCGGTCAGCTCGACGAGTTCAGACATCGGCCCCTCCAGAGGAAGTCTCAGTGCCCCGGTACGTATCCGCGCTTCTTGTCGACCACGTTCGGCAGCGGTCTGCCCGCCTCCCAGCGCTCGTACATCTCCACGAACTGGGCCCCGAGTTCGTCCCGCCAGCCGACCGTGTCCCCGCTCATGTGCGGTGACACGATCAGCCCGGGGACACCCCACAGCGGGCTGTCCGGGCCGAGCGGCTCGTCCTGGAAGACATCGAGGGCCGCGCCCGCGATCCACCGCTTCGACAGTGCCTCGGCGAGCGCGTCCTCGACGACCAACTGCCCCCGGCCGACGTTGATGAAGCGCGCCGAGGGCTGCATCATCCCGAAGCGCCGCGCGTCGAACATGCCGTACGTGGCCTCGGTGAGCGGCGCCGCCGACACCACCCAGTCGGCGCGCGCCATCAGCCGGTCGAGCTCCTCGGGCCCGTGGATCCCGGTGCGCGCGGTACGCCCCACCAGGGCCGTCGTCACCTCGAGCGCCTTGAGCGTCTTGACGATCGTGCGCCCGATCGGCCCGGAACCGACCACACACGCGCGGGTGCCCGCCACCCGCTGCGACTCCCGGTGCCGCCACTCCCGCTGCCGCTGAAGGTCCCACGTCCTCGGCAGGTCCTTGGCCATCGCGAGGACCAGCGCGGCGACGTACTCGGCGATCGGCCGGTCGAAGATCCCGCGCGCGTTGGTCACCACCGTGCCGGACGCGGCGAGTTCGGGGCACATGAGGTGGTCGACGCCCGCGCTCGCCGTGTGCACCCAGCGCGGCCGGGAACCCTCGCCGGGCCAGGCGCGGCGCACCGCGTGCGAGGTGAAGTCCCAGACCAGCAGTACGTCCGCGCGCGGCAGTCGCTCGGCCAGCGTCGACTCGTCGGCGTGCTCGATCCGCACCCGGCCGGTGAGTCTGCCGAGGCGGGGGAGCGGCTCGGCGTCCAGGACGAGGAGGGTGGTGCGGGATCCGGCGCCGGACCCGGAGGCCGGGGTCGACGCGGATACGGGGCGGGGCGGGCGAGGGAAACCGTTTCGCAATGCGAGTCCGCTTTCCTGAGAGTTCCGAAGAGTCCGAAGAGTTCCGAAGGCTCCGAAGAGTCCCGGAGGGTCTCGGAGGCTCCCTGAGTTCCTGAGAGGACGAACCTGCGGGGTGGGCGAGGGCGGCCGGAGCCGTCTGAGATGCGCGGATTGACCACGCTCGCACCCGAACCTACCTTCGTCAACACGGACGCACACACGGTCCGTTGCCCCTTCGTCTCCCTTCGTGAGGCCGGTGCTGCCATGGACGTCTCCTTTCTCGGCGGCCCCCGCCCCCAGCGCGGGATCGGTGTCGTCGCTCCCTTCGACTTCGCCCTCGACCGCGAGCTGTGGCGCTGGGTCCCCGACGACGTCTCCCTGCATCTGACCCGCACCCCGTTCGTGCCGGTCGAGGTGAGCCTGGACCTGGCCCGCCTGGTATCCGAGCACGAGACGCTCGGCGACGCGGTCCGCGCGCTGAACGCGGTCGCGCCCGAGGTCGTGGCGTACGCGTGCACCTCCGGCAGTTTCGTGGGCGGGGTCGCGGGCGAGCGGGCGATGTGCGAGGCGATGACACGGGCGGGGGAGGTGCGCTCGCTGACCACCTCCGGCGCCCTGCTGGAGGCGCTCATCGAGCTGGCCGCCCACCGCATCGCTCTCGTCACCCCCTACACGGTCTCGGTGACCCAGTCCCTGGAGGAGTACCTCGCCGAGGCGGGCGTCCATGTCACCGGGCGCGCCTTCATGGGTCTGACCAGGCACATCTGGAAGGTTCCGTACCGTGATGTGGTCGACATGGCCCGCCGCGCGGTGCGGGGCGAAGGGGCCGACGCCCTGTTCATCAGCTGCACCAACCTGCCGACGTACGACGTCATCCCCCAGCTGGAGGCGGAACTGCGCATACCGGTGATCTCGGCCAACCAGGTGACGATGTGGGCGGCACTGCGTCACCTGGGTACCCGGGCGGTGGGCCCCTATCAGCGGCTGATCGATCAGTCCGCCCGTGGGGGACCTGTACTGCCGGAAGAACAGGAAGGTTGGGCATGACCGCACTCGGATTCCTCTACCCGGGCCATTCGGCCGAGGACGACTACCCGCGCATCGAACAGCTCCTGGGCAGCGACGTCCGCCTCCAGCTGGTCCACACGGACATCGGGGAGGACGCCCACCGGGTCGACGCGCTGCGCGAGATGGGCTCGGCGGCCCGGCTCTCGGCGGGCGTCGAGGAGCTGCGGCTGTCCGGCGCGGAGGCCGTGGTCTGGGCGTGCACCAGCGGCAGCTTCGTGTTCGGCTGGGAGGGCGCCCACGAGCAGGTGCGCGCCCTGGCCCGGGCCGCGGGGCTGCCCGCCTCCTCCACGTCCTTCGCGTTCGCGCACGCCGTCCGGGAGGTCGGGGCCCGGAGGGTCGCGATCGCGGCGACCTATCCGCAGGACGTGACCGATCTCTTCGCCGCGTTCCTTCGGGAGGCGGGGGTGGAGGTCGTGTCGAGCAGGGCCTCCGGGATCATCACGGCGGCGGAGGTCGGGACCTGGGGTGAGGGGGAGGTCCTCGCGCTCGCCCGGGCCGGCGACCACCCCGACGCGGACGCCGTCCTGCTCCCCGACACGGCCCTGCATACGGCGGCGCACCTTCCGACCCTGGAGAAGGACCTCTCCAAGCCGGTCCTCACCGCCAACCAGGTCACAGTCTGGGAGGCCCTACGCCTCGCCGACCGCAAGGTGAACGCCCCCACCCTCGGCACCCTCTTCACCAAGGAGCCCATCATCCAGGTGTAACGCCTCGTCCGCGGGCCGGCGGGGGCTGGTCGCGCAGTTCCCCGCGCCCCTGGTCCGGGGCTGCGCCCCGGATCCCCGTCTGCCCGGTGGTTCTTCGTCCGCGGGCCGATGGGGGCTGGTCGCGCAGTTCCCCGCGCCCCTGGTCCGGGGCTGCGCCCCGGATCCCCGTCTGCCCGGTGGTTCTTCGTCCGCGGGCCGGCGGGGGCTGGTCGCGCAGTTCCCCGCGCCCCTGAAAGCCCCGGTCGCCCGGCGTT
>LRTP01000681.1 GCA_001550305.1 Streptomyces diastatochromogenes
CGCGAGCGTCGGGGCGGCCCAGGTGCCGATCGCCCAGGCGACGGTGGCGGGCAGGACGGGCGCGAGGAGCAGCAGCGTCCAGCGGCCGCCGGCGGCCGAGGCGGCGTTCCTGCGCTGCCGGGAACGGTGCTCCCGCCATGCCTGTTCGGGGGTGGGGATCTCCACCGGTGCACGCCGGGTGCGCACGAAACCCGCGACGAGGCTGAGCAGGCAGGCGACCGCCGTCACCGCGTACACCGCGGTACGTGCGGAGCGGGGCACCCCCACCGCTTCCCAGAACCCCGCGTAGAAGGCGGTCACGACGAGCCCGGCGAACAGCAGCAGGGCGAGCTGGAAGCAGCCATGTGCGATCCGGCGCAGCCAGTACCCGGCGCCCCGGTCGAACCAGGTGGTGCCCAGGCGTGGAATCGCCGCCGGCTCCACCTGCTCCCCGGGGACGCCGTCCGCCCTACTTTTCATGTCGTCCCCACCAACATCAGAAGATCTTGTGCCACAGCGCCTTGGACTTGTCGCCGATCCAGTGACCGGTGCCGGTCACCATACCTTCGCCCGCGTGCCACGCCTGGGCCCCGGAGTGGCCGATGCCGTGCAGTGTGCCCACGACCGCGCCGTGGTCGTCCCAGTCCTCGCTCCAGTGCTCGTGGAACAGCTTGTCGGCGAAGGTTCCCACGCCGACGACGACCGCGCCGCCGACCGCGGCCGTGGCGACCACCCCGTCCACCGGGATCGAGGCCGCGAGACCGACACCGGCACCCAGGGCCACCAGGCCGCCGCCCACGTCGACGAGCACCGAGTGGCCCCAGGACCAGCCCTCGTCGTGGTCCTGCTTGGCCTCCAGACCGCCGACGGCCACCGTGGCCGCGACGTCGATGACCGGGATCTCCTTGAGGAACCGGGGAGCGCCCTCGGCGAGTTCACTGCCGCGCAGGACGTCCGCCATCTTGTAGTTGAGGTACCGGTCGTACGGGACATGGGAGCTGCCGTTCTCCAGCCCGGCCAGCCGCCCTTCCAGGCTGTCGAGTTGGTCGGCGGCGGCCTGCCACTCCCCGCGCAGCTTGAACGCCTTGGGGAGGTTCGCGTCCGCCGTCCGGAACTTGGCCTCCTCGTCCTTCAGCGCGGACAGCGCCTTATCGTGCTCCTCCTGGGCGTGCTTGATGTCGTCGGCCATGTCCAGGCCGAGCGCCCGGTCGCCCTCCGCCCCAGCGGTCCACAGGCCGCGCAGGTAGTCGGCGACCACGATCTTGTCGCCCTTCTGCATCGGCTCGCTGGGGTCGATCTCGGCGTAGAGCTGGCCGATGTGCTTGGCGGCGAGGAGCCGGGCACGCTGGGCCTGGTGCATCAGCTCCGTGTAGAGGGTGGTGTAGTCGTTGTTGTCCTTTATTGCCTGCTCCTCCTTCACGGAGGGCGGGTTGTTCGTCGCGAGAGGGATGGGCTCCCCCTTTGGCCCCATGGACACGCCCTTCTTCTGGGCGACATAGGCGGCGTTCTGCAGTGCCGTGTTGGCCGAGGACAGGTTGGTGGACAGGTCGGTGAGCTCCTTACCCACCGCGTACACCAGTTCGGCGAAGCCGCCGGCGGTGATCGCGTCCTTGGTCCAGGCGGCCTCGAACTTCTCCGCAGCCTCGCCCTTCCAGCCCGCGTCCTTGACGAGCTTGTCGACTCCCTTGCTGAGCGGTTTGACGATGTCGTCCAGGTGCTCCTTAGCACCGGTGAGGGCGGTGCCCATAGCGGCCAGACCGTCGATGTCGCCGCCCACCCAGGAATCCGTCACAGCTTGTGCCCCCCGTCTCGCTATCCCATCAGATCTTCGAAAAGCCCGTGCACGTCGATGTCGCGGTGCGTCAAGTGCTTGACCGCGGCGTCAAGGAGATCCCCTTGCTCCTCGATCCGGCCGGCGAGTCTGGCATGCAGACCGGAGATCGCGTCCATCATCGACTGGATCGTGTGGTCAAGACCGTCATCGCCTGACTTTGCGACGGCGGGGCTCACGGATGTGTGGAGTTTCGCGTAGAACTTGGCCTCCGTGTGAAACGTGGACGCCATTTTTGTCACGTCCGACGTAACGATTTTCAGGTCGGTCACTGGACTGCCTCCGTGTAGGTTCTGACGTCCTCGGCGCTCCAGACCCGTACACCGGGCGGGAGTTGCGGGTCGACGCGAACCGGGCCGAGCCCGTTGTTGTGCATCGCCCGGGCGAACCATCCGACGGGCACCGCCACCCACGGCTGCGCGTTGCCGAGCGCGGCGACCAGCTTCGCGGGGCTGGTGAACGCTACCGCCACCGGGTTTCCGTCGGCCCCCTGGAGGAGTTCGAAACCTATCGCGGGGCGGCGCCCTGGATCCGCGGCGTACCGCGGGTGTGCGGGGACGAGTACCTCCGCGTCCGGTTCGATCGGTGCTTTCGGACGCTCGGCGGGCGGCGTCAGATTCCGGTCATAGCCATCGAACGGAGAGGAATATGAAGTAGACATGCGCACCTGGGATCGACACCGGCCGTCGGTGTGATTACGGAATTCCGACGGCGCCTTGTCACTTTACGCGCAGTCGAACACCAGGGAACCGCGAGGCAGAGCGACGACCCATCAAGGTTTACTAAAAAAGCGAGTTGACCGCGTCCTTTTACGCAGACAAGTCCATCCGTGCCATTCTTCCCACTGGCAGGCAATCCGCCGGAAAGAGCGTGAATCGCATTTTTTGCCCTGCTGAAGCAGGTACTACAGCCGGAGATCTTGTGACGGAGCCTGCGTGGTGTCGTTGACCGGGCATGATGCTGGGTGTGACGGCTGAGCAGATAGCCGGGTGGGATGCTGAACTGGCCACCTTGACTGGTTCGTTGGGGTACTTGTTCAACCGGCTGGAGCCTCGGGCGGTGTTCGCGTAGTTCATTGAGGGGCTGCTGGCGGAGCTGCCGAAGAAGAACGGCTGGACGCTGTCGGAACGTGCCGGGCATGTGACCGCGGACCGGATGCACTGGCTGCTCAACGGATCGGTGTGGGACGCCGACCGGCTGCGTGACGCGGTCCGCGGCTACGTCATCACGCACCTGGGCTGCGAGGACGCCTCACTCGTCATCCAGGGCGGTGCCGTTCTTGACCGCTTCGCGCTGTTCGATCCCGGTGCGGGGCGCTCGGTGGGTCACTCGTCCCTTCCGACCAGCGGCTCGTTCGACGGGGGGATGATGCGGGCCGTGAGGTCCGGGTCGGGCATGTGCGGGTCGAAGGGGAACATGGGGCGGCGGATGCGGTGGTGGCCCAGCCGGACGAGGTCCTGGTCGACGCCGCCCGGGGTCAGCGCCATCTTCCAGCCGGCGGACATGGCGAACAGTTCCGGCTCCAGATAGCCGATCTTGACCACGACGACATCGGCGCCGCGCGGGTCGAGCGCCAGGCCGGTGAAGTCGTGCTCGTAGTGGTACGGCTTACGGAGCCGCGTGATGATCACATACACGCTTCCGACCCGCAGGACGACCTCCGTCCCGGCGTCCCGGTCCCCGTGCCGGACCGCGTGGACCACGCCGGTCATGGTGAGCGGCCCGGCGTGCCGGTCGTCCACCTCGGCACCGGCCGTGACCGTGACGGTCGCGCCGACGCCCGCCTTCTCCGCGGCCTCGACGGCGGCCGGCCCCGGCACGGACGCGTAGATGACCGTCGGCCCGGACGGTTCCTTGAACTCCGGCCGGGAGAGGACGCGTTCGAGCCCCCACGTGACATCGCCCGCCCCGCCCGCCGTCGGATTGTCGCCGGTGTCGCTGATGAAGAACGGCCGGGCGTCGGGCGAGGAGGCCAGCGCCTCGGCGAGGCACTCGTCCAGTGACCCGGTCGGCGCGACGAACGCGAACGCGCGCCGCGCCTCCCAGAATCCGCGCGCAAGCCGCTCGGCGCCCCGCCCGACGGCGGC
>LRTP01000682.1 GCA_001550305.1 Streptomyces diastatochromogenes
GGCGCCCGATGCCGCCCGCCACGGCCGACGACGCCCGCAAGCGCGAGGCCGCCGAGCAGCTCTACACCCTCGCCGAGGAGAACGGCATGTCCCTCGTCGAGATGTCCCTCGCCTTCGTGACCGGTCACCCGGCGGTCACCAGCGCGCTGATCGGCCCGCGCACCATGGAGCAGCTGGACGCGCAGTTGGCCTGCGGCGACCGGGTGCTGTCCGGCGAACTCCTCGATCGCATCGATGAGATCGTCGCCCCCGGCCGCACGATCAGGCCGGCCGACGCCCACGCGGTCAACCCGGCGCTTGAGCCGGCCGGTCGCCGCCGCTGAGCCGCCTGCCCGGCCACCACCCGAGCCGGACGGAGGCCGCAGGTCGGGCGTGCGGAACGGCGCTCCGACGGAGCCTTCAACAGCCGTCCGGTTTCGGACCTGAGACAGCTCCGGGTCCTCGAATCGCGGTATGGCATCATCCGAGCTCAGGCTCTCTCGCCACGGGAGTCGCAAGCCTTCACTGAGCAAGCGCTGGGGGAACTATGAGCACTCCGGAACTGCACTGGTTCAAGAGCAGCCACAGCAGCAGTGCGGGCGACGACTGCGTCGGGACGGCCGCTGCCCCCGCCACCCGGAGGCGGTTCGTGGCGCTCGTGTCCGTCGGCTGATCGTGTTGCCCGAGTCGGTCTTCAAAACCGCGGACCTGCCGGTCGGTGACCGGTTCGAGGCGTGGACGCAGCGCATGGGCCGTACGCACGCGCCCATGCAGCTGGCCAGCGACCGTGCGGCGGACTACCGCGCGCACCAGCGCATGATCGGGCTGGGCGAGGTCACGGTCTGGCCGGCGACCTTCGACCATCTGGTCTTCCGTCGGACACCGAAGCTGATCCGCCAGTCCGACCCCGAGGTGTACCACCTCTCCCTCCTGCTGCGGGGAGAGGGAGCGGCGGCCTGGGGCAGACAGCAGGCCGCGTACCGGGTCAACGACATCCACACGAACTGTTCCTCGCGGTCGTACGAGATACACACGGGCGCCGACCCGGTCAGCCTCGTGGGAGTCGAGATCCCGCGGTCGCTGGTGGCACTGCCCGCGAACCGGGCCGACCTGGTGATCGGCAGCCGGATCTCGGGCCGGGAGGGAGTCGGCGCGCTCCTGGGGCAGTTCCTCGTCCAGCTGGCCTCGGACACCGGCTCCTACCAGCCGTCGGACGGACCCCGACTGGGAACGGTCCTCGCCGACCTGGTCACGGCCGTCTTCGCGGGCGCCCTGGACGCCGAGGCCCTGCTGCCGCCGGAGACCCGCGGCCGGACGCTGACCCTGCGCGTCAAGGCGTTCATCCGCCGGAATCTGGGCGACCAGGAGCTGACCCCCGCCCGGATCGCCGCCGCGCACCACATCTCGCGCAGCCATCTGTACCGCCTCTTCCAGACCGAGGGCCTCACCGTGGCCTCCTACATCCGAGATCAGCGGCTGGAGAACGCCCGCCGCGACCTCGCCGACCCGGCGCTGCGCGCGATGCCGGTCCATGCCGTCGCCGCCCGCTGGGGTTTCCCCCGCGCCGCCGAGTTCACCCGGGCCTTCCGCGCCGCCCATGGCGTCCCGCCGAGTGAACTCCGGAGGCAGGCGGTGGCGGAGGAGCGTGCGGTACGTCCGGAAGGCCGTGGACCCTGCGCCAAGTAGGTGGCGACGGTGTGCCAACGACAGGCGGGCGGTCGGCCGCGCATTCTGGTGATCGCCGCGCGGCGAGGGACGGGCGGACCGGAAGGGGCGGGCCAGGATCGCGGGGGTGTCCTGGCACGGCCCCGGCCGGATCGACCACGACGCGGCCCCGGCCCGGTCGGCTCCGACACGTGCCCGGCCCGGTCGGCCAGGACATGTATCCGGCCCGGTCGGCTACGACGACAGCGCCGACCGCAGCGCCCGTACCAGCGCCTGCGCCCGTGGATCCGCCGTCACCGTCTTGCGGAAGCCGTTCGTGATGTAGCCGAAGGCGATGCCCGACTCGGGGTCCGCGAAGCCCAGTGGTCCGCCGCGGCCGGGGTGGCCGAACGAGGCCGGGCCCAGCAGCGGGGAGGCCGTGCCGTGGAGCATGTAGCCGAGGCCGAAACGCGTGGTGATGACCAGGGTGCGGTCCGGTCCCGCGGACGCCTCGGCGCGGGCCAGGTCGACCGTGGCCGGGGTGATCAGCCGGGTGCCGTCCGGCTCGCCGATCAGCGCGGCGTAGAAACGGGCGAGACCGTCGGCCGTGGCGATGCCGTTGGAGGCGGGGAGGGCCGCGGCGCGATAGGCGGGGTCGTTGTCGTCGGGGGGCGGGGTGATCGCGGCGAAGGCGCGGACGGTCGTCGAGTCGGGGTCGTTGTAGGCCTCGGCCACCGACCGCTTCGGGCGGGTGCGCAGGGCGCTCGACGGCTCGGGCGCATCGACTCGGCCCGCGCGGCCCACCCGGTGGGCCTCGGCCCCCGGCAGCCCGACCCAGAGGTCCAGGCCGAGCGGGGCGGCGATCTCCGTCGCGATGAACTCGCCCACGCCCCGGCCGCCGGTGACGCGGCGGACCAGTTCGGAGAGCATCCAGCCGAAGGTGTGGGGGTGGTAGCCGTGGTCCGTGCCCGGCTCCCAGAGGGGCGTCTGCGCGGCGATCGACTCGGCCGTACGGTCCGGGTCCGCCGCCTCGGCCGGGGTCAGCGGCGCGTCGACCACGGGCACGCCCGCCTGGTGCGACAGCACATGCCGGACCAGGAGGTGTTCCTTGCCCCGAGCCTTGAACTCGGGCCAGTACTTCCCGACCGGTGCGTCCAGGTCCAGCTCGCCGCGCTCGTGCAGCATCAGGAGTACGGCGGCCCCGACACCCTTCGTCGCCGAGTGCATGACGTGGGCCGTGTCGTGCTCCCAGGGCGCCGAATCCGCCGTACCGTCCACGTCCCGCGTGCCGCCCCACAGGTCGACGACCTTGCGCCCGTGCCGGTACACGGAGACCGCCGCACCCCGTTCCCCGAGCGTCTCGAAGTTGCGTACGAACGCCTCCCTGACCGGCTCGAAGCCCTCGGCCACTTCGCCGTTCACGTTCACGTCCGTACTCCCTGTCGCCCGGCCACTCCCAACAGTGGATGCAACACACACGCGGAAGGCTCGATTCCTAGCCGAGCAGGATCGTGACCTCGATGTTGTTCCGCGTCGCGTTCGAGTACGGGCAGACCTCGTGCGCCGCGTCTACGAGCTTGGTCGCGACGTCCTGGTCGAGGACGGGCAGAGAGACGCTCAGGGCGACCGCGAGGCCGTAGCCGCGCTGCTTGTTGGGTCCGATGCCGACCTTCGCGGCGACGGTGGAGCCGGTCAGGTCCAGTCCGGCGCGGCGGCCCACCAGCACCAGCGCGTTGTGGAAGCAGGCGCTGTACCCGGCCGCGAAGAGCTGCTCGGGGTTGGTGCCGTTGCCGTCACCGCCGAGCGCGGGCGGCATCGCGACCTTCAGCTCGATCTGGCCGTCCTGGCTGGTGACATAGCCGTCCCGGCCGCCGTGCGCGGTGGCCTCGGCGACGTACATGATCTTCGTCGGACGAGTGTCGACAGCGGTGTCGCCGACAGCGGTGCCATCGATCATGGCGGGACCTCCCCCAGGACGGAAAACACAGAAGTGTGCAAGTACATCGTGCACAAGGTACCGGCCGGTATGGAAGGTGTGCTCAGCAGGGGGCAGAAACTGCCGGTAACCCCCGCTCCTCCCTGGACGGGCAGGTCAGCGCCCGCGCCCCGCCGCACCCTCCGCGCGCTCGGCCAGCCCCCACAGCTCCTGCCGCATCCTGGCCACCTCGTCCTCGGTGAGCCCGGTCGACGCCAGCAGCGCCCGCGGCACGCCCGCC
>LRTP01000683.1 GCA_001550305.1 Streptomyces diastatochromogenes
CCGCCGCCGCGCGCACGCCCGGCGGCGGACCCCGCGTCGAGCCCGGGGAGCCCATCGCCGTCGTGGCCATGGCGTGCCGCTACCCGGGGGGCGTGGAGTCCCCGGAGGATCTGTGGCGGCTCGTCGCGGACGGCACCGACGCGACCTCGGACTTCCCCACCGACCGTGGCTGGAACACGGCCGACCTGTACGACCCCGACCCCGACCGGCCCGGCACCTCCCTCACCCGCAGGGGCGGCTTCCTGCACCGGGCGGCCGACTTCGACGCGGCCTTCTTCACCATGTCGCCGCGCGAGGCGCTGGCCACCGATCCGCAGCAACGGCTGCTGCTGGAGACCGGCTGGGAGCTGCTGGAACGGGCGGGCCTCGACCCGTCGGGGCTGCGCGGCAGCGACACCGGTGTCTTCGTCGGCGTGATGCACGCCGACTACGGGCGCCGCCTCCTGCAGCGCGGCGGACACGAACTGGAGGCGCATCTCGCCCTCGGTTCGGCGGGCAGCGTCGCCTCCGGCCGGATCGCCTACACGCTGGGGCTGCGGGGGCCCGCCGTGACGGTGGACACGGCGTGTTCGTCGTCGCTGGTGGCGATGCACTCGGCCGTACGGTCCCTGCGCGACGGCGAGTGCTCGCTGGCCGTCGCGGGCGGGGTCACGGTCATGGCCTCGCCCGGACCGTTCATCGCGTTCAGCAGGCTGCGCGGACTGGCACCGGACGGGCGCTGCAAACCCTTCTCCGCGGCGGCCGACGGCACCGCCTGGGGCGAGGGCGTGGGGCTGGTTCTGCTGGAGCGGCTGTCCGACGCGCGGCGCAACGGTCATCCGGTCCTGGCCGTGCTGCGCGGCTCGGCCGTCAACTCCGACGGCGCGTCCAACGGGCTGACCGCCCCCAACGGGCCCGCGCAGCAACGGGTGATCCACGCGGCCCTCGCCGACGCGGGACTGTCCGCGGCGGACGTGGACTCGGTGGAGGCGCACGGCACGGGCACCGCGCTCGGCGATCCGATCGAGGCGCAGGCTCTGCTGGCCACGTACGGGCAGGCCCGGACCGCCCAACGGCCGCTGTGGCTGGGCTCGTTGAAGTCCAATCTCGGGCACACCCAGGCGGCGGCCGGGGTGGGCGGTGTCATCAAGACCGTACTGGCGATGCACCACGAACGGCTCCCGCGCACGCTGCACGCCGACGAGCCGTCACCACGGGTGGACTGGTCGTCGGGCGCCGTACGGCTGCTGACCCGGGACGAGGAGTGGCCCCCCGTGCCCGGGCGGCCCCGACGGGCCGCGGTGTCGGCGTTCGGCATCGGCGGGACCAACGCGCACGTGATCCTGGAGGAGGCCGAGGCGGGCACGGTCGCCGCGGCACCCTCCCGTCGCGGCGCGGCGACACCGCCGCTGCTCCTCTCCGGCGCGAATTCGGCCGCACTGCGGGCGCAGGCCGCACGGACCGCGGCCGTACTGCGGGAGCGTCCCGAACTCGCCCTGGTCGACGTGGCGTTCACCCATGCCACCGCCCGGGCCGCACTCCCCCACCGAGCCGCCGTCGCCGCCGACGACCGCGCGGGGACGCTGAGCGCCCTGGACGCCCTGGCGGCGACCGCCGGGTCCCGCCCGGCGGACTCCGCCGGCCGGTCCGCCCTGCTGTTCACCGGTCAGGGAGCCCAACGCTCCGGAATGGGAAGAGAGTTGTGCGAGACCTTCCCGGTCTTCGCCGACAGCTTCAACGCCTTGTGCGACCGCTTCGACGCGCATTTGGAACGCCCGTTGCGCTCGGTGCTCTGGGACGCCGCCGCGAGCGCGCTGCTGGATCGTACGGACTTCGCCCAGGCCGCCCTGTTCACCTTCGAGGTGTCCGCCTTCCGACTCCTGGAGTCCTGGGGCGTACGGCCGGACTTCCTGGCCGGACACTCGATCGGCGAGGTGGCGGCGGCGCACGCCGCGGGCATCCTGTCGGAGCGGGACGCCGTCGAACTGGTCGCTGCCCGGGGTCGGTTGATGCGGGAGCTGCCTGCGGGCGGCGCCATGGTGGCGCTCGACGCCACCGAGGTGGAGGTGACCCGCGAGCTGACCGACGGGACCGCGATCGCTGCCGTGAACGGCCCCCGCGCGGTCGTGGTCTCCGGCGTGGAGGAGCCCGTCCTCGCGCTCGCCCGGCGCTTCGCCGCGCTCGGGCGCCGTACGGTCCGGCTGCGGGTCAGCCATGCCTTCCACTCCCCGCTGATGGACCCGATGCTCGCCGAATTCGGTCGTGTCGTCGGTGGACTGACGTATGGTCAGGCCCGCATTGCGGTGCTGTCGGGGCTGACGGGACTCCCGGCCGCCGGAGACGAGCTGCGGTCGGCCGAGTACTGGGTACGGCACGCCCGCGAGGCCGTGCGGTTCGGGGACGCCCTGCGCTGGCTGGCGTACGACGGGCGGGTGACCGCGTTCACCGAGATCGGGCCGGACGCGCACCTCACGGCCCAGGCCACGACGGCTCTGGCCGAGGGCGGCAAGGACCCGCTGTTCACGGCCGCCGCCCGGCGGGGCGCTCCGGAGCCGCGGACGCTGTTCGACGCGCTCGGTCGACTCCATGTCCACGGTGTGCCGGTGGACTGGCGCCGGGTGTACGCGGACAGCGGCGCCCGGCGGGTCGACCTGCCGACCTATCCCTTCCAGCGGCAGCGCTACTGGCTGTCCGAGCCCGCCACCGACGCGCCGGCCGGTACGGGCCATCCGCTGCTCACCCAGACGGTCACCATGCCGGGCACGGAGCGTGTGCTGTGCGGTGGCCGGCTGTCCGGCGCGGCCCAGCCGTGGCTGCGCGACCATGCCGTGGGCGGCCACACCCTGGTGCCCGGGGCCGCGTTCGCCGACCTGGTGCTCCATGCCGGTGACGCGTGCGGTGTCGCCGTACTGGAGGATCTCGCCCTTCTCACCCCGCTGTTCCTCCCCGCCGCCGACGACGAGGGGATCCAGGTCCAGGTGGCGCTGGGAGAGCCGGACGGCGCCGGACGGCGCACGGCGGACGTGTACGCGCGGCCGGAGGAGTCCGGTGCGCTCGGCGCCTGGACGCACCATGCGACCGGTCGGCTCGGACCGGCGCTTGCGGGTGTCCCGGAGCGCCCGGCCTCGCTCGACGCGTGGCCGCCGCCGGATGCCACGCCCGTGGATCTCACCGGCGCCTACGAACGGCTGGCCGCCACCGGTCTCGCGTACGGGCCGGCGTTCCGGAGCGTCACGGCCCTGTGGCGGCGAGGCGAGGAGTCGTTCGCCGAAGTCGGCCCGCTGTCGCTCCCGGAGGTCCGGCGTCACGCCCTCCACCCGGCGCTGCTGGACGCCGCCCTGCACGCGGGACTGCTTGCCGAGCCGCCCTCCGGACCGGCCCGGCTCCCGTTCGCCTGGCAGGGCCTGACACTGCACGCGACCGGGGCCACGGCGCTGCGCGTACGCATCAGGAACACCGGCCCGGACACGGTCGGCCTCGACCTCGCCACGCCCTCGGGTGTGCCCGTGGCCCGGCTGGAGTCGATGACGACCCGACCGGTTCCGAAGGCGGGCGTCGCTCCGGTCGGAGAGCTGTACAGGCTGCGGTGGACCGGCGTTCCGGCTGTCGGCGAAGGACCCGCCGTCGCGGTGGAGGAACCCGACGACCTGGGGCTGGCCGCGTTCCTGCCGCGGCGGGCCCCGGCCTCCGGGGCCGCGGACGCTCCAGAGGTGGTCGTGGTGTCCTTGTCCGCCCGCGCCGACGAGGGGACCGACCCCGCCGCCGCGGCCCACGCGCTGACCGTACGGGCACTGGATCCGCTGCGTGCGCGGCTCGCCGGTT
>LRTP01000684.1 GCA_001550305.1 Streptomyces diastatochromogenes
GCGCTGACCGGCGGCGCCCTGCTCCACGCCGCCGGGGTGCGCGGGACCTTTCTGGTCGGCGGAGTGCTCACGCTCGGCGCCCTGGCCGTACTGACCTGGCCCGCGACCGGCTCGTCGCGGGCCAGACCGAACGGTCAGGGCAGTGGTTCGGCGGTGGGCACCATCGGTGACTGGTAGCCGCCGCTGGCCAGCATCCGCACTTCCCCGGCCGTGCTGATCTCGGCGCGGAGGATGCCGGTGGGGTCGGAGTACACCGGGTTCCCGCCCGGTCCAAGGGCGTCGGTCCGTTCGACGACCACCTCGTCGGTGATGACGCCGACGCCTGATTCCTGATGGGTGAAGATCAACCGGTAGCGGTCCGGAGTGTGCATGACGACCTCCCGTACCCGAGACAAGCCAGAGTTGCATAAGCGGGCAAATCGACCCTCCTCCATGATGCGGCCAGATCAGCCCGACAGCAGCACTCGCCGAGCGGCCCGTGCCGCGGGCCCCGACCGGCCCCCGTCACACCACGCGCTGCCCCTCGCCTCGGGGCGCCCGGCAGTGTAGACATAGGCACATGGTCCGGCTCTTGGGTCGATCCCGGGCTCGGTCGACCCCTCGCCCAGGCGGTCCGCGCGCGGGGCGCAGACCCGCGTGGGGACCGCGGTCCGCGCTGGGCGGACGCAGCGTCGCGGGCCAGGTGTTCGTGCTGCAAGTGGTGATCGTGCTGCTGCTCATCGTCTCCGCGGTGGTGGCGCTGGTGCTGCAGGTACGGCACGACAGCACCCAGGAGGCCCGCAATCGTTCGCTGGCCGTGGCCGAGACGTTCGCCAACGCGCCCGGCACCCGTGAGGCGCTGAGCGGCCCCCACCCCACGCTCGTGCTGCAGCCGCAGGCCGAGGCCGCCCGTAAGCGGTCCCACGTGGACTTCATCGTCGTGATGAACACCGACGGGATCCGCTACACCCACCCCAAGCCGGACCGGATCGGCAAGAAGTTCGTCGGGAACACCGCCCCCGTGCTGGCCGGCCATCCCATCACCGAGGAGATCAACGGGACCATCGGGCCGCTGGTGCAGGCCACGGTTCCCGTCAAGGCGCCCGACGGCAAGGTCGTGGGCATGGTGTCGGCCGGTATCACGACCGCCAACGTGGGCGGGGTCGCGGACCGGCAGCTGCCCCTCCTGCTGGGCGCCGCGGCCGCCGCGCTCGCCCTGGCCCTCGGGGGTACGGCGCTCGTGAGCCGACGCCTGCTGCGCCAGACACACGGCCTTGGCCCGTACGAGATGACCCGGATGTACGAGCACCACGACGCGGTGCTGCACGCCGTCCGGGAGGGGGTGATCATCGCCGGCGGCGAGGGACGGCTGCTGCTCGCCAACGACGAGGCACAGCGCCTGCTCGACCTGCCGGCCGACGCCGAGGGGCGGCATGTCCTGGAACTGGGCCTCGAGGCGGACACCGCCGACCTGCTGGCCTCGGGACGGGTCGCCACGGACGAGGTGCATCTGGTCGGGGACCGGCTGCTGGCCATCAACCAGCGGCCCACGGACCTCCAGGGCGGCCCGCCCGGCAGTGTCGCCACCCTGCGTGACTCGACCGAGCTGCGCGCGCTGTCCGGCCGGGCCGAGGTGGCGCGCGAGCGCCTCAAGCTCCTGTACGACATCGGGGTGGGCGTCGGCACCAGTCTGGACGTGACCCGCACCGCCGAGACGCTGGCCGAGGTGGCCGTTCCGCGGTTCGCGGACTTCGCGACCGTGGACCTGGCGGACTCCGTACTGAACGGCGAGGAGCCGGACTGCGTCACCGAGCTGCGCCGTACCGCGTACAGCGGCATCCGCAAGGACGCCCCGCTCTACCCCGTGGGCGAGAAGATCCGCTTCATCGCCTCCACCCCCCAGGCCCGGAGCCTGCGCACGGGCGAGGGCGTCGTCGAGCCCGACCTCGAAGGGGCCCCCGGCTGGCTCGCCCAGGACCTGGAACGCACGGCGCAGGTGGTGGAGTACGGCATCCACTCGCTGATCACCGTGCCCCTGCGGGTGGGCCCCCTGGTGATGGGCGTCGTCAACTTCTGGCGCTCCCGCAAGCCCGAGCCCTTCGACGAGGAGGAGCTGGCCCTCGCCGAGGAACTGGTCGCCCGTGCCGCCGTCTCCATCGACAACGCGCGCCGCTACACGCGCGAGCACACCATGGCCGTGACGCTGCAGCGCAGTCTGCTGCCGCGCAACCTGCCCGAGCAGAGCGCCCTGGACATCGCCTACCGCTATCTTCCGGCGCAGGCGGGGGTGGGCGGGGACTGGTTCGACGTACTGCCGCTGTCCGGCGCCCGGGTCGCCGTCGTCGTGGGCGATGTCGTCGGCCACGGACTGCACGCGGCGGCCACGATGGGACGCCTGCGGACCGCCGTCCACAACTTCTCCGCCCTGGACCTGCCGCCCGACGAGATCATCGGGCTCCTCGACGAGCTGGTCGGCCGCATCGACCAGGACGAGGCGTCGGCGGACAACAGCGCCGCGATCACCGGCGCCACCTGCCTGTACGCCGTCTACGACCCGGCCTCCCGGCTCTGCACGGTCGCCCGGGCCGGCCATCCGCCCCCGGCGCTGGTCCGTCCCGACGGCAGCGTGGAGTTCCCGGATGTGCCCGCCGGGCCCCCGCTGGGGCTCGGGGGGCTGCCGTTCGAGACGGCCGAACTCAAACTGGAGGAGGGCAGCCGTCTGGTGCTCTACACGGACGGGCTCGTCGAGGACCGGGAACGGGACATCGACGAGGGGCTCGAGCTGCTGCGCGCCGCCCTCACGGGGGTCGACCGGTCACCGGACGACACCTGTCAGGTGGTCCTGGACGCCCTGCTCCCGGACCGTCCGAGCGACGACATCGCCCTGATCGTCGCGGGCACCCGCGCGCTCGGCGCCGAGCACATCGCCGAATGGCAGGTGCCGTCCGAACCGGCGGCGGTGGGCGAGGTACGCGCCTCGGTCACCCGGCAGCTGGCGGAGTGGGGCCTCGACGACATGGCGTTCACCACCGAGCTGATCCTGAGCGAGCTGGTCACGAACGCCATCCGCTACGGCAGTGGCACCATCCAGGTCCGCGTACTGCGTGACCGCAGCCTGATCTGCGAGGTCTCGGACAACAGCAGCACCTCACCCCGCCTGCGGTACGCGGCCACCACGGACGAGGGCGGACGCGGCCTGTTCCTCGTCGCCCAGCTCGCCGAACGCTGGGGCACCCGGTACACCCAGGCCGGCAAGGTCATCTGGGCCGAACAACCACTGCCCTGAGCGGCTCGCGGCAGGGCGCACGGTCTCGATCCGGCCCCCGGCGCGACGAATTCCGTGGTTGCCGGTCCAATGGAGGTGACGGGATATACCGGTACGACATGTGCCGTCGCGTCCATGGGGCCCTGCGGCGGTGCGATGGAGGTCCGCGATGCCCACTGCTCTCCGGCTGCTGCCCGCCCTCTCCCCCGACCACAGGGAACGGCTGATGTCCCTGGCCCGGGAGGTCTCCTTCCCGGCGGACGGAAAGATCTTCGAGGCAGGGGGCACCGCGGACCGTTTCTGGGTGATCCGCTCCGGAACGGTCTCCCTGTACCAGCGGGTCGTCGGGGAGCGCCGCATCTCCGTGGCGACTCTGGGGCCCGGCGATCTGCTCGGCTGGTCGTGGCTGTTCCCGCCGCACCACTGGGACTTCGGCGCCGAGGCGTTCAGCCCCGTACGCGCGTACGAGTTCGATGCCGGGGAGGTGCGCACGCTGTGCGACCGGGATCCGGCCCTGGAACTGTCGCTGACCCGGACCATCGCCGCGATCCTCGCGCACCGGCTGGAGACGACCCGGGCGGCCCTGATCGAGCACTACGCGCGCCACGGCGGTGGCAGCGTGCGCTGAGGTGAGCGGTGGGGGCCGCGCTGCGATAGGAATCTCACGTGAACCAGACTCCTGACCGCGACGAAACGTCCTTCGAGCTCCTGCCCGGTTCCCCCGACTCCCCCGTCATCCTGCACGTCCCGCACTCCTCGCGGCGCATTCCGGCGCCGGTGCGCGCCGGCATCGCGCTCGACGACGCCGCGCTGGAGCGGGAGTTGGACCACATCACGGACGCGCACACCGCGGAGCTGGCCGCGGCCGCGGCGCGGGCGGCCGAGGTCACACCATGGCGGTTCGTGAACCGGCTGTCCCGGCTGGTGGTCGATCCCGAACGCTTTCCCGACGAACGGGAGGAGATGCTGTCCGTCGGAATGGGCGCGGTCTACACACGGACGACCCGGCGCACACCGCTGCGGCCCGCCGACGCCGACCCGCGGCCACTGATCGAGCGCTACTTCCACCCGTACGCGGCGGCCATGACCGCGGCGGTGGCCGACCGGCTCGCCGTCGCCGGGCGGGCGGTGATCGTCGACATCCACTCGTATCCGACGGCCCGGCTGCCCTACGAGCTGCACGGCGACGGTCCGCGACCTCAGGTCTGTCTGGGAACCGACTCCTTTCACACGCCGCCCGAGCTGGTCACCCTCGCGGAGAAGGCGTTCGCGATCCTGAGCGGTGTCGGGATCGACAGCCCGTTCTCCGGCGCGTACGTCCCGCTGCGCTTCTACGAGAGGGAGCCGCGGGTCACCGCCCTGATGGTGGAGATCCGGCGGGACACGTACATGAGCGAACCGGGAGGCCCCACGGGCCCGGGTTTCTCACGACTCGCCTCGGCGCTGACGGCTCTCGTCGATGCCATGGTCAACGAGTGAAGCGATAACAGGTCTGGCTGAACGTCCTGCCCCTGCCGAACCCGAAGACGGTGTGGGGCGCCACCTCGAAGACCAGGGCGAGGCCCGCGTCCCCGGCTTCCTCCGTCGACGGCGGCGCCGCGGCCGCCGTGGCGGAGTCGAAGGCCCCGCCGCGCACCTCGAAGTGCCACTCCGGGCCGTACTTCGCCTCCCACGCCGCCGCCAGCTCGGCCAGCCGCTTCTCGTCGGTGATCCGGACCGCGTCACCCTCGACCACCAGGTCGAGGCCCACGCCGTAGGCGTTGGTGCCGGTGGTGAGAACGACGTGCGGATTGGCGGCGAGGTTCAGCCCCTTGCGCTCCCGCGCGCCGGTGGCGAAGTGGAGCGCCCCGTTCAGCCACACCGACATCAGGGGGGTCACATGGGGTCGGCCGTCCGGACGTACCGTCGACAGCCAGAAGATCTCGGCCTTCTCCAGATGGGAGACGGCCTCGGCCCAGGGAGTGGCGGTGGCCCCGGGGGAGCTGTAGCGCGCGTCCAGATCGGTCTGCGGTTCCTGCGTCTGTGCCCGTGTCGGCATGGCGGAGTCCTCTCGGTCCTCGGTCCCCACCCATGGTTCCCGTGAAGCGCTGACTCCGCGCGCGAACCCCTCTAGGGTCGGGATGAGCAACCGCTTAGCCACAAACCCCGGGGAGGGTACGGGATCATGCCGGTCGTCGACGCGTGGATGCAGCACCCCACACTGCGCCACTCCAACCACGAGATGTTCGAGTCGCTGCGCCGCTGGACCGGCATGGAGCTGCTGGAGGAGCCGCTTCCGGTGAAGGTCACGGTGGCGGCGCTCGCGGCTGCCGACGTGGAGATCGGGCTGTCCGCGGCCTGGTACGGGCCGCAGGGGCCCCTCATCGACAACGACGAGGTCGCCGAGTTCGTCGCCAGATCCGAGGGGCGGCTGCGCGGGGTCGCGGGCGTGGACCTGACCCAGCCCGTCGCGGCCGTGCGGGAGCTGCGGCGGGCCGTCCAGGAGCTGGACTTCGTGGCCCTCAGGATCGTGCCGTGGCTGTGGCAGCTGCCGCCCACCGACCGGCTCTACTACCCGCTGTACACCGCCTGCGTCGAGCTCGGCATCCCGTTCTGCACCCAGGTCGGACACACCGGACCGCTGCGCCCCTCGGAAACGGGCCGGCCGATCCCGTACATCGACCAGGTCGCACTGGACTTCCCCGAACTGACCATTGTCTGCGGGCACATCGGCTACCCGTGGACCACCGAGATGATCTCGGTGGCCGACAAACACCCCAACGTCCACATCGACACCAGCGCCTACACCGCCCGGCGCTACCCGACCGAACTGGTCGACTATCTGCGCGGCCGGGGACGGCGCAAGGTCCTCTTCGGCTCCAACTACCCCATGATCACGCCGAGTCAGGCCCTGGAGCACCTCCCTGACCTGCGCCTCGACGCAGAGACCACCGAGTTGTTCCTGTCGGGCAACGCCCGCCGCGTCTTCCGCCTCGGGGATCATTCGTAGATGCTGGGGCCAGGTACACGTTCGACCCCGAGGTGAGGGCAGCCCGTCGATGGCTTTGCAGATCAGCGCCACCAACCCGGAGCACCCCGCGCTCCTGCTCGAACTGCCCTGGCAACTGCCACTGGAAGAGTGGCCGGAGCACTATTTGGTCCCGCTCCCCCGCGGCATCTCGCGGCACGTGGTGCGCTACGCGCGTGCCGGGACCGAGGTCGTGGCCGTCAAGGAGCTGGCCGAGCGGCCCGCCCTGCGCGAGTACGAGCTGCTGCGCAGCCTGGACCGGCTCTCCATCCCCGCCGTGGACCCGCTCGCCGTGGTCACCGGGCGCACCGACGGCGAGGGCGGCCCGCTGGAGCCCGTCCTCATCACCCGGCACCTGGGCGGCTCGATGCCGTACCGGTCGATGTTCGAGACGACCATGCGGCCCGCCACCATGCACCGCCTGATGGACGCGCTGGCGGTGCTGCTGGTGCGGCTGCATCTGGCGGGGTTCGCGTGGGGCGACTGCTCGCTGTCGAACACACTGTTCCGGCGCGACGCCGGAGCGTACGCGGCGTATCTCGTGGACGCCGAGACCGGGGAGCTGCACCCGCAACTGAGCAGTGGGCAACGGGAGTACGACCTCGACCTCGCCCGCGTCAACATCAGTGGGGAGCTGCTGGACCTGGAGGCGGCGGGGGCCCTGCACCCCTCCGTCGACCCGATCGAGTTCGGCATGGAGATCTGCGCGCGCTACCAGAGCCTGTGGGAGGAGCTGACCCGCACGTCCGTCTACCCGGCGGGCAAGCACCACTACATCGACCGCCGGATCCGCCGCCTGAACGACCTCGGTTTCGACGTCGCCGAGATGCAGATCGCGCACTCCTCGAACGGGGACACGGTGACCTTCGTGCCGAAGGTCGTCGACGCGGGCCACCACCAGCGCCAGCTGCTGCGGCTGACCGGGCTCGACGCCGAGGAGAACCAGGCGCGCCGCCTCCTGAACGACCTGGAGAGCTGGATGGCCACCCAGGACGACTACGCACCCGGCGACCCTCCCCCAAGCTCTCGGCTTCGCTCGAGCAGGGGGTACCCCCATGCCGCCCGCCCGGAAGTCCTCGCCCACCGCTGGGTGCGGGACGTGTTCCGGCCGACCGTCCGGGCGGTGCCGCTGGACCTGCGCGGCTCCATGGACCCCGCCGAGATCTACCACGAGCTCCTCGAACACCGCTGGTACCTGTCCGAGCAGGCCCAGCACGACATCGGCCTGGACACCGCCGTGGAGGACTACGTCACCAACATCCTCCCCAAGATGCGGGAGTCCCTCCTGCCACCGGCGGTGGACCCCACAGAGCCCGCGTGAAGCGGTTCCAGAGCGAAGGCGAGCATTCGTACATACGATTGAGGGCGACACTGTCCTGCTCGGGGTGGGAGACGTATGGCACAGGCCGCCGCTACAGCGCGGACCGTCATTCTGACCGTGGATGACGATCCCGGGGTGTCGCGCGCCGTGGCGCGCGACCTCAGGCGCCGCTACGGCGAGTCGCACCGGATCGTGCGCGCGGAGTCCGGGGATGCCGCGCTGGACGCGCTCAAGGAACTGAAGCTGCGGGGCGACCAGGTGGCGGTGATCCTCGCCGACTACCGGATGCCGCAGATGAACGGCATCGAGTTCCTTGAACAGGCGCTCGACGTGTACCCCGGCGCGCGCCGGGTGCTGCTGACCGCGTACGCGGACACGAACGCGGCGATCGACGCGATCAACGTGATCGATCTGGACCACTATCTGCTCAAGCCGTGGGATCCGCCCGAGGAGAAGCTCTACCCGGTCCTCGACGATCTGCTGGACGCCTGGCGGACCAGCGACTACCGGCCCGTGCCGACCTGCAAGGTGGTCGGGCACCGGTGGTCGGCACGCTCCTCGGACGTACGGGAGTTCCTGGCCCGCAACCAGGTGCCGTACCGCTGGTACTCGTCCGACACACCGGAGGGGCAGCGGCTGCTGTCCGCGGCCGGTCAGGACGGGGAGCGACTGCCGCTGGTGATCACGCCGGACGGTACGCCGCTGGTCGAGCCCGACGACCCGGCTCTCGCGGCGCGGGTCGGCCTGGCCACGACGCCGACGTCGGAGTTCTACGACCTCGTCGTCATCGGCGGCGGTCCGGCCGGACTCGGAGCCGCCGTGTACGGCGCGTCCGAGGGGCTGCGGACCGTGCTCGTGGAGCGGTCGGCGACCGGCGGGCAGGCCGGACAGAGCTCACGCATCGAGAACTACCTCGGCTTCCCGGACGGGGTGTCCGGGGGCCAGCTCACGGACCGGGCACGCCGGCAGGCGGCGAAGTTCGGCGCCGAGATCCTCACCGCGCGCGAGGTGACCGGCCTCGAGGTCACCGGAGCCTCCCGCACCATCCGTTTCTCGGACGGCTCGGCGATCTCCGCGCACGCGGTGATCCTGGCGACCGGTGTCTCGTACCGGCAGTTGCAGGCGCCCGGCCTGGCCGACCTCACCGGATGCGGTGTCTTCTACGGTTCGGCGCTGACCGAGGCGGCCGCCTGCCAGGGCCACGACGTGTACATCGTGGGCGGGGCGAACTCGGCCGGTCAGGCCGCCATGTACCTGTCGCGCGGCGCCAAGTCGGTCACCCTCCTCGTACGGGGAACGTCGTTGTCCGCCTCGATGTCGCACTATCTGATCCAGCAGATCGAGGAGGCGCCCAACATCACGGTGCGCACCTGCACGGTCGTCGACGCGGCGCACGGCACCGACCATCTGGAGCAGCTCACCCTGCGGGACGTGACGAGCGGGCACACCGAACTCGTCGACGCGCAGTGGATGTTCGTGTTCATCGGCGCGGCCCCGCTCACCGACTGGCTGGAGGGGACGGTGCTGCGGGACGGACGCGGATTCATCCCGGCGGGTCCCGACATGACCATCGACGGGCAGCCGCCCAAGGGCTGGGAACTGGACCGGCCGCCGTACCACCTGGAGACCAACATTCCCGGCGTGTTCGTGGCCGGGGACGCACGTGCCGAGTCCGCGAAGCGGGTCGCTTCCGCGGTCGGAGAGGGAGCCATGGCCGTCATGCTCGTCCACCGTTATCTGGAGCAGTCATGAGCGGGCGGCCGATGCCGTGCGACATGGGGGAACTGAGCACGCTGTTCCTGTTCGAGAAGCTGGACGCGGACCAGCTGGGCCGGCTGTGCCGGGAAGGCCGGGTGGAGGAGTTCGACCCGGGTCCCGTCTACATCGAGGGCGATCCGGCCACCTGCTTCTTCGTGCTCCTCGAAGGCACCCTGGTGATGTCGCGCCGGGTCGGGGCCGACGATGTGGAGACCACCCGCAGCTCCCAGCGCGGGGTGTACGCGGGGGCCACCCAGGCCTATGTGAGCGGGCCGGACCAGGCGAACTACAGGGGCTCCCTCCGCGTCACCGTGCCCTCCCGGTTCTTCATCCTGCCCGCCGAGACCTTCTCCTCGATCATGCGGGACTGGTTCCCCATGGCCGTACACCTGTTGGAAGGGCTGTTCTACGGCACCCAGAACGCCCAGCGGACCATCGGGCAGCGCGAGCGACTGCTGGCGCTCGGTTCGCTGTCGGCCGGGCTGACGCACGAGCTCAACAATCCGGCCGCGGCGGCGGTCCGGGCCACCTCCGCGCTGCGGGAGCGGGTCGCGAAGATGCGGCAGAAGCTCGGTGTGATCGCCGCGGGCCCCTACAAGCGCCACACTCTGGAAATCCTGGTCGAGATCCAGGAGCGCACCGCCGAGCGGGTCGCCAAGGCCACGCCGCTGAGCCCGCTGGAGACCTCCGACCGGGAGGACGCGCTCGCCGACTGGCTGGACGACCACGACATCGCGGGCGGCTGGCAGCTCGCGCCGACGTTCGTGCAGGCGGGGCTCGACACGGACTGGCTGGACCAGGTCGCGGCGGCCGTGGACGAGGAGACGCTCCAGGGCGCGGTCCACTGGCTGAACTACACCGTGGAGACCGAGCTCCTCATGAACGAGATCGAGGACTCCACGACCCGTATCACGCACCTCGTGGACGCGGCCAAGCAGTACTCGCAGCTCGACCGCGCGCCCTATCAGGTCGTCGACGTCCACGACCTCCTGGACAGCACGCTGATGATGCTCTCCGGGAAGATCGGCTCCGGCGTCAAGGTCGTCAAGGACTTCGACCGTACGCTGCCGAAGATCCCCGCGTATCCGGGCGAGTTGAACCAGGTGTGGACGAACCTCATCGACAACGCCGTCTCGGCGATGGACGGCGAGGGAACCTTGACCGTGCGCACCGCACTCGACCACGACCAGCTGCTCGTCGAGTTCCGCGACAGCGGTCCCGGGGTACCGCCCGAGATCCGCGACCGCATCTTCGACCCGTTCTTCACCACCAAGCCGGTCGGTGAGGGGACGGGGCTCGGTCTGGACATCTCGTTTCGGATTGTTGTCAACAAGCACCACGGGAGTATTCACGTGCAGTCCGTCCCGGGCGACACGCGCTTCCAGGTACGCCTTCCCCTGACCGTCGCGGACACCGAAACACCCGAGGAGTCTTCATGAGCCTGCCCGCCGGAATCGATCCGAGTGTCCCGCCGAGCGGTCCGGGGTGCGGGGACTGCGACGCCGCCGGCGGCTGGTGGTTCCATCTGCGCCGCTGTGCGCAGTGCGGCCACATCGGCTGTTGCGACGACTCGCCCGCCAAGCACGCCACGGCGCACGCGAAGAGCACCGGGCATCCCATCATCCGCAGCTTCGAACCCGGCGAGGCCTGGTTCTGGAACTTCGACACGTCCGAGCTGTACGAGACCGGCCCGGACCTCGCTCCCCCGCTGAGCCACCCCAAGGACCAGCCGACACCGGGTCCCGCGGGGCGGGTGCCGGCGAACTGGGCGAGCACGCTGGGCTGACCTGCCGGCCCGTACCTTCAGCGCCGAACCTTCAGCCCCGTGCCCTCGGCCTCGTGCCTTCGGCGGACGTCAGCGCACTGAGTGGCCGTACATCTCGCCCAAGGGCTCGGCGAGGAGTTCGACGCGGGCGCCGTCGGGGTCGCGGAAGTAGAGCGAAGTGCCGCTCTCCTCCTCGTAGTCGACCCCGGCGGCGTCGAGCCGTTCGCGCAGCCGCTGCCAGGTGGTGGGGTCGACGGAGATGGCCAGGTGGTGCAGTCCACCGAGCACCTCGGCGTAGGGGCCCAGGTCGAGGCCGGGGAAGTCGAAGAAGGCCAGCAGGTTGCCGTTGCCGACGTCGAAGAAGAAGTGGGTGGAACCCTTGTAGTCGCGGTTCTCGATCACCTCGGTGAGCGGGAACTCCAGGATGCCCTGGTAGAAGCGGACGGTCCGCTCGACGTCGGTGGAGAGCAGCGCCACGTGGTGCACTCCGCGTGCGGAACTCGCCGGCCGGTCCGAGGCCAGATGCCTGTCGCGGATGCGCGTACGTTCCGCCTCGATCGCCGCGAGGTCCAGGGGCTGCAGCGCACTCATGGGAAACTCCGTTCGCCATTCAACCACTTTGCCCTCACTCTAGACCTCGCGACCGCACGCGGGCCACCGGTCGGTGGCGGCCACGGCAACCTCGGTCGGCGCCCCGGGGTACCGAAGCCCGAACCAGCGTCACTGGTCACCCAGTCGCCCTGAGCGCGTCCTCGCGTCTCGCCTGTCGGGCTGGATCTCGCGTTGGAGATCGGCCACGCGACGGAGAGCCGTCTTGAAGGCGGCGTACTCCTGCCGGCCCAGTGCCTTCGCGTGGCGTTCCTCGATCGCGCGCATGATGGAGACGGCGGCCTCCATCTGGAACAGCCCGCGCTCGGTGGGGCAGATCAGTTTGGCGCGGCGGTCCCCGGGGTCGGGTTTGCGTTCGACGTAACCCAGGCGTTCGAGGTCGTCGACGAGGGAGCCGATGACCTGCTTGTGCTGTCCGGAGACGCGGGCGAGTTCGCTGGCACGGATGCCGTCGGCACGCAGGTAGGCGAGGACGGCGCCGGCCCGGGGCTGGATGTCGTCGAAGCCCTGCTCGGCGAGCGCGGTGAACAACTCGCGCTGAACGGAGAAGAGGACCTGGGCGGCGAGCACGCCGAGGTCCGGGTCCGCGGCCTGGTGCTCGCTCAACACCTCTCCCGTCTCGGCGGTCGTCCGCCGCCGTGCTGTGTGACCGGCGCTTGCGCTCCGGGGGACCGAGGTATAGCTTCGAATGGTCACTAGAACTGACTATCAAGTTTAGTGACCAATAAGCTGTGGCTCAACCCTCAAGGGAGCGGAAGATGAGCGAGCGCAGCAAGTTCTTGGAATCGATCACCCGGGACAACGCCGCCGTGGTGCTGGTCGACCATCAGGTAGGCCTGCTGTCCGGCGTCCGGGACATCCCGGTCGGCGAGCTGAAGCACAACGTGGTGGCGCTGGCACGGGCGGCGACCGTGTTGGGCATCCCGCTGGTCGTCACCACCACCGCGGCCGAGAGCATGTGGGGGCCGACCACCCCCGAGCTGGTCGAGGCGCTGCCGGCCGGACTGAAGATCATCGACCGCAGCACGGTCAACGCCTGGCACGACGACCGGGTCCGAGAGGCCATCGAGGCCACCGGCCGGCAGAAGCTGATCTTCGCCGGGGTGTCGCTCGAGGTGTGCGCGGCTCTGCCCGCGATCGCCGCGACGGCCGCCGGCCATGACGCGTATGTCGCCGTGGACGCCTCCGGGACCTTCAGCCAGGCCAAGCGGGAGGCCGGGCTGCTGCGCATCCAGCAGGCGGGCGTCGTCGTCAGCGACTACGCCACCCTCATGGTCGAGGCCCTGGCCGACAACGCCGCCCCCGAGTCCGGTGCCGTCTACGCCGCCCTCGACATGCCGTTCGCCGTCCTGGTCGGCCAGATCTCCGCGGCCTACCAGGCCTAGGGCCTGTCCGGCGGATCATGCCTGGGCCGCGAGGTCCGCACATGCTGCGCCGCGCGGTGGCGTGCCGGTCTCCGGTCTCTCGACGCCGGTCGCAGGGGGCTCTGGCGTCAGGGGACTTCGTGGGCGACTCCTGCCGGACGCTCTCCGTCCGGACGGTGGCCGGTGGAACGGTTTCCGGCCGGCAGCGGGCTACTGCGCGCGGCCGGGCCGCAGCGAGGTGAGGCGCGCCATCTCCTCCTCCGAGAGCCGCAGCGTGCCGGCCGCCACGTTCTGCGCGAGATGGTCCGGATCACCGGTGCCCGGGATCGCCAGCACGTGCGGCCCCTGCTGCAAGGTCCAGGCCAGCCGGACCTGCGTGACGGACACACCGTGCGCGCGGGCGACGGCACGCACCGCCTCGCTCTCACCGGCTGCCGGACCCGCCTCGCGCCCGGAACCGGCGATCGCGAAGAACACGACGAAGGCGAGGCCGAGTTCACCGCAGAGCCGCAGGAGCGCCCGGTCCTCGCTCAGCTCACCGACCCCGTAGGGGTTCTGCACGCAGACGACCGGGGCGATGGCCCGGGCCTCGGCCAGTTGCCCGGAGGTGACGTTGGAGATACCGAGGTGGCGGATCAGCCCGGCATCGCGCAGTTCGGCCAACGCGCCGAAATGTTCGCCGATCGAGCCGGCCCGCCGACTCGGCGGCACGCGCAGGTTCACCACGTCCAGGTGATCGCGACCGAGTTGGCGCAGGTTCTCCTCGACCTGGCCGCGCAACTGCGCCGGTGTGGCCCACCACCACGCGCCCGAGGGATCACGGCCCGGCCAGACCTTGGTGGTGATGACCAGATCCTCCGGGTACGGCGCCAGCGCCCGGTTGATCAGCTCGTTCGCGGAGCGCGTCGCCGAGAAGTAGAAGGCGGCGGTGTCGATGTGGTTCACGCCGAGCTCGATCGCCCGCCGGAGCACGCCGATCGACCGTTCGCGGTCGCGCGGCACGCCGCGGTCGAAGGGCGCGGTACCGGTCAGGCGCATCGCGCCGAACCCGACGCGGTTGACGGTCAGGTCACCGAGTCGCCAAGTACCCGCGGCTGCCGCGGTGTTCGTCCGTGAGCCCATGACATGGATCTCCTCTTGCGGGATGGGAACCGGGAGCCGATGGGTGGCGCGGCGCCTTCAGGTCACTCGCGGGCGTGAGTACCTTCGAAGCGAGTCCGCCGCTGCGGGGGCAGGCTGGACCCGGGCACGAAAAAAGCCTCCTCGGCGGACCGGAGTCCGAGCCGAGAAGGCTCACGTGATGCCCAGCATCCTAGCAGCGCGGACGGGGCAGCCACCAACAGGTCATCGGTACCCCGCAAAATCCCCCAGGAGGGCGGCGCCGGTCGGCGACGACCGGTCAGGACGCCGCGTTCATCACGTCCAGGGCGCTCTGCTGCCGGGCGGCGTCCGTGGAGTCGATCGGCCCGGCCCAGTGCAATCCGTACGCGTCGAGGGCGTTGCGGTCGTTGGCGTAGGCGGAGTCGGCCTGCCGCGCGAGGTACGAGGTGTAGGGGCGGTCGGACAACTGGGCGTCGAAGGTGCTCAGACCACGGACGTAGGCACCCTTGAAGGTCGGCCCGTCGGCCCCGCAGCCGTTCGACTCACAGGGCTCGCGCAGGATTCCGCCGGAGTTCAGCGATGCGGAGGTGGTCGAGGCGTCACCGATCTGGCGGCCGGTGGTCAGCAGGGCCGAGTCCCCCGTCGCCCGGTACAGCTCGGCGAGCCCGCCGAGGAGTACGCCCTGGTTGTACGACCATGCCGTGGACCCGTTGTTCCGACAGGTCGACAGGTCGATGCCGTCGCCGACGAGGTGCGAACTGTTGATCAAGCCGGTGCCCTTGAACCACGACCACTCCGCGTTCGCCCGGCCCAGATAGACCGAGTCGGCGCCGATGCGGTTGTGCAGGGCGGCGTTCAGCTCCAGGTAGAGGGAGTTGGCGATGGCGTTCTTGTACGTCTTCGCCGTGCTCCACCACACCCCGCCGCCGCACGTCGAGTCCCAGTACTGCGCCATGTGGTCCGCGTCGGCGCGGGCGGTGTTGAGATAGCGGCTGTCGCCGGTCAGGTCGTACGCGGCGACCCAGGCGAGGCCCCACCAGCCCGTGTCGTCGATGTAATCGCTGCGGAACTGGCCTCCCTGGGCCCCCAGCTGGCGGTCGTAGGTGTTCGCGATGGCGTACTTGTAGCTGGGCATTCCGGTGACGCGGATGTTGTCGATGATCGCGGTCAGGGCGTTGGCGGAGTTCCACCAGCCGGTGGTGTCGAACAGACCGGTGGAGTTGCTGTACGACTGCATCAGCGCGGTGGCCGCCGCCGTGGGGCGGCTGTACGCGTTCCAGGTGGTGCGGGCCCATGCCGTGCAGGCGATCTCGGCCCGGTCCCCCGCCTTGCCGCAGGCCCGCAGCGCGCCGACGCCGTTGTTGTTCCAGTCGTCGACGTTGTACATCAGGGTGCGCCAACCCCCTTGTCCTGAGGGGACGGTGGTGTCACCGAGCTTGCTGCCCGAGCTCCAGGTACGGCCGCCGTCGAAGGAGCGGTCGAGCCAGACCTCGTCGGTCGGGCTGCCGTTGGTGATCGAGGCCCAGCCCATCGCGTCGGTGTCGTCGAAGTGCAGGGCGAGGGTGCGGGAGTAGAGGGTGGCGGTGACCGGCTGCCGGTCACCCGGGGACAGGGCCGGGTCGCGTCCGTCGCAGTACTTGTTGCAGATCGTCGCCTCGGGGGCGGCGGTCGCGACGCCGCCGGTGAACGTGATCAGGAGGGTCAGCGTCGCGAACAGACCGGTCCCGATTCTCCGAACATGTCTTGCCGTTGAGTTCATGTCAGCTCCGTGGACGTGGGGGGGTACGGGCCGTCAGCCCAGACGCCACTGCTGGTTGGCACCGCCGTTGCAGGTCCACAGCTCGACCTGGGTGCCGTTGACGTTCCCGGCGGGCTTGTCGCCTCCGGTGACATCGAGGCAGAGCCCGGACTGGGCGCCGGTGATGGTGCCGTTCCCGTTGAGGCGCCACTGTTGGTTCGCACCGCCGTTGCAGGTCCAGAGCTGCACTTTCGTGCCGGAGGTGGTCCCGTTGTCATACGCGTCCAGGCACTGGGTGCCGCCGTAGAGCCGCAGTTCACCGGCGGCGGTGAGGGTGACGGCCTGGTTGGCGCCGCCACCGCAGTCCCAGATCTCGATCTTGGTGCCGGGGGTGGTCTGGCCGTCGTACGCGTCGAGGCAGCGGTTGGAGGAGGCTCCGATCAGCGGGTGTGTCGTCCCGACGCTGGTTCCGCTACCGACGGACACCCGGTACATGACGGAGCCGTGCCCCGGTACGTTGGCCGCGATGCTGCCGGTCGTGCTGCTGATCTGATGGCTCCAGAGGTTGTTGATCCGATACGACGAGGCGGCCGGCAGGCCCACCGCGGAGGCCGATGTCGTGATCGTGGCCGCGCTCGAGTTCTCGTTGAACAGGACGACCGACACATCACCGTTGGCGAGGGGTTTGGTCAGGACGTGCAGACCACCTGCCGAGGAGATCTCGGTGCCCTGCTTGCCGAGGGAGTCCTGGTCCACGGCGATGACGTCCTTGTTGCCGTAGAGGGAGAGGGTGGCGGCGGAGGCCTTGCGCAGGTCGGTTCCGGCGATCAGCGGCGCGGCCATCTCGGCCCACAGGCTGAAGTGGGAACGGTCCTCGGTGAACGACATGCCGTTGCCGACCTCGAGCATGTCCGGGTCGTTCCAGGCGCCGGGCTTGGCGTACGGGGCGAGCTGGACGTTGGCCTTGTAGATCGACACCACCGTGGAGAAGTTGACGTTGATGTCGTCGGTGGTGCGCCAGCTGTTGCCGACCCCCGCACCCCAGGTCCACACACTGGCAAGACCCCAGTTGCAGAGGCTGTAGACGATCGGTCGGCCGGTGTTGGCCAAGGCGTCGCGCATGGCGGTGTAACGCTGCTGGTCGGGCACGTTCTGGTGGTTGCAGTTGTCGTACTTCAGATAATCGACGCCCCAGGAGGCGAAACTGTTGGCGTCGGTCTGCTCATGGCCGAGGCTGCCCGGGAATCCCTGGCAGGTGGCGGTGCCGGCGCTCTCGTAGATGCCGAGCTTGAGGCCCTTGGAGTGGACATAGGCGGCGGTGCCGCTGATGCCGTCGGGGAACTTGACGGGGTCGGGTACCAGTTGACCGGCGGAGTTCCGGGTCGAGGTCATCCAGCAGTCGTCGATGTTGACGTACTGGTACCCCGCGTCCTTCAGACCGGAGGAGACGAGATAGTCGGCGGTCTGCTCGACCAGCGCCTCGCTGACATTGCAGCCGAAGGCGTTCCAGTCGTTCCAGCCCATCGGGGGCGTCCGGGCCAGGCCGTTGTCGAGAGCGTGCACGCGCGGGGCCGAGCTCAGCAGGAGCAGGGGCGGGGAGAGCACCAACAGCAGCAGCGCGAGCACCGCTCTCAGGGGTCTCCACGGGCTTGACGGGGCGGTCATGTCTGCGTCTCCTGTTTCGCCGTGGGGGCCGGACGGATACAGGCGTCCGGAGCTATGGAAACGTAACCATCGCGAAGATCCCACGCCCTCGATCGGACGTCAATGGTCCGTACCACAACGGCTGTTGAGGATGATGCAGGAGAACTACCGTGCCTGCGCGATCTGTTGACGACTCCATGTGACAGTGGCAACGTTTCCATTCGCCTGACGCCTGCGCGCCCCGTGCAGGCGGCGGCGCTCTGAATGGAGGCGTGTCGATGCGCTTGAATCCCTCTCGCCGGGCGCTGGTCGGCGGCGGTATCGCGGCCATGGCCACGTTGACCGCGACCAACGGAACGTCAGCCGCGGCAGACGTGCGAGGGTCTCAACACCTCGACCGGTCACGGGCGTTGTCACGCGGCATCGCCGCCTACGCCGCGCTGGAGAGACACCTGGCGAGCAAGGACGGCTCCGGTCTGGTCCGTGAGCGGTATCCGGCGGCTTCCGGAGACAACGCGTACTCGTACGAATGGCCCTTCTCCCAGGTACACGTCGCGGCCCTCGACCTCGCGGCGGTCGATTCCCGCTACGCGGCGGAGGTGACCCGGCGGGCGAAGGCGCAGGAGCACTACTGGAACGCCGGCGGCGGCACGACCGAGCTGCCCGGGTACGACTCCTACCCCCGCGCCCCCTACGGCTCCGGCGGCGACATGTTCTACGACGACAACGAATGGGTGGGCCTGGCGAAAGTCCAACTCCACCTGCAGACAGGGGACTCGGCGGCACTGACCCGGGCCAAGGAGATCTTCGACCTCGTCAGGTCGGGCTGGGACACCGACTCCGCGCACGCCGCTCCCGGCGGCGTCTTCTGGACCCAGGCGAACTGGAGCCAGGACCGCAACACTGTCTCGAACATGCCGGGCGCCCAGCTCGCCCTCCGTCTGCACCAGATCACCGGTGAAGACGGCTACCTGGACTGGGCAAGACGGTTCTACGACTGGACGAACACGTATCTGCAGAGTCCCGGCGCCCTGTACTGGGACCATCTCGAACTGAAAGGGACGGTCGAGAAGACCATCTGGTCGTACAACCAGGGAGTCCCGGTCGGCGTCAACGTCCTTCTCTACAAGGCGACCCACGACCGCACGTATCTGCGCAGGGCCGAGCGGATCGCCCAGGCGGCCTACGCCTACTACGTCACGCAGGGACGGCTGTTCACCCAGCCGGTGTACTTCAACTCGATCTTCTTCAAGAACCTGCTGCTCCTGGAGTCGGTGACCGGGGACGGCACGTACCACCAGGCGATGGCCGACTACGCGGACGAGCTCTGGTCCACGATGCGCGATCCCGGCACGGGTCTTGTGCACTTCGACTCGTCCGGCGGCACCGAGGCCATCCAACAGGCCGCCTTCGCGCAGCTCTACGCCGTGCTCGCGTGGCCGCGCGAGCTGTGGCCGACGCTCTACTGAGCCGCTACCGGGCAGCCGTCTCCCCCGTGCCACGGGCGATCAACCGCGACGGCAGCACGGTCCGGTGGAAGGGTGAGTCCTCGCCGTTGATGCGGTCGATCAACAGATGGGCGGCACGGCGGCCGAGTTCCTCGATGTCCGAGGTCACCACCGTGACCGGGGTGGGGAGCATATCGGCGAGCTTGAAGTCGTCGAAGCCCACCACGGCGATGCGAGCCTGCAACTGCTGGCTCGCCCGCAGGACTCCCTCGGTGAGGAAGCCCGTCGTCGAGAAGATCGCCGTCGGCGGGTGCGGAGAGGTGAGCAGGGCGTGGGTGGCGGCGGTGGCCTCCTCCGTGGTGCCGCGCCGCAGGGCGACCACCAGTGCTTCGTCGGCTTCGATGCCGCTCTGCCGCAGGGCCTTGCGGTATCCGCGCAGTCGGCGGCCGGTGGTGTAGTACGAGGGGGCGACGAGGATCGCGATCCGGCGGTGACCGTGGTCGATGAGGTGCTGCGTCGCCATGCGTCCCCCGCCCTCGTTGTCGACGAGGACGACATCGGCCTCGGCCCCGGTGGCGGGCCGGTCCACGAAGACGATGGGCACCTGGTCGTGGCCGTTGACCTCCTGCAGAAAGGCGTGATCGCCCTGGTCGGGGACGATGATGAGGCCGGCCACGCGTCGCCCGATCAGCTCGCCCACGGCACGGCGTTCGACCTTCGGGTCCTCGTCGGCGGTGCTCAGGAGGACCGCGTAGCCGGCATGGGCCGCCACCTCGACCGCCGCCTTCGCCAACGACGCGTAGAAAGGGTTGGTCAGGTCGCCGAGCAGCAGGCCGATGGTCATCGAGTTCTGCCCCGGGCGCAGGGAACGCGCGATCTCGTTGCGCTGGTATCCGATCTCGCTGATCGCCGCGTTCACACGCTCGGCCGTCTCCTCACGGACCGTCCCGATGCCGTTGACGACGCGGGACACGGTGACAAGGGCGACTCCGGCCCGCTCTGCGACATCGCGCATCGTCGGCCTGGTGTTCTGGCGCTGCGGGAGACGACTGCTCACGTGGGGCGGAGACCAACTTTCCTGATGTGTTTCGCGGCCACCTGCGAGGGTGCCGCGCGGGCCTGACCGGGCGAACGCCCTCAGGATACGTTTCCGTTCCCGTCGTACGCCCCGGTCGGCGGGCGGCTTGCCCGCCGACCGTGAACGCGCCGAACACCTAGCTGTTGCTCTTGATCACTTCGTTGATCTTGTCGGCCATGGTCTGCAGATCGGACAGCGGCTTCTTGCCCTGGAGGATGTCGGGCCAGTACGCCGTGATCAGGTCGCCGGCCTGGCTGGCCCACTGGGTGGTGAAGCGCACGCCGATGGTGGACGAGGCCTTCAGATCCGTCCTGACGGTGGAGGCGACGGTAGTCTGCCCCGCCTTGTCGAGGGCGTTGAAGTAGGAGTCCTGAGCACGGGTGTAGGCCGGCACCGCCACGGGCGAGTCGGGGAGCACCTTGGTCCACACGGTTGAGTCGAGATACTTGAGGACCTTGAAGGTGGCGTCCGCGTTCTTGGTGTACGAGGGGGTGCAGATGCCCACGGCGTCGTACAGCGTGGCCGGTTTGTCGGCCTGGGGCAGGGGCGCGAACCCGTACTTGATCTTCGGTTTGTCCGTGAGGAAACCGGCGGCCAGCCACTGGCCGCTCCAGAGCATGGGGATCTCCCCGGCGGAGAACAGCGACTGCTGGTTGGAGATGTCATATCCGGGAGGCGCTACGGCGCCGCTCTTGATCCCTGCCACGAGCTTGCTGACGCCTTCGGTGTACGTGGCGTCGACCGTGACCTTGGTGGGGTGGTGGACGTCGTCGGTGAAGGGCGCGCCGCCGGCGGACTGGGAGTAGAGGCTGAGGCTGAAGGGGGCGTCGAGAGCGGTCATGGCGTCGGCGACCAGGCCGTACTTGGCGCCTTTCGCGTGCAGCTTGGCGGCGGCCTCGTACATCTGGTCCCAGGTCCAGCCGGCCGCGGGTACCGGAATGCCGGCTGCCTTGAAGGCGTCGATGTCGTACCAGATGCCATAGGTGTTCATCAGCGAGGGGACGCCGCCGATCCTGCCGTCGGCGGTCTTCCAGTTCTTCATGGCCGTGGAGTCGAAACTGCCGGTGCCGAAGTCGCCGGAACCGGAGAGCTTCGAGGACCAGTTGGTGAGCAGTCCCTGTCCGGTGTACTGCTGCTCGGTGTCGTTGCCGCACCAAAAGAGGTCGGGGAGCTTCTTGGCCTGGGTCAGCGCCGAGAGCTTGTCGCTGTAGTTGCCGTTGGGTGTGTCGATGCGTTTGACCGTGATGTCGGGGTCCTGGAATCCGGCCAGGGCCTGGTCGATGAGCTTGTTGGTCGCGTTCGACTCCCAGGTCATCACGGTGACCGTGGTCTTCCCGCCCGACTCCTGTCCCGAGGAGCCGCCGCAGGCCGAGGTGGCCAGCAGTCCGCCTGCCGCCAGCAGCGCTCCGGCTGCATGGAGTGTTCGTTTCAACGTGGCCTCCTGGTACGGGGAGTGGGTCGGCTGACGTGGTGCGGGTCAGCGCTGGTTGACGGTGCCCAGAGCGCTCAGGCCTTGGATGAAGTAGCGCTGGGCCACGAAGAACGCGGCCAGTGGGGGCAGCATGTAGAGCAGGTTGGTGGCCATGTAGAGGTTCCAGTCCGGGGTCTGGCCGGCGAACTGGGAGACGAAGGAGGCCATGCCGACGCTCAGCGGCCACTTCTGGGACGAGTAGAGATAGATCAGCGGGTTGAGGTAGTCGTTCCACGACATCTGGAAGGCCAGGATGGACATGGTGATCCAGGCCGGTCGGGTGAGGGGCAGCATGACGCTCACGAAGATCCGGAGGTGCCCCGCGCCGTCGACCTTGGCCGCCTCGTCGATGGAGTGGGGAATCGAGAGGAAGTACTGGCGGGCGAGGAAGATGAACAGCGGATTGCCGCCCAGCCAGGCCGGCACGATCAGCGGCAGCCAGGTGTCGTACCAGCCGATGTCCTTGAACAGCTGGAACAGCGGGATGATGCCGACCACCGGTGGCAGGAGCATGCTGCCGACGAAGACGTAGAACAGGATCCTCCGGCCGGGGAAGCGGAGCCGGGCCAGGGCGTATCCGGCCATCATCGATGTCATCACCCCGCCGATCACCGAAAGTCCGGTGATGACAAGGGAGTTGAGCAACAGGCGCGGGAAGTGGATCGCCTTCGGCCCGTCGATGAAGTTCTTGAAGTGGAACTCGTGGGGCAGCAGTTTCGGTGGCACTTCGAAGACGGCCGAAGGCCCTTTGAGCGCGACGGTGAGCATCCACAGGATGGGCAGGATCATCACGGAGGTGATGAGCAGCGCGACGGCGTACCAGGACGCGGTACGTGCGGCCCTGCCCCGCGGTCGGGCCGCCCCCGCGCTGTCGGGCGGCGGCGCAGCGGTCGGCGGCGATGTCTTCATGACGTCAGGAGACGTGGTCACTGTAGGTCCAAATCGAGGAGAAGCGAGCGGTGGCGGCGATCAGGACGACGATGACGAGGAAGAGCACCCACACCTGGGCGGAGGCGTAGCCGAGTTGGGCGACCCGGCCGAGGCTGGGGAAGCCGTTGGTGTAGATCGACAGCATCAGCACCCTGGTGCTGAATCCCGGGCCGCCCATGCCGTCCGGGGAGAGGATCTTGGGCTGGTTGAAGGCCTGGAGGGCGGTCACCATCTGCAGGACGACCTGCAGCACCATGATCGGGCTGATCAGCGGCAGGGTGATCCGGAAGAACACCGTCCTGGGTCCGGCGCCGTCGATCCTGGCCGCTTCGTAGAGTTCGGTGGGAACCGCCTGGAGCGCGGCGAGGAAAATGATCATTGTTGAGCCGACGCTCCACAGCATGACGATCACGATCGAGGGCATCGCCGAGTCCGAACCGGACAGCCACTCACTCGTCGGGAGGTGAAGCCATGTCAGTACCTGGTTGGCCAGGCCGACTTGGGGATTGAAGACGAACTTCCACAGCGTGATCGTGGCGACCACCGGCAGTACGACGGGCAGGTAGCACAGCGTGCGCAGCAGGCTGACCCCCCGCATCCTCTGGTTGCAGAAGACCGCCAGCGCCAGCCCGATGGCCAGCGACAGGGGCACGTACAGAACGACCAGCAGCAGGGTGGCGCGTACCGAGGGCCAGAACGACGGATCGGTGGTGAACATCCTTCGGAAGTTGTCGAAGCCGACGAACTTCGGGTCCGAAAGGCCGTTGTACTGCGTCAGCGCGAAGTACGCCGACCGGATCAGCGGGTAGACGACGAACACCGTGAACCCGATGAGGGCCGGCGCAAGGAACACGTACGCGGCCCGGGCGTCCGATCCGAGCTTTCTGCGCCACGGGCGTGGAGGAGCTGTCACACGCGTTCACCTTCTCCCTACGGGGAGTTGGCGATGGCTCAGTCCTGGGCGGGCTCGCCGGTCTGGTGGACGCCAGCTCCCTCAAGGTAACGTTTCCATTCCCCGTTGATCACACCGTGGCGTAGGTCACAGGAGGAGTCAAGAGGCGTGATGGTAACGTTTCCCATTCCCGAATCTCCTCCGCCCTGGAGCATTCCGGAGTCCCTGAGGGCCCTCGGAGGGAAGCTCGCCACCGAACTGCGGGGCACCGGCCCGGCCGCGGACATCATCGAGAGCTGCCTGACCAACACCTGGGTCACGTCGATGAGTTGGGGAACTCCTGCGGCCCCTTGGGCGGCGGAGGTCTTCGTCAGGACCGGCGACATACCGGCGATGTGGTTGCGCGACAGCACCGCCCAGATGCGTCCCTACCTGGCTCTGGCCGCGGATCCCCGGATCGGCGATGTCCTGGTCGGCGTGTCGCGGCGTCAGATCCGCTGCGTCCTGCTGGACCCGTACGCGAATGCCTTCAACGACGGCCCCACCGACGCGCACGGCGAGCCCACCGACCGTCCTGCGGTGGGAAGTTGGGTCTGGGAGCGCAAGTACGAACTCGACTCGCTGTGCGCGCCACTGCAGTTGGCATACGCGATCTGGCAGGCGACCGGTCGCGTGGACCACCTGGACGACGGCTTTCGCCGCGCCGCGTGGACGATCGTACGCACCTGGCGTGCCGAGCAGGCGCACGAGCGGTCACCGTATCGATTCGTCCGGCCCTCCGGCCCCTTCTCTGCGGACACCCTTCCGCTCGGCGGCCGCGGCGCGCCGGTGGCGTGGACCGGTATGACGTGGTCGGGCTTCCGGCCGAGCGACGACTGCTGCACGTACGGCTATCTCGTGCCGGCCAACGCGTTGGCGTCGACATGCCTGCACGGCCTGGCCGCACTGGCCGAGTCCGTCCTGCACGACACGGAACTCGCCCGGACGTCCTTGGCGCTGGCGGACGAGATCGACGCGGGAATCCTGGCGACCGCGGTGGTGGAGGCGGGCGGCGTGTCCGTGCTGGCGTACGAGGTGGACGGCCGGGGTCATGTCCTACTGGGCGACGACGCCAACCTCCCCAGCCTGCTGAGCCTCCCCCTCAGCGGTTGGTGCGCCCAGGACGACCCGCTGTACCGGTCCACTCGGCGGCTCGTGCTGTCCGACGCGAACTCCTCCTACTTCCGCGGCAGGTTCGCGTCCGGGGTGGGCAGTGCACACACCCCGGACAAGCACGTCTGGCCGCTGGCGATCGCCGTCGCCGGGCTGACCGGCGACGAGAGCGACGCGGCGCGGGCTCTGGACACACTGGCGGTCACCACCGCGGGCACCGGGCTGATGCACGAGAGTTTCCATGTCGACGACCCCGGCCGGTTCACCCGGGACTGGTTCGGCTGGGCCAATGCCATGTTCTGTGAACTCGCCCTCGACCTGTGCGGACGCGGCGTGCGCCACCTCTTTCCCAGGCACCCGCGCGTCCCGCCTGCCGCCCCGGGCCTCACCTGAGAAACGCCCGGCGCTTCAGGCCGCCCACTGGCAAGTCGGCAGCAATTCAGGGCGAACCCACCTCCGACACCTTCCAGTGGCACGTCGACCTGGCACAGGTATCGGGCTGACGTGCCGAACGAAAAGGTCTGCCTGCGAGGACGGTGGAACCCAAGGCACCCAAGGAATCCGAGCAAGCCAAGCAATCCAGGCAATCCAGGCAATCCAGGGATTCCGAGCAGTCCAGGGCATCGCGGGGTTCCGGGGTCTCCGGGCGGGCGGTCGGCCGGACCCATCTGATCCATGTGACCGACGAGAAGTGCGTGGGCATCAGAGCCGCGAGCACCGTCGCGGACACGGAGGCCGTCGTCGTACCGTGCTCGGGCACGGACGCCCCGCTCTTCGTCGTCGAAGCCGCGCTGTGAGTCTGGCCGTGGTTCACGGACGGCCGGCCCAGACCCCCGCGTCGAGACAGGGGTGTGAAGGGGGCGATGGTGTGGTGCCGGGCCGGCTGATCACCGTCCTGGCAAGATGGCGGCATGGAACATGTGCTTGGAATCGGTGGGTACTTCATGCGGGCCGCCGACCCGGCGGCCCTGAACGCGTGGTACCGCGACTGCCTGGGCCTGGACGCCGATGAGAACGGACTGTGGCGTCAGGAGACCGGGCCGACGGTGTTCGCGACGTTCGAGTCCGAGACCGACTACTTCGGGTCCCGCGCCCAGCAGGCCATGCTCAACTTCCGGGTCCGCGACCTGGATGCGATGCTCGCGCAATTGCGCGCCAAGGGAGCGGACGTGGCCGAAGAGACGCAGGACATGGAAGGTGTCGGTCGATTCGGTTGGGTCACCGATCCCGAGGGCAATCGGATCGAGCTGTGGCAGCCCGCCTGACCGCGTCTTCACGCAGGCGCGGGAGGCGGGACGGCACAGTCGGTGATGTGGTCGGCCTCGGCGGACGAGAACTCCGTCCCGGCGACCGCGGGGCTCGTGCGGGCCAATCTCGTGCGGGCCGATGAGGACACTGTCCAGACCCGTGAGTGGCACCGTCGCGACAACCTTGGCGTGAGCAAGGAGGGTCAGGCGGCGCCGGGCGTCCGCTTCCCCTCCCGTTCCTCCCGCTCGGTGAGCAGCGCGTCGAGCACGTTCAAGGCACGCCAGGTCCGTGTCATTCCGAAGGGCGCGGTGACGCGGACGGCGGCGCGGACCTCGTCCGGTGTCGCCCCCGCGCCCAGTGCGCGGCCGACGTGAGCGCGGAAGCTTTCCTGGAGGGTCTGGTAGAGGACGTCCACCGTCATGGTGGCGAACGCCCGTTCGCGGACGCTGATGCGGGACATGTCGGCCCGCATGCGCGACTGCAGGTCCATGTAGTCGGCCAGACCCGGGTCGAGGGCTTGGACCTGGGCGCGCATCGCCGCGGGAAGCGGGCTGCCCGTGCCGTCCGCGTTCACCTCGTGAGCCTTGCCGTTCGGTCCGGGCATGCCGTGCTCGCGCTCGATCTCGGCCAGCCGCACCAGCGCCGCCAGCGCCGCCGGGTATCCGCTGTCGTAGGAGATGAAGCGGAGCAGTTCGCGCAGGTCGTCGGCGTCGATGCCCTGGTCGAGGGCGGCTCGCACATGAAGTGCGTACGGCATTCCGAGGACCTGTTCGCACACGTCGGCGACGAGGCTGAGCAGGATGCGCTCGCGTGGCGTCAGTTCCGGGCCCTCGCCGGCGAGTCGAAAGCTCGCGGCAGCCATCTCCGCGAACGCCGGGTCCAACTCGACGACCGCGCTCTGGGTCGGCAGTGTCATGGCGACTCCCCGATAGGTGAACACCTGTAGTGCTACGACTGTAGCCCTACAGGGCGTCCCCTACAATGCCGAACCATGGACGCGACCACCCCGGCCCGGAAGACCGCCCGGACCACCTCACGCGGCCGCAACCCGCGGGGCCAGGGCGAGCGGCTGCGCGCCGAGATCGTCGACGCGACACTGCGGCTGCTGGACGAGCTCGCCGACGACGAGGCCCTGTCGCTGCGTGCCGTCGCCCGCGAGGTGGGCATCGCCGCGACGTCCGTCTACATCCACTTCGCCGACCGCGACGCGCTGGTACTGGCCGCGCTGGAGCGGTGCCACACGGACCTGCTGCGCGCGGTGGACGAGGCGGAGTCGGGTGCCGGCGACCCGGTGGCCGCGTTGCGCGCCCGCACCGCGCTGCTCGGGGCCTGGTCCCGCGAGCACCCGGGGCTGTACAAGGTGCTGCACGAGAGCACGCTCAACCGGCGCACGGACATGTCCTTCAAGGAGGAGATGGCCGGGCGCACGACCGCGGCGATCCGTCGCTGCATGGACGCCGGACTGGCGCCTCGGGGCGACGCCGAGACCGTGTCCCTGGATCTGCGGACGGCCGTCCATGGCGCGGTGTCACTGCGCGTCAACCAACCCGAGCTGCCCTGGCCCCCGTTGGAGGAGCAGGTCGACCGCTTCCTGACGAAACTGGTCGGTGTGCCGCCCGCGAAAGGGTGACGGAGCGGCGCGGCCCACGGCCCCGCACAGGGTCAGCCACCGGAGGACACCGGTGGCAGGGACGTGTCGTTCTGCCGCAGTTCGACCAGCAGTTCGTTCTGCCCGGCCAGCAGCTCCGTGAGGATGCGGCGGGCCGCGCGCAGCAGCTCCGCGACGTCACCGCCGGCCAGCGCGTAGCTGACGGTGGAACCCTCACGGATGGACACCACGATGCCGGAACGACGCAGGACGGCCAGCTGCTGCGAGAGGCTGGACGGCTCGATGTCGAGGTCGGCGAGCAGGTCCCGCACCGGGACCGGGCCGTGTTGCAGCAGCTCGAGGACCCTGATGCGCACGGGGTGTCCCAGCATGCGGAAGAACTCCGCCTTGGCCTGGTAGAGGGGGACCCGCATCGGTGCTCGCTCCCTGCCGCGTGGGGATGGTCGTCACCTGGTGCGGTGACGCCCGGAAGGCGCCGCCGCACCACGTGACCGTCGCTGCCGATCCTTCTCGCTCACGGCCGCACGCATCCACCTGTTGGGATGATGCTGATGTGGTGACTTGAAGAAGTCTTCACATCGTGGGCGCACGTCAGCCCGAGGATCCGGTCGGCCTACACTTCCAACTGCTCCTCGACACGCTTGAGTTGGTGACGGGCCATCGCCAGGTTCGAACGCGCCTTGTCGAGCACGAGGTAGAGGAACAGACCGTTGCCGTTGCGTCCGGTGACCGGCCGGATGAGGTGGTACTGCGATTCGAGAGTGATCAGGATGTCCTCGATCCGGCTCTTGAGACCCAGTTGCTCCATGGTCCGCACCTTCGCGCGGACGACATCCGTGTTTCCGGCGGCAGCGATCGTGAGGTCGAGGTCCTTGCCCCCGCCCAGCGTACCCAGCGCCATGCCGCTGGTGTAGTCGACCACGGCCGCCCCCAACGCTCCCTCGGCCGCGGTCATCATTTCCTTCAGCGACACTTCCACACTCGCCATAGCGCCTCCCCTTGGTTGTCGGCTGTGCGGCGGGATCGGCGATGCCCGTCCCGCCGCGTGACCGCACCGTATGCGGACGACCGAGGCGCCGAAGGGAGTATCTCCGAGGCTGACAGCCGGCGATCGGAGATGAGCGCGACGGCATCGTTTCTCGACTACTACTGCCCCATTGTGGCCAGTGCGGCGAGCGTGGCGTCGAGGTCGGTGGCACGGGGCTGGTTGAGCGGGAGCTTGGCCAGAACACGGGCCATGGCGCAGCTGCCGCTGACGGCCGAGTAGACCAGGCCTCCGGCGACGCCGACGGACAACCAGCGGGCGGCCGAACGGCGTTGTCCGACCGCGAGTCCGACGAGGACCAGGGACCCGGCGACGAAGCGGACCTGACGGTCCATGGGCCAGACGCCGCGGGCGTCGGCCGGACGGTGCAGGTCGTGTCCGTGCCGGCTCCAGGCGGTGGTGCCGCCGGTGAGGGTGGCGGCGGGGATGCCGTGTGCGGTGAGGGTGGCGCAGGCCTGCGCGGAGCGGGCGCCGGAGGCGCACACCATGACGAGGTCACCGCGCTCGGCGGCGGACTTCAGGACGGGCACGGCCGCGTCGAGACGGTCCACGGGGATGTTGTGGGCGCCCGCTATGTGGCCCGAGGCGTACTCGCCGGGGGTGCGCACATCGATGACGGTCAGCTCGTGGAGCCGGGCGTGGGCCTGGTCGGGGGCGAGGGAAGTGGCGGTCACGGGAATTTCCTTCTCTTTCTGGTGCTTCACCCCACGGACAGGATACCCGCGGGGGTATATCGAGGGAGGGCTTGTGGAACTGGCGATGGCAGCCGAGGAGCTGAAGACGGTGGTCAACCGGCTGCGCCGGGCGCAGGGGCAGATCGCCGGAGTGATCAAGATGATCGAGGAGGGACGGGACTGCGAGGACGTGGTCACCCAGCTCGCCGCGGCCTCCCGGGCGCTGGACAAGGCCGGGTTCGCGATCATCGCGACCGGTCTGCAGCACTGTCTGACCGATGCCGACCTGGCCGCCGACGGCGACCGTGAGCGGATGCGGGCCCGTCTGGAGAAGCTGTTCCTGTCCCTCGCGTGAAGCTGTTCCTGTCCCCTGGCGGGAGTCCGCCGGTACCGGCCGGGGTCAGGTCAGGGCGTCGACGAGCATGAACACGGCGACCGCCAGCAGGACCACGGCGAAGGTGCGCTGAAGGAGGGGGCCCGAGACCTTGCCGGCCAGACGTTTGCCGTCCCAGGCGCCCAGGATCGCGGTCCCGGTGAAGGGCGCAATCAACGTCCAGTCCAGGCCCGACGTCGTGGCACCGCGGGTGAGCAGCGAGGCCAGCGAGTTGACCGAGATGATCAGCAGGCTGGTGCCGATGGCGGCCTGCATCTCGAAGGCCAGGACGGTGACCAGGGCCGGCACGGCGAGGAACCCGCCACCCACCCCCAGCAGCCCGGTCAACGCGCCCAGCCCCGCTCCGGTGCCGAGGGCCCTGGCCGGACGAACAGCGCCGGGCTCCGCTGCGGACGTCGCCCGGGAGCGCCGTCAGTACGGGCAAGCG